>JBAXEN010000125.1:0-10802 GCA_037140415.1 Betaproteobacteria bacterium | reverse complement strand
TGGTCACGCCGGTGATGCCGCCACCAATGACTGCGATGGATTTCATGAGGTTCGCTCCAAAAAAGGCAGTTCGCCACGTCATTGCGCAGCGAACGCCCCCTCTGTTTGGAACCTGAGAGATTCACCCGGAAGGCTCCGGGCTTGCTCCTGCGGTGGGCGCAGACAGGCTGCGCCGCTCTTCAGAGTGTGAACGTGTCAGCCGGTCCTGGGGCCTGAGAGTTTCCGGGGCGGTTGCTTCTTCGGCGCCGCTGCAAGAGCGGTCTCTCCCGACTGACACTGAAAAATCAAAGCTTCAATGATCTCCCGAGGAGAGAAATTTCTCAACCAGGGCCAGCCACAAGCGTGCCCCCGGCTCAATGATGTCGTCGTTGAAGTCGTAGCCCGGGTTGTGCACCATGCAGGCGCCGGCCGAGCCGGGGCCGCCGTTGCCCACCAGGAAGTAGCAGCCCGGCACTTTTTCGAGCATGAAGGCAAAGTCCTCGCTGGCGGTCAGGGGCCGGGCCTCGGTGTGCACCCGCTCGGCGCCAAAGAGGTCGATCGCTACCTGCGTGGCCAGCCGGGTGGGCTCGCTGGCGTTGACCAGCACCGCATAGCCGTCACGCCAATCGATCTCGGCGCGCACCTTCAGACTGGCCGCCTGCAGCTCCACCAACTCGCAAACGCGCTCGCGCAGCAGCCGCCGCACCTGCGGGTCAAGCGCACGCATGCTCAGCTCGAGCTGGGCCTGGGCCGGGATCACGTTGTTGGCCTGGCCAGCGTTGAGTGCGCCGACGGTCACCACCGCGGTGTGCAGCGGATCCACATTGCGCGAGACCACGGTCTGCAGCGCCATCACGATGGAAGCGGCCGCCACCACCGTGTCGGCGGTGGTGTGCGGCATGGCGCCGTGACCGCCCACGCCGTGCAAGGTGATGCTGGCGTAGTCGCTGGAGGCCATAGAGGGGCCTTGCCGGAAATGGAAGCTGCCCGTCTCCATGCCTGGCATGTTGTGCAGGGCGAAGATGGCGTCACAGGGAAAGCGCTCGAACAGGCCGTCGGCCATCATGCGCAGTGCGCCGCCGCCGCCTTCTTCGGCCGGCTGGAAAATCAGGTGCAGGGTGCCGTCAAAATCGGCGTCCTCGGCGATCAGCCGGGCCGCAGCCAGCAAGGTGGCGGTGTGGCCGTCGTGGCCGCAGGCGTGCATCAGGCCCGGCGAGCGGCTGGCCCAATCGAGGCCCGAGGCTTCTACGATGGGCAGCGCGTCCATGTCGGCGCGCAGCCCCAGGCGCTTGTCGCTGTTGCCGCGCACCAGCCGGCCCACCACACCGGTGCCGCCGATGCCGGTGTACACCTCATAGCCCCAATCGGCCAGCTTGCCAGCCACGAAGGCGGCGGTGCGGTGCTCCTCGAAACCGAGCTCGGGATGGGCATGGATGTCGCGGCGCAGGCGCACGAATTCACCGATGCGCCCGGCCAGCGCATCACCCAGGTAGGCCGCTTGCATGATGGACCTTACTGCGGCTGCAGGTTGATGGCGCGGGCAATCGCCCGGTATTTTTCGGTGTTGTCGGCGTAGACCTTGGCCACCGCGGCCAGCGGCTGCGGACGGGGCACGATCATGGCGTGGGCTTCGAGCGCGCTGCGCACCGCCGGGTCATTGGCCACCTCGCTCAGGGCTTTGTGCAGGGCCTGCACGATGGGCTCGGGTGTGTCCTTGCGCACAAAGTAGCCGGCCCAGGTGTCAAACACAAAGCCTTTGAGAGCCTGCGTGTCGTTGAGCGGGGGCGCATTCTTGACCAGTTGCTGGCGGTCGGAGGAGAGCACGGCCACGGCCTTGAGCTTGCCCTCGTCGACCAGGGCCACCTGGCCTTTGCCATAGGGCGTCATGAATACATCGACCAAGCCAGCCATCATGTCCTGAAAGGCAGGTGCTGCGCCCTTGTAGGGCACATGGGTCATGGGAATGTTGGTGAGCTTGGACATTTGCTCGCCGAGCAGGTGGTACATGGAGCCGGGGCCCACGCTGGCATAGGTCAGGGGGGCGCCGGCGGCGGCAGACTTGCGGGCATAGGCCAGCAGTTCCTCGCCACTGTTGGCTGGCAGGTCTTTGCGGGCGAACATGGCCATGGGGTTGATGGTGATCATCTGCACCAGGCGAAAGTCCTCGGCCTTGTATTTGATGGCCGCATTCGACATGGGCGCCAGGATCAGTTCATTGGGCGAGCCCTGGAAGATCATGTGACCATCAGCCGGGCTGGCCAGCAGTTTTTGTGCAGCGATGCCACCGCTGGCACCGCCCAGGTTCTCCACCAGCACCGGCTGGCCGAGTTGCTTGGACAGGGCGTTGTTCAAGGTGCGGGCGATCACGTCCGACAGGCCGCCCGCAGGGTAAGGCACCATCAGGGTGACGGGCTTGCTGGGAAAGCTCTGGGCCAGAGCCGCACCGACGCTGGCTGCGCAGGCCAGGGCGATGACACAACGACGAAGCAAGGAGCGCGGGGCAGCGGTCATAAAAATCTCCCGGAGGGGTTGAATATGGCGCTAATGCTAAGCAGCTCCATTCAATGCGTCTATTGCATTATTTTTCTGGTAATAATGAGTTATCCGCATGATTTGAGGAAGCGCCATGAACATCCGCAGTCTGGAACATCTGCTGGCGCTGGCTGAAACCGGCTCCTTCAGCAAGGCGGCCGAGCGCTGTTTTCTGACCCAGTCGGCACTCAGCCGCAGCATCCAGACTCTGGAGAGCGATCTGGGCGGCAAGCTGCTGGACCGCATTGGCAAACGCAATGAGCTCACGCCCCTGGGCCAGCAGGTGGTCGAGCGCTCGCGCGGCATCGTGCGCGATGCGGCCGAGCTCAAGCGCAGCGCCGAGCTGCTGCAAGAAGGCGCAGGCTTGATCCGGGTCGGCCTGGGCTCGGGCCCCGGTGCCTTGTTGATGCAGCCGCTGATGCGGCTGGCCGCCGAGCAATATCCCCGGGTGCGGGTGAACATCACCCGGGGCCCGACCGAGCTGCAGCTGGTGCAGCTGCGCGCGCGCCAGCTCGACGCGCTGGTGGTCGACGCGCGGCGGGTGCAGCCCGCGCCCGACCTGCAGATCGAGTCGCTGGGCGAGCTGCGCGCCGGCTTTGTCTGCCGCGCCGACCATCCGCTGGCGCGCAAGCGCCAGGTCAGCATGGCGCAGGTGCTGGCCTACCCCATGGCCGGCATTCCGCTATCGGCCGAGGTCTCGCGCACCCTGCTCGAACAATACGGGCCGGGCACACAGGCCGAAAAAATCACCGCCATCGTGTGTGAAGACATCCCCGGCCTGATCGCCACCGTCGAGCAGACGCAAGCGATTTTTCTGGGCATCGTGGCCGCCGCACGCGAGGGCCTGCAGGGCAGGCGGCTGTGTGAACTCAAAGTGGAGCCTGAGCTGGGCATAGGCGCGCGCTTTGCCTATGTGAGCCTGAGCGGACGCACCGAAGCACCGGTGATGCAGCTGCTGCGGCAGCTGGTGAGCGAGCACCTGCGCGATGAGCCAGGGGGATCGAACGGCAAGAAGCGAAAGTGAGACAAGATGAAGCGGCAGATCGCAGGCCGCATCGCGCCGGGGGCGGCGCGCCGATCCCGGTGATCGTCAACCCTGCTCAGCAGCCCAGGCGATCGGCCAATTGCAAGATGTCGCGCACATGCAACTCGGGGCCGGGCTGGGGCGAGACGTCCTTGATGTGGGCGGCGCCAAATTCCAGCGGCCGCTCGATATAGGCGGCGCGCAGGCCGCAGGCTTGCGCTGCCTGCAGATCATCGTGGTGTGCCGCGCACAGCATCACCTCGGAAGGCGCGACATCAAAGACCTGGGCCACCCCAAGATAGGTGGCGGGATCGGGCTTGTAAGCCCTAAACGCCTCGGCCGACAAAATGCAGTCCCAGGGCAGGCCGGCGCGCTTGGCCATCTGGGTGAGCAGGCCAATGTTCCCGTTAGACAGGGGCGTGATGATGAAGCGTTTTTTCAGGCGCTCCAGGCCGGCCACCGCGTCGGGCCAGGCCGACAGGCGGTGCCAGACGCGATTGAGGTGCACCCGCTCGGCTTCGCTCAGGTGCTGCAGGCCGAAGTCCGGCAGGATGTCGTCGAGGATGAGCCGGTGCAGCTCATCAATGCGGGTCCAAGCCAATTGCCCCGAGCGCACCCGCTGCATCGCCGGCTTGTAGCCAGCGCGCCAGGCAAGCGCAAAGGCGTCGCCATCGACTTCGGGGTCGAGCGCAGCGAGCTCACGCACGATGCTGCCGTGCCAGTCGACCACGGTGCCGAACACATCAAACGCCAAAACCTGGGGGGCAGGCACAGTCATGAACACTCCCATGTCAGGCCGGGCCGCACAAGGCCCGCACCGATCACCACAAGCTTACACGCCTGCCCGGGCAAACGCCCCGGCCTTACTGCAAATCAAGCGCGGACAGCTTGCAGGCCTGAAAAATCTGCTCACGCAAGGCATTGCGTCGGCGCAGCTGCGAGCGCTTGTTCGAGGCGACCTCGGACTCGTCACGCGCGAGCCACTGCATCGGCAGACGCCAATGGGTGGCATTGCAGCGCTCGGTTGCGCCCAGCTCCTGCCACAGCTCGTCATAGCGCTGGCCAACCCGCTTGGCCAGGCCGCGGTAGCCGGCATAGACATGCCCCTGGTCACTGACGCCAATCAGCGCCGCCACGCCCCAGGCCTGAGCCAAGCCCTGCAGAGCCTGCATCATCAGGCCACTGGGCCGGGTGCGCTCCATCAGCGCGGTCAACTGCTGCACCTGCTCTTTGCCGTCACGGTTGCCCTGGACGCTGCCCACACACAGCACCTGGCCGCCACGGCTCATGGCCAGGCAGGACGCAGGCAGCACGCTCAAGGCGGCGCGCAAAACCTCCTGTCCGTCCAGACACAAGTGCAATTCCAGCTCACCCTCACGGCCCAGGCCATAGGCCGGCTGCAGGTGCAAGCTGACGGTGTGACCGCCGCGCTGCAGGCTCAGCAGGGGCCGGCGGCCGGCGGCATAAAAAGCGCGCACCGCCGGCGCTGAAAAATGCTGCACCATCCAGTCGAAATGGCAGGTCTGCGCCTCGAAGCGAGCTTGCGCAGCCAAGCCATTCCAGAGATAGGGCCGGGTGCCCCTGAGCAGCAGTTTGACGTCCTGGTGCAAGAGGGTGTGTACGCCGCGACCCGCAAAATCATGCTGCAAGCGCTGCAGGTGGCGACGGTTCCAGGCCAGCCTGAGGGTGAATTTCAAACGCCGCCGAAACCGGCCCAGCGCGTTGCCGCCGCCATCGTCGGTGAGGGCAAACAGCTCAGCAGAATTTAACGGGATCGGTGGGCTGGTCAAGGTCATGCCGCTCGGCAATGGCCTCATGGCGAAGCCATCTTCGCCATAGGCACTCTCAGTGTACCGAGCCCAATCGCCAGAAATCCTTAGGCCTTACAAACACCTCGACCTGCAAGGCCTTTGCACCCCTTTCGGCTCAGATCAGGCCAGCAAGGCGTTGACCCGGCGTACATACGCGGCCGGGTCATCAGGCAGCCCGCCTTCGGCCAGCAGGGCCTGGTCGAACAGAATGTGGGCATAGTCGTCAAAATGGGCCTCGGCCGCCTCCAATTTCTTGACCAAGGGGTGGCCGGCATTGACCTCCAAAACCGGCTTGACCGCCGGCGCGCTCTGGCCGGCGGCCTTGAGCATGCGGGCCAGTTGCATGGACATGCCGCCGTCTTGCACGACCAGGCAGGCCGGCGAATCAACGAGGCGGGTGGTGGCCCGCACATCGGTGGCCTTGTCTTTGAGGGCCTCCTTCAGGCGCTCGAGCACCGGTTTGAAGGCGGTCTCGGCCTGTTCGGCGGCCTTCTTTTCTTCCTCGTCCTGCAATTGGCCGAGGTCGACCTGGCCCTTGGCCACGCTTTGCAGGGCGGTGCCGTCGAATTCGTTGAGGAAACTCAAGGCCCATTCGTCGACCCGGTCGCTCATGAGCAGCACTTCGATGCCCTTTTTGCGAAAGATCTCCAACTGCGGGCTGCTGCGCGCGGCCGCCTGGGTGTCGGCAGTGATGTAGTAGATGGCCTGCTGGCCCTCCTTCATGCGGGCTTTGTAGTCGGCCAGGCCAACGCTGATGGTGTCGGAGGTGGTCGAGGCAAAACGCAGCAGCTTGGCGATGCGATCTCGGTTGGCAAAGTCTTCGCCCAGGCCTTCCTTGAGCACGGCGCCGAACTCGGCATAGAAGGTCTTGAATTTTTCCGCTTCGTTGTTGGCCAGGTCCTCGATCATGGACAGTACACGGCGGGTGTTGCCCTCGCGGATGGCCTTGACCGCACGGCTTTCCTGCAAGATCTCGCGCGAGACATTGAGCGGCAGGTCGCTGGAATCGACCACGCCTTTCACGAAGCGCAGATAGACCGGCAGCAGCGCCTCGGCATCGTCCATGATGAAGACGCGCTTGACATAGAGCTTGACGCCGGGCGCCTTCTCGCGGTTGTAGAGATCGCCTGGCGCTTTGGACGGGATGTAGAGCAACTGGGTGAATTCGGCCGCGCCCTCCACCCGGTTGTGGGTGAAGGCCAGAGGAGCGGCCTGGTCATAGCTGATTTGCTGGTAGAAATCTTCGTACTGCTCGGGCGTGATGTCCTTTTTGGAGCGACTCCACAAGGCGCTGGCCTTGTTGACGGTTTCCCACTCGCCGGTTTTGACCATCTCGCCAGGCTGGTCGTTTTCACCCTCTTTCCACTCCTCCTTGGGCATGAGGATGGGCAGCGAAATATGGTCGGAGTATTTGCTGATGATGCCTTTGAGCTTCCAGGCGCCCAGGTAGTCGCTGGCGTCTTCCTTCAGGTGCAGGATGACGCTGCTGCCGCGCTGGCTGCGCTCGATGTCCTGCACCTCGAAGTCGCCGGTGCCCTGGCTGCTCCAGCGCACGCCCTGCCCGCTGGGCTGGCCGGCGCGGCGGCTTTCAACGGTGATGCGGTCGGCCACGATGAAGCCCGAATAAAAACCAACACCAAATTGACCGATCAGCTGGGCATCGTTTTTCTGGTCGCCCGTCAATCGGCTCATGAATTCACGGGTGCCGCTCTTGGCGATGGTGCCCAGGTTGTCGATGGCTTCCTGGCGCGACAGGCCGATGCCGTTGTCGGTGATGGTCAGGGTGCGGGCCTGGGCGTCGACCTCGATCTTGACCTGCAATTCGGGTGCATCTTCGAACAAAGTGCTGTCATTGAGCGCCTCGAAACGCAGCTTGTCGCAAGCATCCGATGCATTGGATATGAGCTCGCGCAAAAAGATATCGGGATTGGAATAAAGAGAGTGGGTGACCAGCTTGAGCAGCTGGGCCACCTCGGCCTGGAAGGAGTGGGTCTGGGAAGTCATGGAGGGCGAAGTTGGGGCGCTGGGCCGGATTTCAAGAGCCCGACTGTGTCATGATCCCCGCAAAGTCTTACCCCCGCATGAACCCTTCCGAATTTTGGGCGCTGATCGCGCTGGCCACCGCCATGAGCTTTTCGCCCGGCCCCAACACCACCTTATCGACCACCCTGGCAGCCAATCTGGGGCTGCGCCGGGCCCTGCCCTTTGTCTGCTCGGTGCCGGTGGGCTGGAGCCTGCTGCTGAGCGCCTGCGCCCTGGGGCTGGGCACCCTGATCCTGGCCGCGCCTTGGCTGGTCTGGGTGGTCAAAGCGGCCGGCGTCGGGTATTTGCTGTGGCTGGCGCTCAAGCTGGCGCGCAGCCGGGGCCTGGGCCAAGCCGGCGACCGTTTGCAGGTGGGGTTCTTTCAAGGCATAGGCCTGCAATTTGTCAACATCAAGGCCTGGATGCTGGCGCTCACCGTGGTCAGCGGCTGGGTGGCCGGCCAAGGCCCGGTGCTGACGCGGCTGCTGCAGGTGGTGCCGGTGATGATGTTTTTCGCCTTTTGCAGCAACCTGACCTACGCGCTGGTGGGATCGCTGCTGCGCCAGTGGCTGGCCGGCCCCGACGGCAGTGGCCTGCGCCTGCTGCGTTTTAACCGCCTGATGGCCGGCGTGCTGACCTTCACCGGCCTGTGGATTTTGCTGCGATGAGCACAGCCGCCGCCCAGCGCCGCGGCCTGCTCTTGGGGCTGGTGGCCGTGGTGATTTTTTCGGTCACCCTGCCGATGACGCGGCTGGCGGTGGGCACGCCTGAGGCGCCTCAGTTGTCGGGCGTGTTCGTGGCGCTGGCTCGCGCGGTGCTGGCTGCCGGCCTGTCGGTGACTTACCTGCTGGCGGTGCGCGCGCCCTGGCCGGCACGCAGCCAGTGGCTGCCCCTGATCGTGATTTCGCTGGGCGTGGTGCTGGGCTTTCCGATCTGCACTTCGCTGGCGCTGCAACAGGTCGAGGCGGTCCATGCCAGCGCGATTTTGGGCCTGCTGCCGCTGTCGACCGCCGTCATCGGCACCGTGATGCACAGGCAACGCCCGTCGCTGGGCTTTTGGCTGTGCGCCGGGCTGGGCAGCGCACTGGTCATCACCTATGCCCTGCTGCGCGCCCCGCCCGGCGCGATCGCGCTGCACCAAGCCGACGCCCTGCTGCTGCTGGCCATCTTCTCGGCCTCCATGGGCTATGCCTGGGGCGCACGCCTGTCGGGCCAGATGGCGCCCGAGCAGGTGATTTGCTGGGCCCTGGTGCTGGCTTTGCCGCTGACACTGCCCGGCAGTTGGTGGAGCCAGCCGCAGGTGCCGGTGCACACCAGCACCTGGCTGGCGCTGGGCTACCTGGCCCTGTTTCCGATGTGGGTGGGTTTCTTTTTCTGGTACCGCGGCCTGTCGATCGGCGGTACGGTGCGGGTCAGCCAGGTGCAGTTGCTGCAGCCCTTCTTGTCGATGCTGTTTGCGGTGGCTCTGATCGGCGAACATCTGGACGCGATGACCGTGGGCTTCGCGCTGGCGGTGCTGGCCACGGTGGTGCTCGGGCGCAAGATGGCGGTGGCGCCTGGCCGCAAAGACTGAGCCTGGCCGGGGTGCGGGAGGCATGCCCTCGCAGCGATGCGGCGGCCCATTGGGCTACAGGGGTTCTTCGAAGGCCCTTCGCGCCGAGGGCGCTGCTCCCACACGGCACAGCGGCCACCCCGGCCGGCGCTCCTGTAGGATGATCACACAACACCATTGGAGACCCATCGCATGAACGCACTGGCCCACCGAGCCCACCCCCGCCGCCGCAGCGCACTGGCCATACTGGTCAGCGGCTTGGCGCTGGGCGCGACCACGCTGCACGCCCAGGAGTGGCCCAACCGCCCAGTGCGCATCGTCGTGCCTTATCCGGCCGGCGGAGCGGTCGATATCGTCACCCGGGCCATCGCCGATCGGCTGTCGGCGCAGTGGCGCCAGCCGGTGGTGGTGGACAACAAGGCGGGCGCCGGCGGTCTGATTGGCGCCGACGCCGTCTCCAAAGCCACGCCCGACGGCTACACCCTGGTGATGGCCACTGTCAGCAGCCACGCGATTGCGCCGGCCGTCTACCGCAAGATGCCCTATGACGCGGCGGCCGACTTCGGCGCCATCTCCCTGGTGGCGCTGACGCCCTACATCATCACCGTGCATCCCGATGTGCCGGCGGCCAACCTGCGCGAGCTGATCGCCTATGCCAAAGCCAACCCGGGCAAGCTCAACTTCGGCTCCTCCGGCACCGGCACCACGCCGCATCTGGCCGGCGAGTTGTTCAATACCCAGGCCGGCACCCAGATCGCCCATGTGCCCTACAAAGGCAGCGCGCCCATGCTGGCCGACCTGCTCGGCGGGCAAGTGCAAGTGGCTTTTGACAACACGGTGATCCCCAACATCAAGGCCGGCAAGCTGCGCGGCCTGGCCGTCACCGGGCCGGCCCGCCTGGCGGCGGTGGGCGAGCTGCCGACTGCCGCCGAAGCCGGCCTGCCCGGCTACGAGGCGGTGGGCTGGATGGGCCTGTATGCGCCCAAGGGCACGCCGATGGCGCTGCGTGCGCGGCTGGCGCAGGACACCGCACGCGCGGCGGCAACGCCCGAGTTCATCGCGCGCATGGAAGGCCTGGGCTTCCAGGCCCGCACCAACAGCCCGGCCGAATTTGACGCCTACCTCAAGTCCGAACAGCAAAAATGGGCCAAGGTGGTCAAGGACGCAGGCGTGCCGCAAGAGTAGTCAAAAGCCCAGGGAGATCACACCATGAGAGCCTTTGCCCAGGTTGACGTCTTCACCGACACACCGCTATTGGGCAATGCCCTGGCGGTGGTGCTCAAGGCCGAGGGCCTGAGCGAGGCGCAGATGCAGGCCCTGGCGCAGTGGACGAACCTGTCGGAAACCGCCTTCCTGCTGCCGCCCACCGACGCCGACGCCGACTACCGGGTGCGCATCTTCACCCCCGGCGGCGAGTTGCCTTTTGCAGGCCACCCCACCCTGGGCAGCTGCCACGCTTGGCTGGAGGCCGGCGGCCAGCCCCGGCACGCTGAATTCATCGTGCAGGAATGCGCGGTCGGCCGGGTGCGCATCCGGCAGGACGGCGCCGGCCTGGCCTTTGCCGCACCGGCCTGTCGCCGCGAGCCCATTGCGCCACAGCTGCTGACCCAGATCAGCCAGGCCCTGGGCTTGCAGGCCGGACAGCTGCGTGCGGCGCAGAGCCTGGACAACGGACCGGTCTGGCTCAGCCTGCTGCTGGACGCGCCAGAGACGGTGCTGGCGCTGCGGCCCGACCACGCCCGGCTGCGCGATCTGGGTGTCAAAGTAGGGGTGGCTGCGGTCTACCCCCCAGCCGGCCCGGCGCTGATCGCCCGCGCCAACCGCGAGGCACGCGCCAGCCGCAGCATGAACACCCCCGCCAGCCCAGAGCCCGACCTGGAGG
>JBAXEN010000124.1:0-10932 GCA_037140415.1 Betaproteobacteria bacterium | reverse complement strand
ACGCTAACGTGACCCTGGGCCAAGTCAGCGCCACCAACGTGAGCGTGGTGGCCGACACGGGCGCCATCGTGAATGCGGCAGGCAGCACTAAAAATGTGTCGGCGACGAAGCTGCGGCTTACTGCTGACGATGCAATCGGCTCGGAACTGAACCACCTGACGACGAACGTGGCCACGCTCAGCGCAATGAGCACGGGCACGGACACGGCGGGCATCTACCTGACGCAAGACGGCGCGCTGACCGTAGACAGCGTGACCGTCACGGTCACCCACTTCAATGCCGACGCAAGCAGCAGCACCGTGACCGACGCCAGCCAGGCAGACCTGGTGACGGGTCACAACGGAAACATCGTGCTGATCAGCAAGTCTGGCTCGATCACGCTCAACGACGGCGCAGATGCCGACGGCCAAGCCATCTCTGCCCAAGGCAGTGGCACCATCGTGATCGAGACGCAGGGGAACGGAACCAACGTGACGGCCACCGCCAACATCGTCAGCACCAGCGGCGACATCAGCGTGCTGGCCGCAGGGTCCGTGAATCTCACGCAAGCGGTGATGATTTCTACGTCGGCGCCCGTCATCGTCCGGGCCACCGAGGGCGATCTGATCATGCCCGACGCACAAATTTTCGCTGGCTCGAGCCCGGTGACCGTCAGTGCGGGTGCGGGCATGCAGCCGGGCATTGTGAGCACCTCTGGCAAAGTCGACGTCCAGGTCAGTGCCACTGGCGAGGTTGTCTTCAACCGTGAGATGGACAGGGGCGACCAAGACATCAATGTGGTGGCCAACAGCGTTGAAATCAGTGCCAAGCTGCTGGGCACGGGCGGGAAACTGACTGTGAACACCTTGCCGCCGCAGACGCCAACCTCGTCGCCTGCGGCCATTCATATCGGTGGCGTACCGAGCGCTACTGACGCGGAGCTTCATCTGAGCTTGGATGAAATCGGACTGATTCAAGACGGCTTCAGCCTGATTGAGTTCGGCACCAGCAGCCAGACCAACCAGTCCATCGTGATTGACGGCTCCAATGCAACCGGTCAGAGCCAGCCCGTCGTCTTCAATGACCCCTTGCTGCTGGATATTTCAGGGACGGGTGGCCATTTGCACATGCTGGGCCAGATCAGGGGCGACACCCTGGTCATCATGGGCTCTAGCCATACCACCACCTTGACAAGCAATGACCTGGCCATGAAAGGTAGCATTTTGGTGGCTGATTCCATCTTGGTGCAGAGCGGTTCCATGATCACGGCAGGCACCGGCGGGCTGGGAGATCTGACCATCACGGGCAATATCAGTGGCCTGCTCAGTGGTGAAGGCTTGAACCAGGACCTGAGCTTGAGCGCCATCGGTGGTAATGTCCGGCTGGAAAGGGCCATCAAGGATCTGGATGACCTGACCATCACCTCGGCCATAGACGTCAGCTTTGGCGAGTCCGTCGCCATCTATGGCAACTTGGTGATCAACGCCACGGGTGATGTGACCTTTAGCAATACCTTGACCTTGGGCAGTGCCGGCGAATTGGTCATCAAGGGCGCCAAGTCAGTCACTTTTGCCAACGGCGTGACCGTCGGTGGCGATGTGAGCATAGACGCGCAAGCCCTCAAGTTCATGGGCGGCGCTGGCAGCTTCAATTCGACCCAGGCCGGCAGCACCCTGGCCATCACGGCGGCTGGCTCCAGCCAAGAGGCAGGCAGCTACGATGTTTGGGTGGGCGGCTACGACGCCAACACCCTGAGCCTGACGACCGCCGACATCGCGGCCATAGGCAGCAATTTTGGCCACCTGCTCATCGGTGAGGTTGGTTTTGGCCGCATCGTGGTGGCGGGCAATACCGACTTCAGGACCGTGGGCTTAGGCGGCGACAACACCGTCCCTGTGGCCATTGAGCTCAAAGGCGAGTCCATCGTGCTGAACTCCGGTTTGGCCGCAAGCGCTATTCAGGTGCCGGGCGCGCTCAGTTTGAACGCCAGCGGTAATGTGTGGCTCTATTCGGGCATCAACACCGCCACCACCAGCCCCCTCAGCCTGTCCAGAGGCCAAGGCAGCATAACGATGGCCCAGGGCTCCCGGTTGGACAGCCGTGGCGGCGATGTGAGCGTGGTCGGTGCAAGCGTGGATGTGGGCACCATCAATGCTTGGTCACCTGACTTGACGGTAGGCGGTGTGGTCAAGATTGATGCAGGACGGGGCACGGTCAGCGACGCCAACAAAGACAACGCGGCCGACATTTTTGCCAAAGCCATCAGCTTGAACGGTTATGGCCCTGCCACCACGTCCCCAGGCAATGTGCTTGAAGTGGTGACGGAGCTGGTGCAGGTGTCGGTGCCCGAGGGCGTGGTGGTGCGCGAGACCGGCGCCAACGGCCGGACCTCCTTCAATGCCATGAACGCAGGCAAGCTGTACCGCCAACTGGTGGTAGAAGGCAGCAACGCGGTTCGCGTGACGCAAGACCCCGCGGCCGTGCTCTCGTTGCCCGACGCCCAGCGCATCTCGGCCGGCATCCCCAGCTACAGCTCCTTGCTCGCGCATCCCGGCCCCGCGCCCACGGTGCCTACCGTGTCCACGGTGCCTACGCTGTTGACGCAGCCTACGCTGTCGGCTCAGCCGACGCTGGCCGCACAGTTTTTCAGCGACTCCGCCGTCAGCCGCTACTTGGCGCCCGTTCCCGCGGCTGCAGCATTGCGAGGCGATCTGGTGCTCACGGGCGCCAACCCGGGTGTGCATGGCGGCGCAGACGACTTGCTGTCGGACACCAGCTACGGCTTGTCCCCGCAGATGCAGCAGTCCTTTATTTTGGGCACACCGGGTGAGCAACCCTTTATTTCCGGCCTTAACAGTTTCAGCCAGGATGACTTTGAGTTCTGGCTAGACCCCCTTTCAGTTTGATTGATCAGGAAAACACATGAAACACCAAAGAGTGCGCTCTGCATGGAGCCTTGTTACCGCGCGACAACTTGGCCTGGCAGGTGCGGTCGTGGCCGGTTTGCTTTTGACGGCCTGCGGAGGCGGTGGCGGGGGCGTTGTTGTGCCTCCCGTCGAGGCGACTGTGCTCCGTGTGGACGCCGAGGGCTCGGTGCTCGAGGGCAGCGGCGGTTCAACCAGTGATCTGAATTTTTTGGTGACGCTGGACAAGGCCGTCGTTAGCCGACTGGAGCTCAGGATCAGCACCGTGAGTCTCATCAAACCGGGTTTTGCCAGCAGCCCTGGGGCGGCCAAAGGAGGAGCGTCTTGTGGTCCTGACGTTGATTACCTGCAACAGCAAGACCAGCCCGTGGTTTTTGCACCAGGGGCAAGCTCGGGTTACATCACCATCAAAGTCTGCCACGACACGGTGTTTGAGCCCAATGAAACACTGAACGTGACCTGGAAGACTGTGGGCGGGACCAACAGCACCCTCAAGGGCCTCATCATCAACGACGATGTAGGCGGCCTCAATGGCACCGGTGCAACAGCCACACTGGCCGGCTTGCCCGCCTTTGGGCGCGACGTGAACACGTTGACCAAAAGCGATGCAGACGGCGCCTTGGGCTTTTCTTTTGACGCCACAACGGGCAGCCCCGCCTGCATATTGGACAAGGTGACTGGCTTGCTCTGGCAAACGACCTATACCCCGTCCGCATATGCCAATATGTCCAATCTGGTGAACGCCGCCAACAACGCCAATGTGTGTGGCAAGAGCGACTGGCGGGTGCCCGGCAGCAATGAACTGCTGTCTGTCTTGAACTTCAGCACCCTCATCAACCAGCCCATGAACGCAGACACGATCTTGTCTGCACCCCGCATGACGGGTGACTTCTGGACGGCTGAAGAGGTGGCCAATGCGACCGACAACGCCTGGGTGGTTTCGCCAGGGCAGGGTGGGGCAGTGACCTTTTTCTCCAAAACGGCCAGCACACCCTTTGTGCGCTTGGTCAGCGGGGGTCTTGACAATGGAGTGCCTCGGGCGGCCACCTGCAATGACGCTGACTCGCGTTTTGACGTGATGAAGGACGCCACCATTGCTGCGACGCCCGACGGTACCATTTACGACAAAAAGTCAGGCCTGATGTGGAAGCAATGTACCGAAGGCAGTGTGGGCGCCCAATGCAGCCAAACCAGCTCGCCGCCTTTTGTCACGGCAAGCGCCACCAGCACCTACCTGGCCAACTGGCTTAAAAACGTCAACGACAACCCCAGCACCTTGGGTGCAGGTTTCAGTGACTGGAGGATTCCGACCGTCAAAGAGTTGGCCTCCCTGGTGGACCGCTGCATCACGCCTCCGTCTACACCGGCCATCAACACCACGATTTTCCCGGCCAGCAAGTCCGTGGCTTACATCAGCTCTACGGTCAACGCGAACGACATCACTAGCTTCTGGTACGTGGATTTCAAAGACGGCACGGTGGCAGTCGGCACACCCCAGAGCAAGTACCTGCGCCTGGTTCGCGCCGGTCAATAAGGGCTGGCGCATCCGGCAGCCCGTTTGTGCTGATGCAGAGCGGGCCTGCAAAAAAATCAATCTGCTGAAGCGCTTTAAATCCCGGAGGCGTTGGCGGCGCGCTCATCTTGCAGTTTGACCAGTCGATCCATTTGCGCCAGCGAGATGAGGTGGGCATACAAAGGCGCCAGATACCCGTGCCTTTTCATTTCCAAGTGAAGCTCATCCGACAAGTTATTCACGCGCTCTTCGTTGACCACATGGCAACCCGCCACGTTTTTGACCTTGTCCTTGTCGCGAACCCGCATGTTCAAGGGTGAAAACAGGTGATTGGCCTTGAGAAATTCGCAAAAGCTGTTCGTGAGTACGTCCATTTTTTGCAGATCACTCAGGTAACGCCTAACGTTGTCAACCACCTGTGTGGGCTGGCCCAGAGCGTCAAAGAGCGCCGCGCCTTCAGTCTGACTGACCAGTTCACTGGCCTCGTCAATGCAGATCACGTGCTGGCCGTCTGGGCCTGCGGGCGCCAACGCAAAGGGATGGCGGCGAATGATGGCCGGCACATACGAACCCAGCCATTGGCCTGCTGCATCTACGAACAAGTTGTCGCCGGGGTTCAGCCCCAGCAGCGCCACAGGGCGGAACATAGCTTGGGCTTTGTCTTCAATGAAAACAATCGGAGAGTTGGCCGCACCCCGGGCAAACTCATGCATGGTGACGTATGAAATGTGGAACTGTGCAGCGAACTTGAAGTCCACCAGATCTTTGATCTTGGTGCTTGCATGACGCTCTTTGTTGACGGCCACCACGTTGTTCAAAACACAAGTCCTTCTTACTGATGGGCGCTCAGCCCATGTTTGATCAATACCCGCTGGGCTGATGAGTCATTCGTGCGCGATTTCTCTGACAGAGCATAGAGCATTTTCAAGATTTCACAGGATTTCAGGGCCTACGCCGCTTATCTCCGGGCTTGTCGGCACCCACAGGGCCTATGACGCCAAGGCTTCACAATTCGTCGACATGACTGGAGCGCCCACGGAGGCAAGCATGGACCTTCGCCTCAACCGCAGCAAAGCACCCTACAAGGCCACACTCAAAGAAATTTCGGCCTTGATGGAGTCCGACCCTGATATGGGCACGCCGCAGGGCCCTACAGGCTTCTGAGTCACCCGTCTACGAATCGGCAGATGAAATCCGGGTGATCGGCGAAGCCCACTGTCTCGCTCGCGCACCCTGGCCGGAGAAGGCGGCCTGAAGCTGCAACACGACATCCTGCGAGCGCGCATTGAGGGAGCGCCCCTCGCTTGAGCCAGCGCCAGGGGTCTACAGCGTGATCTCGTCCAGCCGATCCTGCGCCTCTGCCGCTTTGCCGACTACAAGTCCGATCCGCACAGTGTCTTCATGACGCTGGATCTGTAGCTGATTCGACCGGCGCGAAGCCACGCTCTGATCTTTTTGTTGGGCGAGTTCGGGCAGGGTGTAATTGGGTGACCTGCGCCTTGAAAAGAGTACCGATTTTCGGTACTGTTGGCCGATGAAGCGGTAGCACCAACGCACGCTTGAGCTGGTCTTCGCAAGACCGACAAGTGCCAACGTCCATTGGCGCGTCATTGAAGGCCTGTTTGAAGAGCTTGGTGCAGAGGTCAGTGAGCGCGAAGGCAGCCGGGTCGCAGCTGTGTTGTTTGGTGACCTTTCGCCTCACGTTAGCCGCCACCACCAGGAGCCTCAAATGGATCGCCGCACACGGATCTTCCTCAGCATTTGCCTCCTTGCGTTCTGCTTGTCGTTTATCGTGCAAACGGTCTTTCAGTATCTGGGTGCAGAGAAATCTGTCTGGGGTGGAAACCCCGGATGGCAGCGAGAAATTGCATTCTGGAACGTTGGCTGCGCAATCATTGTCTTCCTCGCGCTGCGGCTGGCCGACGGACATCTTGGCATGGCGGTTGCCACGGGCTGCACGGTTCTATTTTTTCTTCTCGGTACAAACCATCTCTTCGCTTTCGTATCAAATCCATCAGCACAATTTCATTGGCCGCCGCTCCTGTTCAACTACGTCGGCCTTGCATTTGGTGTACGCCTGCTACTTCAGCAGCGTGATAGCAATATGCAAGTCACCAAAAATGACGGCTAGCCACTCCGTCGAGAGGGACTGAATGGCTGAAATCGTCGCTGCTTTCATGGGGGAAGCGCTGGCGCTTGTCCTTGCCTTCACGGGCAAGATCCTTGTCTGGTCAATCTCATTGGGGCGGTGGCGCTCGGAGCCACTGCGAGAGGACGAGAACCGGGTATTTGCCGCTGCCGGCGCGCTGTCCTTTGTGCGCGAGGGCCGGAGGGTGATAACGAACACGGGTTTGATCTTTGCGGGCCTGACTTTTTACATCCTGCTCGTCGTACTCTCATGGGTCTATGCAGCAAAGTTCTGAGGGCGGTGACTGATCAAAGGCCGCATCGCGCCGAGGGCGGTGCTCCTACAAGTTTTCCCGAAGGCTTGCTGTGAATTGGGCGGCGCTCCAGCCCCGCGAACTCAGCTTGATTTCTTCACCACCCGTCCCGCCCACACCGCTTGGGCCAATCGAGCCTCCACCGGCAGCGGCTCATCATGCAGCCAGGCGGCCATGAGTTCGGCGGCCAGGCTGGTGCCGGCCAGGCCTCTAGAGCCGTAGGCGGTGCTCAGCCACAGGCCCGGCCACTGCTGTTCGTCGAGCGGGCCGATCAGCGGCAGGTGGTCTTTGTAGGCGTAGCGCAGGCCCACCCAGGCCTGGGCCTGGCGGCCAGCCAGGCTCTGAGCGGTGCGGGGCAGTAGCTGCTGCAGCTTGCTCAGGTTGTCGGCATGGCTTTGCGGCCTGGGCTGCAAGTCTGTTTGGTCGCGGTCGAAGCTGGCGCCGATTTGCCAGCAGGTCTGGCCTTGTGCATTTGTGAAGCGGGGCACCAGGTGGCCGTGGCCGTTGACTGGCACCGCCGGCAGCACGTCGCCCGGCTCAACAGGCGCCCAGGAGACTTGGCCGCGCAGGATTTGCCCGCCTTCAAGGCCGGCCGCGTCCACCGCACCCACCGTGCCCAGCAGCCGCGCGCAGTCACTGGCGCTGGCCAGCACCACCAGGTCGGCCTGGGCCAGTTCAGTGCCGGCTGCGTCCAGGGCAAGCCATTGGCCGTCATGCCGCAGCAGCCGGTCAACCTTGGCGATGTGGGCTGCTAGACCCGCCTCCTTCAGCCAGGCATTGACCAGGGCCGATGGCCGCACCCAGCCGCCTCGGGCGTGCCAGAGGGCCCCTTCCAGCTCGGCGGGCTCCAGGCCGGGCAGGGCCTGCGCGGCTTGGCTCCAGTAGTGCCCGGCCTCGGGCCAGGCGCGGGGCAGGGCGCCTGTGGCATCCAGCCGTCTTTGCAGGACGCCGCCGGCGCTGTAGTGATGTCCAGATTGCAGCAGGCGTTCGATTTCTGACCAGGTGATGCGCAGCCCGGCGCGGCTCCAGCGGGAGAGCAGGCCGTCGTCGGGCGACACATGCGCGCTCAGCAGCCCGACCGGCAGGCCGGAGGCGCCGCCCGCTGGGCCGGTTGCGTCGATCAGACTGATCTGCCAGCCCCGGCGCTTGAGGCTGGCGGCCACCGCTGCGCCGGCCAGCCCTGCGCCTGTCACGATGGCGCTACCAGCAGCGCGTGCAGCCGGCCACTGGCGGGGCGATTGGCGAGGTTGCCAGGCCGGCTGGTAGCTGGCCATGAGCTTGTTGCGCTTGGGCGGCACGCCTTCGACCTTCTGAAGCTCAAAGCCGCTCTGGCGCAAGCCGTCGATCACGCTGCGCGCGACCGTCCAGCTGGCTAACTGTGTGCCGCGCCGGCAGCGGCGTGCGATGGCCTGGAGCAGCTCCGGCTCCCACATCTGCGGGTTTCGGTCGGGCGCAAAGCCGTCGAGGTAGATGCTGTCAAACTGACCGTCGATGGTGCGTAGCATGCGCTCGGCCGGGCCGATCAGCAGGGTCAAGAGCACCTGCCCGCCTTCAAAGGCCAGCCTGTGCACGCCAGGCAGCAGCCCTTCAAATTGCCGCGCCAGTTGCTGGGCCAGAGGAAGCAGGTCGGCATGCGCCTGGCTGGCTTGCAAGAGGTTCGCTGCACTGACCGGATAGGCCTCGGTGGCCAGGTAGTGCAGCAGAGTGGGGCGCTTCTTGTCGGCGAGCCAGGCTTGCCAGCTGACCAAAAAGTTCAGGCCCAGGCCAAAGCCGTTTTCAAGAATGCGCCATTGCGGCTGGCCTTGCCAGGCTTGGGGCAGGCCGCAGCCGGCCAAAAACACCTGCTCGGCCTGCAAGCGCCCCTGCTGGACGCTGCTGCGATAACGGTCATTGAAGCGCGCGCTGGCCGGGGTGCCGTCGTCCAGCCAGACCACCGGCTCGGCCATGGGGGGCCGGCTTCAGGGTTGGCTGGGTGGCACGTAGCCGGTGACGGCGTCGGCGCCTTCGCCGAAGAAGTGCTTTTCCATCTGGCGGGCCAGGTACTGGCGGGCGCGGGCATCGGCCAGATTCAGCCGGTTCTCATTGACCAGCATGGTCTGCTGCTTGAGCCACTCCGCCCAGGCCGCTTTGCTGACCTGTTCAAAGATGCGCTGGCCGAGCGGGCCAGGATAGGTCGGACGGTCCAGGCCCTCAGCCTCATGTCCGAGCTTGATGCAGTTGACGGTGCGTGCCATGTTGGTGTGCTTAAAGTGTGGGCGATGCACGCATTCTAAGGAGCTCGGCCGGGCCGATCACAGGGTGCCTTGCGTAAAGACTCGGCGCAGGGGGGCGCGAGGGGCCGAACCCGGGTTCGGCCTGAGCGGCCGGCCTGGCCTTTGGGATTAAGATGGTTTTGACGATGAGGCACCATTTCCCGAACTCCACGCCATGAAGGCCGACATTAACGAACGCATCACCCGCATCGGGCCGGGTACGCCTTGCGGACAATTGATGCGCCACTACTGGCAGCCGGTGGCTCTGGTCGATGAATTCGACCCGAGCCTGGATCCGGCCATGGCCCAGCGGCCCCTCAAGACGGTGCGGCTGCTGGGTCAAGACTTGGTGCTGTTCAAAAACGAGCAGGGGCAGTTTGGTTTGCTCGACCGGCCTTGCCCCCACCGCGGCGCCGACCTGGCCTTTGCCCGTCATGAGGGCGATGGCCTGCGCTGCCCGTTTCACGGCTGGAAGTTCGACGTCACTGGCCAGTGCGTGGAGACGCCGGCCGAGCCACTGGAGAGCCGCTTATGCAGCCGTATTCGGCAGCGCAGTTACCCGGTGATCGAGCGCAGCGGCGTGCTCATGGCATGGCTGGGCCCTGAGGGTGGGGAGCCGCCACCGCTGCCGGCTGTCGATTGTTTTGCTGCCCCTGGCAGCCACACCTTTGCCTTCAAGGGCTTGTGGAGCTGCAATTGGCTGCAGGCCTTTGAGGTGGGCCTAGATCCGGCGCATACCTCCTACCTGCATCGGTTTTTTTCAGATGAGTCACTGGAGGCCAGCTACGGTCGGCAGTTCCGCGGCGCCAGCGCGGGTGAGGTCGAGGGCGAGCGTTGGCCGATGACCCGCATCATGCGGGAGTTTGATCGCCCGCAGATCCGTGTGGAGTCCATGCCCTATGGCATGCAGCTGACCACGCTGCGCCCGATGAATAGCGAGCTGACCCATGTGCGGGTTACCCATTCCATTTTTCCCCACACCTTCGTCATTCCGCTCTCAGAAAGCATGACCATCACCCAGATGCATGTGCCGGTGGATGACACCCACACCTACTGGTACGCCATCTTCACCAGTTTTACCGAGCCGGTGGACAAGCGCGCGATGCGTGATCAGCGCCTAAGTGCAGTGACCCTGCCCGATTACCGGCCCCGCTCGGGTCGGCACAACCAGTGGGGTTTTGATGCCCAGGAGCAGCGCACCCGAACCTACCTGGGCATGGGCGAAGACGACATCAATGTGCACGACCAGTGGGCCTGCGAAAGCATGGGGCCGATTCAAGACCGCACCCGCGAGCACCTGGCCAGCACCGATGTGGCCATTGCGGCCAACCGCCGCCAACTGCTGCAGGCCATTGACCAGGTGCAAGCCGGCCAATTGCCCCTGGGCATGGCCCAGGCCCCGGTCGCCAGCCAGCGCATCGGCCCCGACACGGTGGACGGCATTGCACCGGCTGAGCAGTGGGAGACCTGGTGGCAGGAACGGGTTCAAAGCCGTCGCGAAAGCGCCTCTTGGACGGCCGCCCTGACAGCCACATCGGCATGAGCTCTCTGGCGCGCCAGGTCCAGACGCTAGGGCTCAAGCAGGTCCGCTTCGCCTGGTGCGACCTGCACGGTCAGACCCGCGCCAAAGCCCTGAGCCCCGAAGCGGCGGTGGCCGCCCTGAGTAAGGGCGTGGGCATGGTGGGCACCCTGGCCCTCAAGGACACCTCAGACCGCACCGCTTTAGCCGTCTTTGATCCCGAATTTGCCACTCGGCATCCCGAGCTGGCCGGTGCCAGCAATCTGCTGCTCAAGCCCATCGAGAGCACCTTCAAGGTCTTGCC
>JBAXEN010000123.1:0-10936 GCA_037140415.1 Betaproteobacteria bacterium | reverse complement strand
TTTTGCTCGACCATCAGGATGGCCTTGCCCTGCTCCCGCAGCAGCCGCACGTTGTCAAACACCGCGTCGACCATCTTGGGCGACAGGCCGATCGAGGGCTCGTCGAGCATGATCAGCTGCGGCTCCTGCAGCAAGGTGCGTGCGATCTCGAGCATGCGCTGCTCGCCGCCCGACATCATGCCGGCCAACTGACCGGCGCGCGTCTTAAGAATTGGAAACAGCTTGAGCACTCGGTCGATGCGCTGGGCCAGCAAGGCCTTGTCCCGCACCAGATAGCCGCCCATTTGCAGGTTCTCTTCGATAGTCAGGCGCGGGAAGACGCTGCGGTGCTGAGGGATGTAGGCCACACCAGCCATCAGCAGCCGGTCCGAAGGCAGCGCACTGACATCGCGCTCGCCCAGAACGATGCGGCCGGTGCGGGAGGGTACCAAGTTGAAAATCGCGCGCAGCAAGGTGGACTTGCCCGCCCCGTTGTGCCCGATGATGGTCATGATCTCGCCGGGCTGCACCTGCAAATTCACGTCCTGCAGGATCAGGCGCCCGCCATAGCCGGCGCTCAAGGCCTCAATGCTGAGTACCGGCTTCATCCGAGGTAGGCCTCCATCACAGCGGGGCTGGCTTGCACCTGCGCCGGCGTGCCGCGCTCGAGCACCCGGCCCTGGTGCATCACGATGATGTCCTGGGCCAGCGACATGATGAATTCCATGTTGTGCTCCACCACCAGAAACACCCGCGGCCGTTCGGCATACATCGCGGAAATGAAGTCAGCCAGCACCTCCAGCAGCGCTGGATTGACGCCCGATGCCGGCTCGTCCAGCAAAAACACCTCGGGGCTGCTGATGAAGGTGGAGACGATCTCCAGCAGTCTGCGCTGACCGAAGGACAGCAGCGCGGCGGGCTGGTGGGCATAGTCCTGCAGGCGCACCATGCTCAGCAGGCGCATCGCTTCTTCATGCAACTGCCGGCGGTGACCGGGCGTCCGGGTGATGAGCTGGCGCACGCTGGCGCCCAGGCCTTTGGGCTGGGCGGCAAACAGCACATTGTCCAGACAGCTTTCTTCAGCCAGCACCCGGCATTCCTGGAAGGTACGCGAGATACCGGCGCGCGCCATGCGGTGCGAGGGCCAGCCGGTCACGTCCTGACCGTGCAGCATGACCCGGCCGCTGTCGGGCTTGACGGTGCCGGCCACTGCATCGAACAAGGTGGTTTTGCCGGCGCCGTTGGGGCCGATCAAGCCATAAATCCCGGGCCCAAGGATATCGAAGTCGACGCCCTCGAGCGCGCGTATGCCGCCGTAGGCCTTGGCCAGGCCGCTGACCTGCAGCGCGCTCACGACCCACCCCCACGAGGCTGGCTCAGACGCCGCCAAAGACCGTGCAGCAAACCGGCCAGGCCGGCGGGCGCAAACAGGGTGATCAGCACCAGCAGGCCGCCAAAAATCACCAAGCGCCATTCATTGGCCAGCCGCAGCCACTCGGGCAGCGCCACGTAGAGCAAGGCGCCCAGTGCTGGACCCAAGAGGGAGCCGGCGCCGCCCACAATCACAATCAAGACGGTGTTGATGCTCTCGAGCATATTGAAGCTCGCCGGTGCCGCCACACGCAAAAAGGACACCTGCAAAACGCCGCCGACGCCGGCCAGCGCGCTGCCCAGCGCAAACACCACCGTCTTGTAGAGCAGCACGTTGACACCGCGCGATCGGGCCAAGCGTTCATCCTGCCGGATGGCCGACAAAATCCGCCCCAGGTCCGAGCGCACCACCAGGTACTGCACGCCAAAGGCCAGCAGCGCCAGGCCGAGGGCCAGGTAATAAAAATGGGGCAGAGGCCCGAAGGAGATGATCTCCTCGCCCCATTGCATGGGACGCGGGCGCGGTATGCCAGCGAATCCCGCCGCACCGCGTGTGACCGCGTCCCAGTTGTTCATCACCGCATGCAGTAGCAAGCCGAAGGCCAGGGTCACGATCATGAAGAAATGGCCCCGAAAGCGAAAGCAGATCAGGCCGATGCAGACGCCCGCCAAGCCCGAGGCGATGCTTGCCGCGCCCAGCGCGCTCCAGAAACTCCAGCGGGCATCGACCATCAGCACCGCGGCGGTGTAGGCGCCCAGGCCCGCAAATCCCATGTGACCCAGTGAGACCAGGCCGCTGTAGCCCAGCATCAGGTTCAAGCCGACGGCCGGGATGGCGAAGATGCACATCAGCACCAGCATGTGCAGCACATAAGGCTGATCGACCGTCCAGGCCGGCGCGCACAGCAAACCAGCCAACAGCAGCAGACCCAGCCCCCAAAGCAGGCCGCGGGCCATCAATCTTCTCCCCGCATGCGTTGACCAAACAGGCCTTGCGGACGCACCAACAAAATCGCCACCATCATCATGAAAGCGATCGAGTCACGGTAGTCGGTGGGCACAAACAAGGTGGAGACAGACTCGGTGATGCCCAAAATCATGCCGCCAATCACCGCACCGGGAACACTGCCCATACCGCCGAGCAAAATGCCGGCCAAGCCTTTGATCAGTGGCACATCGCCCATCTGCGGAAACACCAAAAACAGCGGTCCGACCAAAGCACCGCCCACACCGGCGAGCATGCAACCCAGTGCAAAGCTGCTCCACTGCACCGTGCGCACCGGTATGCCCACCACAATCGCTGCCTCCTGGCTCTGGCTGGTGGCGCGGATGGCGGTGCCGAAACGGGTGTATTTGAGAAAAAGCCCCAGGGCGGTCACCAGCAGCAAGGTGATGGCAATGATGCCCAGGTGATGCACGCTAAAACGCAACTCGCCGATTTGCACCCATTGCTCGGTGGTCGCCACCTTCCATTGCAGGGCATTGGGCCCCCACAAAGCCACCGCCAGGTTCTCCAGGAACAGAATCAGACCGAGCGAGGCGATCACCTGGTTGCGCAAATTGCCGGTCAGCGGCCTGAAGACGCCGCGTTCAAGCACCACCCCGATCGCAGCCAGGCTCAGTACGGCCAGCACGATGGCCAGCGGGTAGCTGTCGAACACCCGGTGATAGAAAAAATGCCCGAGGTAGCCGCCCAGGGTGAAGAGCACGCCGTGGGCAAAGTTGACCACATGCATCACCCCATAGATCAGCACCATGCCCAGTGCCACCAGCACATAGACCGAACCCATCATCAGGCCGTTAATGACCTGCTCGAGCAGCGCCTCACCCATGCCAACCCCCAACACGCCCACCCACAGGCTTCATCAGCCTGCGCCGCAGCCGGCCTTGGCGCTGTCGGGGTAGAGGATGCGGCGGCTGCCATTGGCGCACCACTGGGTGACATAAACCGCGGGACTGGCCTGACCCTTGGCGTCAAACTTGATGCGCCCGATCACGCCGGTGTGGTCGATCTTGGCCAGCGCATCGCGAATGGCCTTGCCGTTGCTCACGGTGCCAGCGGCCTGCATGGCAGCCACGGCCACCATCAAGCCGTCATAAGACTGGGCCGCAAAACCGTGCGCCTCTTCGCCGAATTTGGCCTTGTAGCGCTGGCTAAAGCTCTTGATGCGCGGCTGATCCGCGTTGGGCGGAAAAGCGTTGTACTGCACCATGCCCTCCAGCCGCTGCGCGTCCAGGCGCTTGAGAAAGCGGTCCGAGCCCATGGCCAGGGTGCCGACGATCTGCACCTTCAAGCCAGCATCGCGGATCTGCTTGATCGCCAGACTCCCCGGCTCCTCATCCATGAAAAGCATGACGGCCTGCGCCTTGCTGTTGCGAATGTTGGAGACATGGCTGGCAAAGTCGACCTCGCCCACGTTGAAGTAACCCACATAAGCGTCCTTGGTGGCCGCCGGCAGCAGTTCCTTGATGCCCGTCACGCCGCCGCGGCCGGCGTCATTGTTCCAGGCCACAAAAGAAATCGGCGACCAGCCCTGCTTGCTCACAAAGTCGGCCAGCGCCTGATTGAGCTGCAAATTATTGGCATTGACACGAAACAGGAAAGGATTGCTCTGCTCGGTCAGATTCGGACCGGTGGGCACGGTCAGGATCAGCGGCAAGGCATAGTCCTGCGCAATCGGGCCTATGGCCGCCGCCACCCCCGAAGAAAGCTCACCAAGCACCACCGACACTTTGTCGACCGTGGCCAGGCGCTGCATGGCCGAGGCCCCCTCACTCGGGTTAGCGCGGGTGTCATACACCTTGAGCTCGACTTGGTATTTACGACCGGCCACGGTGATGCCGCCAGCGGCATTGAGTTCTTCCACCGCCAGCTTAAAACCATTCATCTGAAACACGCCCGGCGCTGCCATGGGGCCCGTCAAGGCTGTCACCACGCCCAGCTGAACCTTGGCCGCCGCAGGGGCCTGCGCAGCGGCGGGCAGACACACACCGACTGCAAGAGCAGCACACCAGGCTTTCCAGCTTGTCTTCATGTTCGAGAACTCCTTGAGATCCAACAAAAAATTCTGTTCAGGGCAGACGATAAAGTCGACGCGCATTGTCACGCAGCAACTTAATCATCACCGACTCTTTGAGGCCCAGAGCCTCAATCTCGAGGCGGGTGCGCTCGAAATCGAGCACCGGGTAATCGGTGCCGAAGATCACCTTGTCCTGACCAAAACTATTGATGTAATGGACGAACGAGGCCGGCCAGTAGCGCGGGCTGTGTGCATCGCAGCCGATGTAAACATTCGCATGCTTCCAAGCCATGGCGATCATCTCTTCGGTCCAGGGGATGCCCACATGGATGCCCACCAGCTTGAGCTCCGGAAAGTCGCAGGCCACCGCATCGAGGGTGATGGGCCGGCCGACGCTGCGCAGCGGCCGCGCCGTGTCATAGACCAGCGACTGGCCCACCTGAAGCTGCACCGGCACATCGAGCTCGACGCAGGCCGCATAAAACGGGTACCAGCGTGCGTGGTCAGGCGCCAACTCAAACCAGTGGGGGTAAAAATGCGCTCCCACAAAGCCATATTCCTGCACCGCCTGACGCAGGGCGCGCACGCCGGCCATGCCCTCGGTCGGGTCCAGCCCCGCCAGGCCGCTGAAGCGATCAGGATGCTGCTGCACCGCCTCGGCCACCACCTTGTAGGGCAGGTGCCAGCTGCCGGGTATGCCCATTTGACCGGTCTTGGTCGCAATCAACAACGAACGCTCGATGCCGGCGCGGTCCATCATGTCGAGCATCTGCTTGTGCGTGATGCCCTCGCCGACTGACGCGTCGCGTCCTATCTTTCCATGCCAGAATGCTTTGGACCAGGCTGGCCGCATCTGCATGATCTCGGGCGTGATCGGATTGACCACGCAGTCAATGGCGCGGATGCTGTGAGTCATGTGTTGTTCGATGTCATGAGGGGAGTATGCCGTATGAGCGAGCGCAGCCCGTGCGCAACGCAGATGCCCGCGGCCGAGGCGTTTTTGCAGCTTCTGGCCAGTCGGGGCATCTCTTTTTTCTTCGTCAATTCGGGCACTGATTTCCCCGATATCGTCGAGGCTTTGGCGCGTCAACGGTTAGAGGACTTTCCCTCACCGCGCACCCTGCTGGTGCCCCATGAGAACCTGGCGGTGGGCATGGCCTATGGCGTCACCATGGTGACGGGCCAAGCGCAGGCCCTGATGGTGCATGTCAATGTGGGAACCGCTAATGCGCTGTGCGGCCTGATCAACGCCGCCCGCGAGAACATCCCACTGCTGATGTGCGCCGGTCGCACGCCCTGGTTCGAGTCCGGCTCACCGGCCAGCCGCACGCTCAATATCCATTGGGCACAGGAAATGTTTGACCAAGCCGGCATGGTGCGCGAGCACACCAAATGGGACTATGAGTTGCGCAGCGCCGACCAACTTCAGCCCGTGCTGGATCGGGCCCTGGCCATTGCCCGCAGTGAGCCCCAGGGGCCGGTCTACCTGAGCCTGCCGCGCGAGGTGATGCACCAAAGCGCGCCCTGCCCTGACCCGCAGCCCAGCCAGAGCGCCCCCAGCGCAGGGCAGCCCGATCCGTCCGCAGTGGCACGCATCGCCCAGGCGCTGAACCAGGCGCGCTGCCCGCTGATCATCACCGCCCGCGCCGGCCGCGAACCGGAGGCGGTGGCTTTGCTGGCTGAGGTGGCCGAGGAGCGCGCCTGGCCGGTGGTGGAATTTCGGCCGCGTTACCTGAACCTGCCGCACCAGCACTGCATGCACGGCGGCTTCGAGGTCCAACCCTGGTTGGCGCAGTCAGATTGCATCGTGGTGCTCGACTGCGACGTGCCCTGGATCCCCGTGCAGGGCGAACCCGCGCCAGGGGTCCCCATCTTTCATGTCGGCAGCGACCCGCTGTACGCCCGTTACCCCAACCGCAGCTTTCGCGCCGATGCCAGCGTGCAGGCCAGCCCCGCCGCGTTTTTGCGCGCCCTCCAGCAGGCCCTGTCTGCTCTGCCGCAGGATGCTTCTTGCAGGAGCGAGCGGCAGGCGCGAGTCGCCGCGATGGCGCAAACACGCCGCAATCAACTGGCGCAAATCATGGCCAAGGGCAGCCGCAGCGACCAGCCCATCGGCATGGCAGCGCTCAGCCAGGCTTTGGGCCTAGCCCTCAAGGCCCACCCTTCGGCCATCGTGATCAACGAGTACTCCCTGGTGCCAGCAGCGCTGGGCCTGAGCCGTCCGGGCAGCTACTTCGGCTCCAGTCCGGTCGGCGGCTTGGGCTGGGGCTTACCTGCCGCATTGGGCGCCAAGCTGGCCAGCCCGGACTCACTGGTGGTGGCCGGCCTGGGCGACGGCAGCTACGGCTTTGCCAATCCTGTGGCCTGCCACCATGCAGCGGCCATGCACGACATCCCCGTCCTGACCCTGGTGCTCAACAACGGCGGCTACGGTGCGGTCGAGCGGGCCACCCGCGCCCTGTATCCGCAGGGCCAAGCTGCGCGCAGCGGCATGGAGCTGGTCTCGCTGGCACCTGCGCCGCGCTACGACCAGGTCATCACGGCCTGCGGCGGCTGGGGCGAGCAAGTCAGGCAGTTTGACGAGCTGCCCGGCGCCCTGGCGCGGGCCATCGAACAGGTGATGGTGCACCGCCGCCAAGCCCTGCTCGACATCGCCTGCATCTAGGCCAGCATCCCGATCACCTCGTCGGTGCTGCGCACATCGGCGAAGAACTGCACCAGCGACACCAGGGCGCCTAGGTGCTCGGCGTCGGAACGCGCTGCATTGGCGTCGCTGACCATCACCGTCTTGAAGTCGCCCATCATCGCATCGCGCGCCGAGGCCTCACAGCACACATTGGTGAGCGTGCCGGTGATGATCACCGTGTCCACCCCACGCTCGCGCAGCTGCTCAGGCAAGCTGCAGGCCCCAGGATAAAAGGCGCTGTAACGCTTCTTGCGCACCCGCAGATCCTGCGGCTGCACATCGAGCTCGGGCCACAGCGCATGGTCAGGGTGGCCGGGCGTGAGCGCCTGCAAGATGGCGCTGGAAAAAGCCGGGTTGACCATGTGATCGAAAAACAGCGGCCAGGCATCGGGCCCCTGGGGCTGGAATGAGCCCTGGGCATAGGCCACGAGTCCACCGGCAGCGCGCAGAGCCTGGGCCAGGCGATTGATCTGCGGCACGATGGCGCGGGCCATGGGCGTCTCCGACGGCGCGCCCGGGCGCAGAAATGCGTTTTGCATGTCGATCACCACCAAGGCGGTGCGGGCGGCTTCCAGGCGCTCAAACAGATGCAGGCGGCCTCGCCGCACGCGCATGCGCTCGACGATATCGACAGGCAAGGTGCTCGGATGCATCAGATCTCCATGGCCGCTCAAAACCGGCCACTATGCCCGCGCGCGCACGATCGTGCAAGGCCCTCGGCCAAGTGTGCCGACTCAGGCCGCGCGAAAGCGCAATTCCGGCGTGGTCTGACTCAAATTGAAATAGGCCTGGACCGGCAGGCCGATGGACAGCTCGCCGCCGTCCCAGCGCCCCAGGGCGCGCACGCCCTCGGCCAGATCCACCGTGACCAGCGCATAAGGCACCTCGGCGGCAAAGGCCTTGTGAAACACATGGTGGGTGATGGTCCAGCTGTGCAGCCGGCCCTGTCCGCTGGCGGCCACATAGTCGCTGCGGCGGCTGTAGCAAGCGTCGCACAGCAGGCGGGGGTAGTGGCGAATCTTGCCGCAATCACTGCAGCGCTGCAGCACCAGCTCACCGCGGGCTGCAGCCTGCCAGTAGGGACGCGAGAGCTCGACGTCTTGCGGCACGGGTTTGGAGACGTTGTCCATGATCAATTCCTCAAGATGGCGACCGCGCCGTCGCCCATGTCGCCGTAACCGGTGACCAGGCCGACCCGGGCATCGCGCACCTGAGCCCGACCGGCGTGGCCGCGCAGTTGACGCACCAACTCGACCACATGGTTCAGACCCCAGACATGGGCCTGCGAGAGCAGCCCGCCATGGGTGTTGCAAGGCAGCTCGCCACCCAGGCGCAGCCGGCCGCCTTCGATGAAGGGACCGCCCTCGCCCTTCTTGCAAAAGCCCAGATCTTCCAGTTGACGGATGACCACATAAGTGAAGCAGTCATAGAGCTCAACCAGATCAATATCAGCATGAGTGACCTGGGCCATCTCAAAGGCGCGCCGGGCCGCTTTGGCGATGCCCAAACTGGTCATGTCCGGCCGCTGGGTGATCGAGCCGGGCATGTCCGGATGGCCCTCGGCCACGCCGGAGATGTAGACGCGCTGCTGGCGCAGATCGGCCGCACGCTCGGCCGATGACACCACAATCGCCGCCCCGCCATCGCTCTCCAGACTGCAGTCGAGCAGCCGGAAGGGGTCGGAAATCATGCGGGAATTGCGGTGATCTTCCAGCGTGATCGGCTTTTTCATGATCGCGTTGCCATTGAGCAGCGCATGCTCGCGGCAGGCCATGGCCACCTCGGCAAAATGATCGCTGGTGGTGCCGTAAAGCTCCATGTGCCGACGCGCCATGGGCGCGTACAGCTGCGCCGGAGCTGCCGCGCCGATCGGGTACTCAAACTCGGTCACATAGTGAAACTGCGGCATGCCATGGATGCGCGCTCCGGCCCGGTTGCTGCTGGCGCCGGTGACGTTGCGACCGAAGGTGATCAGCACATGGTTGCAGGCGCCGGTGGCCACCGCCGCTGCGGCGCATTGCAGCGCCATCACCGGGCTGGCGCCGCCGTGCGGAATCAGCGCCGAAAAACGCAGATCCCGGATGCCGAAGTTGTCAATGAAGTCATCGGCCGTGCCACTGACGATGCCAATTGGAATGACACCATCGATGTCCTTGGGGCTCAAGCCCGCATCGGCGATGGCTGTGAGCGAGGACTCGATCTGCAGCTCAAAGGCGGTGCTGCTCGTGCCGCGCATATAGACGGTCTCGCCGATCCCGCTCACGCAGGCTTGATCACGCAATGAAAAGGTCATGGTGAGTTCACTGCATCTGCACGCCAGCGACGCGAATGACTTCCTTCCACTTGACACGCTCGCGCTCGGCAAACGCTTCCGTCTCGCGGGGGCTGGACGAAACAGCCAAGGCGCCTGCGGCCAGAAACTGCTCCTTGACCGCCGGATCCTGGGCGATCTGCGCAATGGCGCTCGATACCTTGCTGACGATGCCGGCGGGCGTGCCACGCGGCATGACAAATGCGCCCCAGGAGGTGATGATGAAATCCTTGATCCCCGCCTCGGCCATGGTCGGGATGTCGGGCAGGGTCGGCCAACGGCTGTTGGCGGTGATCGCCAGCACCTTGACCTTGCCGGTTTTGATGAGCGGCATATAGCTGGCGATGTTGTCAATTGCAAAATCGGTCTCGCCGGCCATCAGCGCCGGCATCGACTGCGCTGCGCCCCGAAACGGAATATGCACCGCATTGATGGCCATGCGGTGGCGAAACATCTCGCCGGCCAAGTGCGGCGTGGTGCCCACACCGGCCGAACCAAAGCTCACACCCTGCTGCTTGCGCCGGCCCCACTCCAAAAATTCCGCCACATTGCGCGCCGGATTGCTCAGGGGCACCACGAACACATTGCAGTTTTCCCAGATGGTCGAGACATAGGCGTAGTCGGCCACCGGGTCATAGGGCATCTTGCCGAACAAAAACTGGTTGATCGAGAGCGTGCCTATGGTGGCCGAGCAGATGGTGTGACCATCGGGGCTTGCATTCTTGACCGCCTCCATGCCGATGTTGCCGCCCGCGCCGGTGCGGTTTTCTACCGTCCAACTCTGGCCCAGACGGGCCTGCAGCCGTTCAGCCAGACGCCGGGTGAGCACATCGGCCGCGCCGCCAGCGGTAAACGGAACGATGATCTTGACCGGAGCGCTGGGGTAGTTGGCCTCCTGCGCACGCAAGCTCCCCAGCATGAATGGGGCTGCTGCCCCCGCTGCGGCCTTGATCACACTGCGTCTTTGTATCGTCATCTCAAAATCTCCTCTCAAAAATAGGGGGGGCGATCAGGCCGGTCCGGCACAGGCACCGCCGCTGTCCGTCATGCGCTTGATCTCGGCCTGCGCGTAGCCGCACTCAGCCAGCACCTCTGCACTGTGCTGGCCCAAGGTAGGAGGTAGCCGCGTCATGCCGGTGGGCGTGGCGCTCATCTTCATGGGGTTGGCCGGAAAACGCATCGGCCCCTCGGTCGGGTGCTCGGTCACGCTCCAAAAATTGACGCTGGCCAGGTGAGGATCTTGCGGCAAATCTTCGAGCCGGTTGACCACCGAAAACGGCACATCGGAGCGCGAGAGCAGTTCTATCCACTGCGCGTTGGTCTTGCGACCTGCCTGCCGCTCGACCTCGTCCCAGACTGTCCTGAAATGCTTTTGCCGCTCAGCAAAGGTGGCAAAGCGCGGGTCCTGCATGATCTGCGGCTCGCCCGCCAGCTCAAAAAACTGGTGCCAATGCGCGTCCGAGTAAGGCAGCAGAGCCAGATGGCCGTCGAGCGTCTTATACGGGCGGCGCGATGCGGTGCTCACCGGCTGGTAGCCCATCGGCCCCTCGGGCGGCTCAAACACATGGG
>JBAXEN010000122.1:0-10949 GCA_037140415.1 Betaproteobacteria bacterium | reverse complement strand
AGTGCCGCCCCCTACAAGATCGTGGTGGATGTCGATGCTGCGACGTTTTATAAGGAAGCGATTCTTTTCAGCGCTCTGTTGCTGTCTGGCGCGCTCATCAGCTTGGCTCTGCTGGCGAGGGCAGCCCGGCGGGCCAGCCTGGGGCTGGCTGCAGCGGTGCGACAACTGAGCGATCCGGCCGGCGGGCCCCCAGCGGGCGGCGTGCCCACGATTGCCGAGATCGAGGCGGCCCGGCAGAGCCTGTTGGCCGCCCAAGCCGCTGAGCACAACAGCCGCGCCCGGGAGCGATTCATTTTGGAGCTGGGCGACGCCCTGCGGCCCTTGGCCGATGCTGGAGCGGTCAAAGAAGATGGCTGCCGCATGCTGGCTCAATTTCTTGATGTTGATCGTGTGTTTTTTGCCGAATGGGACGAAGACGCCGGCGTCGTGCGGGTGGTGCGCGAGGCGCTGCGTGGGCAGGCGTCTTCGGTCCTGGGGGATTACCCTCGGGCGCAGGTGAGTTGGGCGCTGGAGTCTCTGAGCAGCGGTCAGCCGCTGGCCGTCGCTGATACAGGTCGCAGCGAATACTCGTCCCCTGAAGCACGCACATTTTGTGCGGGCGTGCAGGCAACCGCCTACCTGGGCGCGCCCGTCGTCAAGGAGGGACATTTGGCGGCGGTACTGTGCGTCACCCATTCACAGCCGCGACCTTGGTCCGATGAGGATCAAGTGCTGGTCAAGGAGGTCAGCCAGCGCTTGTGGGCCTCGACCGAGCGGGCCCAGACGGTGGAGGCCCTGAGTGCCCGCACCCTGGAGCTTGCTTCGCAAACCCGCCAGCTGCGGTGGCTGGCCTCGGAGCTGACTTTGGCCGAGCACAAAACCCGGGAGCAACTGAGCAAGACCTTGCACGATCATCTGCAGCAAATCCTGTTCAGCACCTCGCTGACCCTGCAGCGTGCCATTGCCAAGTCTGAGGGCGACCCCATCCTGGAGCAGGCCAGGCTGGGCTTGAAGGAGGCGATGGAGGCGGCGCGCACCCTCAGCTTGGAAATATTTCCGCCCGTCTTGCGCAGCGAGGGCTTGCCCAGTGCCTTGCGGTGGTTGGCCACATGGACCCAAAAAAAATACGGCCTTGCCGTGCAGGTGTCGGCCGATCCCCAGGTGGACCCGCATGCGATGGATGTCCGTATCCTTTTGTTTGAGTGCGTGCGCGAGTTGTTGTTCAACGTGGTCAAGCATGCGCAAGCTCATCGCGTCTCCATTGAGGCCACAACCGGCCCCGGGCAGATGGTGCAAATCGTTTTGACGGACGACGGGCTTGGCTTTGATCCCCGGCAGGCCTTCAAGAGCGGATCGGATGCTCCCGGGCTGGGTCTGTTCAGCATTCGGGAGCGTCTGACCCTGCTGGGCGGTGAGCTGAGGGTCGAAAGCTCGCCGGGTCGCGGTTCGCGCTTTACCTTGCGCGCGCCCGAGCAGGTGATGCCCGAGCAGGTCCACCCTGCACCAGGCCAAGAGCCGAGCGCGAGCAGCAGCTTCAAGGAAGCCGACCTCAATTCCTCGGCGGACGTGCTGCGCATCTTGTTGGTCGACGACCATGCGATGGTGCGTGCCGGCTTGAGGCAGCTGATTCAGGTCCAAAGCCAGCTTGAAGTGGTGGGCGAGGCGGTCAACGGCATGGAGGCCATTGCCCAGGCGCGCGAGCTGCGGCCTGATGTGGTGCTGATGGACAGGTCCATGCCCATGCTTGACGGATTGGGCGCCACGCGAAAAATTCTCGCCGAGAACCCTGCCATCGTGGTCTTGGGCATGTCGATGGACGACGGCGATGTGCTGCAGCAGTTCGAGAAGGCTGGCGCTGTGGGCTTTTTCAGCAAGAAAGATGGGGCCGAGCAGTTGCTGCAGCGGCTCGAAATTGAGCGGCTCGCCAAAGCGGGGGCGCTGAAGGCGCTCATTTCTGCCCCCTAGGGCACACACAGCCCCGTCCATCAGGCCCGCAGCGGGCTAAAGCCCGGCTCAGATGTGAGCCCTAGGACGCTGACCCATTCCCGTGTATAGCGCTTGGGCTCTTTGAGGCGCCATCGCTGTTCAATCTGGCGATGCTTTGTCCCACCCTGGCGGCCGCCATTAGGCGCCAAAGATGGTTTTTGGCGACATTTCGTGGTGCAACATTTTGCAACAATTAAGCGCTTGTGCTTGATACTCTGCGTCAGCTGCCCCTCCTCCGAAAAAAGCCAGACGGTCGATCGGTCGTGATCGGCGTTCTCGCTGACGTGAGGAGGCGGACATGAACTTTTGAACGCTGACCCAGGGCCCCAGCCAGCATGAGATTGAAATTTTCACCTTCGGTCCTTTCAGTGTCCATACTCTGGGGCACATCGGCCGCTCTGGCTGCGCCCGACGCGGGCTCTTTGCAGCAAGAGATCGTGCGCGAGCGCGAGCTTGCGCCTGCTGCGAGGTCTGCTGTCCGAGATATCAAGCCGGCCGTGCCCGAAAAGCCCTTGTCCGGCCAGCGCTTTACCGTGCGTGAGTTTGTGTTTGAGGGCAACACCTTGCTCACCAGCGAGCAATTGAGCCAAGCGCTTGCGCCTTGCCTGGGCAGGGAGGTCGATTTCGACCGACTCAAGGCCTGCGCCGCCCTGGTCACCGAGGCTTATCAGTCGGCCGGCTGGGTGGCCAAGGCGGTCTTGCCGCCGCAGGACATCCTTGAGGGCAAGGTGGCGATCAAGGTCATCGAGGCCCGGTTTGGCAACTATATCTTTACCGGTTCGCGTGCCCCACGAATCGGCCAAGCTCAGTTGCAGGGGATTTTTGATGCCCATCAAAAGTCTGGCGAGCTCTTGAACATGGCCAGGCTCGATCGTGGGCTGCTGCTGGCCGATGACCTGCCCGGTGTCAGTGTGTCGGGCAATCTGGATCAAGGCGCGCAGGACGGGTCGACCAGTCTGGTTGTTCAAGTGGGCGAGGAACCTTGGGTCTCCGGCAACGCATCCGTGGACAACTACGGCTCCATCTCGACCGGCGTTTACCGATTCAATGCGAGTCTGAATGCCAACAGTCCGCTCAAAGTCGGTGACTTGCTGAGCTTCAATGTCATGGCCTCGGAGGGCAATCGGTATTTGCGTGTGGAGCAGAGCTTTCCCCTGGGTCATCAAGGCTTGCGGGTCGGCCTCAATGCCTCCTCCCTGTCCTACAAGCTCACCAGCGCTCAGTACGCGGCCCTCGATGCCAAGGGGAGCGCGAGCACGCTGGGGATTTCCGCGTCTTACCCCCTGATCCGTGCGCGTGACAAGAACCTCAATCTCACCCTCAACGTCGACCGGAAAAACTACGCCAACACCTCGGCCGGTACATCGGTGTCGGATTACCTGATCAATACCTGGGCCGTCGCTGTGGATGGCAACTCCTTCGATGAATGGATCGGTGGTGGTGCGACTTTCGCCTCCGCGTCCGTCAGCGGCGGCAACAAGGACCTGAGCGGGTCGGCCAATCAAGTGAGCGATGCTTTGACCGCCAATACGCAGGGCAATTTCAACAAGCTTCGTTACCTGCTGAGCCGCCAGCAAAAAATCGATGACAACTGGTCGGTCTTCATGAATTACAGCGGCCAGCTGACCCGGCGCAATTTGGACTCCTCGGAGAGCTTCTACCTGGGCGGCAACGCCGGCGTGCGGGCCTACCCCACCAATGAGGGACGTGGCTCCTCAGGGCAACTGGCGACGCTTGAATTGCGCGCGCGCATGGATGGTGGCTTTACCTGGATCGGGTTTTATGACTGGGGGCGGGTCCTGGGCTATCCCCACAACAACTTTCCCGGCGCCACGGAGCCGAATGTGACGGTTTTGCAAGGCTATGGCACGGCCGTGATCTGGCAGGCCGGCAAGGGCGGCACGATCAAGGCCAGTTGGGCCAGGCGCGTGGGCAGCAACCCGACGCCCACCGGCAAGGACCAGGACGGAACCCTGGTGCGCAATCGGCTTTGGCTGAATGCCTCCTTGCCCTTTTAATGATTTCACGAGACTCCGACATGAAGCGTAAAGCCTCCAAGAAGAATGCGCCGATGGCTGAGATGCCGGGTGGCGGCTCTTCCTATCCCCATGCGGTCCTGGCAGGGCTTTTACTCTTCGGTGCAATGACCGACATCAGCGGCGCTGCGGCCGCGGGGGCTCCGGTGCCGGTCAATCAGCTGCCAACGGGAGCGAAGGTCGCTGCAGGTTCGGTGGTCTTCAAGCAGACACAGACGGCGGCGGCCGCGGCGATGCTGGTTCAGCAAACCAGTGCCAAGGCCATCGTCAACTGGGATACCTTCAATCTGGGGTCGAAGGCTGCCATCAGCTTCAACCAGCCCAGTTCGTCGAGCGTGATTCTGAACCGGGTGCTCGATACCAACGCCAGCCAGATCTTCGGCCAGATCAGCGGCAACGGACAGGTGTTTTTCACCAACCCCAATGGCATCTACTTCGGGCCGGGCTCGTCGGTGTCTGTCGGCGCCCTGGTGGCGACCACCGGCAGCATCCTGGACAAAGACTTTCTGGCTGGCAATTACTTTTTCACCCGAAGCGGTTCGACCCGGTCCATCCTCAACGAGGGGGCTTTGTCGGTGCTGTCGGGCGGCTACGCCGCCTTGATGGGCTCGACGGTCAGCAACAAGGGCCTCGTCAGCGCCCAGATCACCGGCTCGGTTTTTTTGGCCTCGGGTGAGAGCTACCAACTGCAGTTTGATGCTGGCAGCGGTCTTCTGAACAACATTCTCGTCAAGCCATCCACCCTGGCGGCCCTGGTCGAGAATTCCCAGTTGATTCAGGCTCCCGGCGGCATGGTCGTTATGACCGCGCAGGCAGCCAGCACCTTGCTCGGCGGCGTGGTTCGAAACACCGGCGTCATCGATGCCTCGGGCCTGGTTGAAAAAGGCGGCGTGATCCGGCTGACCGCCAGCGATGCGATTGTTCAGACCGGCAAGCTGCTGGCCGATGCGGCGCCCAATTCATCGGCCGCAGGCGGCAACATCACCGTGATCAGCGACCTGGGCAACCCCCACAGCGTGACCGAGGTGGGTGGCCTGATCAGCGCCAAGGGCGGGGAGGCCGGCGGCGATGGCGGCTTCATCGAAACATCGGCCAGTAAGCTGGTCTTGAGGCCCGATCTGCAGGTGCTGAGCACGGGCCGGTTGCCAGGCACCTGGCTGCTCGACCCCTTGGACGTCGACATTGACGGCGCGGCAGCGGGGCAGATCGTCTCCGCGCTGAACGCGAGCACGAACGTCAGCATCCAAACCACATCGACCGCGCCCTTCTTCAGTTGCACCGTGACCTGCGCGAGTACGAGCGCGGGCGCTGGCAATATCACCCTCTCAGCGCCGATCAGTGCCAGCGGCGCCGGTTCATTGACCTTGCGCTCTGTCGGCAGCATCTACATCAATGCCAATGTCAGCACCGGCGGCGCCCAGAATTACCTGGGGCCTGTGGTGCTGAGCAACAACCCTGTTCTGGCCAGCAGCAATGCGCTGATTTATTTTGGCGGCACGGTCGATGCGGCTTCTCTCGCCGGCAGCGCCTTGACGCTGCAGCAAGGAAACGGCAACGCCTTTTTCAGTGCGGCAGTCGGCGCCAGCTATGCCTTGAGCAGCCTGAGCACCGGCGCCGGGCCCGTGTCCCTGGGCGGCTCGGTCACCACCAGTGGCGCGCAGACTTTCGGCGGCAATCTCGTGCTGGAAGCCTCGAGCATCTCCTTGGTCAGCAGCACCGGCGGCATCAGCATCGCCGGCAGCCTGTTGACCCAGCCGATCTACAGGTTTTTCAGTGGCGGTAGCTACACCCTCAACGGTGGAGCCAGTATCAGCGCCGGCTCGCAAACCGATGCGCTGGGCGTCAGCTATGCCGGCGGCAGCTTTTCATGGACGCCCGTGTTCAGCAAGAACAGCGTCGACGTGCTGCTGGTCGGCGGCGGCGGTGGCGGTGGTGCGGGCTCGGGCGGCGGCGGCGGCGCCGGCGGACTGATTTCCACCACCAGCAACATCTCGTCAGCGACGAGCTACACCTTGCAGGTCGGTGCGGCCGGTGCCGGCGGCACGACGGGGCAGTCCGGCCAATCCGGTACGTCCACCACCGGCTTTGGCAGCGTGGCGCTGGGCGGTGGTGGCGGCGGCAAGACGGCCACCCCGGGCCTGGCGGGAGCCTCCAGCGGCGGCTCTGGGTCGGGATCAGGCAACAACTTTGGCGGTCTCACGAGTTCCTCGGCAGATACCAGCAGTGGGATCCAAGGGACCAATGGCGGACTGGGCTACCCCTCAGGCGGTGGCAGCGGCGGCGGCAGTGGAACCGGCGGTGGCTCGGCGAGCTCTACCGGCGGACCCACCGACCCCGGTGGCTCGGGCAGCACCTGGTCGGTGACAGGCTCTTCCGTCTTTTACGCAGCCGGCGGTGGCGGCGGCGGAAATGCTGTGGCCTCGGGCGCTTTGGGTGGAAGCACGATTGGCGGGCGCGGCGGCAGCGCCGCGGTGGCTGCCACTTCAGCCAGCTCTTACGGCGCAGGCGGCGGCGGCGGTTCATCGGGCACCGGCAGTGCGGCGGCCACCGGCGGCAGTGGCTCGGCGGGCTTGATTGCGGTGGCTCCGCAGTACAGCAGCAGTGTGACCATCAACACTGGGGCCGGCACCTTCACATCCGGTGCGATCTCCAACCCCAGCAGCCTGACCCTGGTGACCAACAGCCCAGTCAACAGCGTTATCAGCGGCGTGATCGCCGGCAGCATGGCGCTTAACAAGCAGGGCAGCGGCAACCTCAATTTGACCGCGGCCAACACCTACACCGGCGGCACCAATTTGTCGGCCGGCACGATCACGCTGACAGGCTCGGGCACCCTGGGCGCCAGCTCGGGCGCAGTGGCCTTGTCGGGCAGCGCGGTGCTGGATGTGCAAACGGCGCTCACGCTGGGCTCGCTGAGCATGGAAAGCGGCAACGTGATCACCAGAAGCTCGGGCTCCTCGAGCCTGAGCGTCTCGGGCACCTCGGTGCTTGCCGGAACCATCACCACCTCGGGCACGCAAACCTATTCAGGGGCGGCGACGCTGGCCAGCAATGTCTCGCTGACGAGCACCAACAGCGCCATTACCCTGGGCTCGACCCTCAACAGCACTGCCGGCAACAATTTTTCGCTGACGACCAGCACAGGCTCAGGCCCCACCGTGCTCAGCGGTGAGGTGGGTGGCATCCGCGCTTTGTCTACTGTGAGTATCAGCGGCAATGCCAGTTTGGGCGCAAATGTCAGCACCTTGGGTCACCAGGTGTATGGTGGCAATGTGGTGCTCACATCCGCCGGCACCACCATGAACACGAGCACAGGCGATGTGTCCATCGCCGGTAATCTGTCATCGACCTATACCGCGCCCGCCGATTTCAACGACGTCTACCAGTTTCTGGGCAATGGCTATTACAGCTTTGACTCGCCCACCAATGCCACTCGAATTTTGGCCACGGCTACACCGGACGGCTATGGTGTGTCTTGGAATGGCTCGACCTATACCTTCCTGCGTCCCAGCGGCGTCTCCAGCGCAAGCATTTTGGTGGTCGGCGGCGGTGGTGCTGGCGGCAGCGCCTTTGCGGGTGGCGGCGGCGGCGCCGGCGGTCTGATCTATCAAAGCAACTTCGCATTGAGCAGCGCCAGTTACAGCATCACAGTCGGTGCCGGTGGGGCGCGTTCGGCCAGCGCATTGGGTGCGCAGGGCAATAATGGTTCGAACTCGATTTTTGGCAATTTGACCGCCTATGGTGGTGGTGGCGGAGGCAGTTGCAACTGCGGACCGTTTGCCGGGAAAAGCGGCGCATCTGGCGGCGGTGCCGGCTATGGCTCCCCGACGGCCGGCTCCGCGCTCTATGCATCGGCGGGAAATCTGGGCAGCAATGGCTTGCCCTATCAGTCCACCATCGGCGGCGGCACCACGGGTCTGTACAACCACGGTGGGGGCGGCGGCGGTGCGCTGGCGTCAAACAATGGCAACACTGCGACCACTTACGACCTGTCTGTCAACCGCCCCACCCGCAGCGTAGGCTATTCCATCGATGGCGGTGACGGCCTGGCCTTCACCATCAGTGGGGTGAAAACCTACTATGCCGGTGGCGGCGCTGCTGGCTCTGACGGCTACGGCGGTTTGGGTGGCCTGGGCGGCGGCGGCAACGGCGGGCATGGTTTGACCGGCTCGATCTTCTTTAACAACGGAACCCAGGTCAACGGTATCGACGCCCTGGCCAACACCGGCGGTGGCGGCGGTGGCGGCGGCGGCAATGCTGCCCGCTACAGCGGTGCCGGTGGTTCGGGCATTGTGATAGCGAGCGTCGCCGCGACCAAATATGGCGCGCTGACCGTCAATGCCAGCGCCGGAAAGCTTCTGATCCAGGGCAATGTTTCCAATGTGTCCGGCTTGAATGTCAACGTCAACTCGACGACGTCGAGTCAGGTCGTCGGCACGGTCAGCGGCAATCTGGCCTTGAGCAAATCGGGCACCGGTACCTTGCTGATGTCCGGTGCCAATACCTATGCACAAGGCACCACGGTGCTGGGCGGTGTTTTGCAGGCGGGGCGCGACAGCGCGGGCTATGCCTTCACTCAGTCCATTACCCTGACCAGCGGCAGCACCAAAGGAACCTTTGCCACCAATAATTCTGCGGTCATTGTTGGACAGGTGGTCTCTGGCCCGGGCATCCCGGCGGGCACCACCGTGGTCAGCGTCTCAGATTTGACCTTTGAGATGTCGGCCGCGTCGACGGCGAGCGCCACCTCCTCGCTGACTTTTACCTCGCACAACTTCATGTCCGCCAGTCCCTTCGGTGTCCGGGCGGTGACGGTCAGCGGCGGTCAGGTAGACCTCAATGGCAAGATCATTGGCAACAATTTCTCAATCTCGAGTCAGAACACGGCCGGCGCATTGACCAATGCATTGGCGGCTTCCACGGCGACGGCCGCCGGCATGATCGATTTGACGGCAAGCAGCACCATTGGTGGGGCCGGCAGTTTGGTCTTGACCAACGGCTTCAATGCGAACAGCTTTGGAGCCGCGTTGGTCGGTACCGGTGTCATCACCGCCACCAACAGCCAAAATTCCTTTGCCACGATTGCGTCGGGATCTTCCCTGGGTGGGCTGACGCTCTTCAACGGTGGCTCAATGGCGGTGGGCGCCGTCACCGTCTCCGGTGTCACGAGCCGAGGCGTGTCGTCAAGCGGCTTGCTGCGGATATATACCTATGACGGCGACATTGCGATCTCCGAAAGCATCACCACCAGCAGCACGGCCAATTCGAGCAGCGCGCCGGCACTGATCATCAGCGCTGGAACCCTGTATCCGAAGGGCTACAACTACGGTGGCCATGTGATGATCGATAGTTCCTTGGGTTCTCCGACCATTTCGGTAGGCACCGGCGGTATCGCTGACATCTACTCGGGCAATCCCAACCTGAGCACCGGGCTCAGTGCCTTGGTCAATAGCAAGACACCCAGCGCCGTTTCAGTGGGTTATAACACCCAGTATTCGACCAACTATGCGTCTGCGCCGACTCTTTATCTCGCGCCCAGTACTGCCGGATACAACCTCATCTATAGAAGTAACGCGGCCATCACTCCGCTCTACGCCTACCTCTACCCCAACCAGAGTATTGTTTACGGCACGACCCCGGTCTACACTTTTGCAACATCTGCCGGTACGACCGCCGGGGTCCTGTATTACGGGCTCTTCACTCAAAGCAGCGGTGGGACGACGGGTTCGAGCTTAGGCTCTCCCGGCTTTGGCACCATCTCGTTTCGCAACCAAGTCAGTTCCACCACCGGGGCTGGCAGCTACCAGCTGACCTACAAAGGCGGCATCACGCTGGCCAGCACCAGCTATGTGCTCGGCGCTAGCAACCCTGCGGTCACCGTGACGGTCAACAAGGCGCCCCTGGGCATCGCGGTCAGCGGAACCTACAGTGGCAGCACGATCGTCGGGCCGGTCAGTGTGACTGCCTATGGGCTCAAGAACAGTGAGACGCTGACCGGCTTTGACAGCGTCACGCTCAATTCCAAGAATTTTGCAGACAACAGCACCAACTTTGTGGTGTCCGAGACGGGCGCCATCGGCACAGCCTCGCTGAGCAACTATTCGATTTCTAACGGCGTGCGCATCGCTGGCTCGGGGACGACGGCCAATACGGTCACGCTCAACAAGGCCAACCTGAACCTGAGCGCCGTGGCCAGCCTGACGGGCAACGTCTACAACGGCAGTGCCTACACCGGCAGCTACACGCTGAACGCGCTGGGCAGTGACGTCTTCACGGTCTCGGGTGTGTCCACCGGCACCGATGCGGGGACCTACCCCTCGAACCTGCAACTCAGTAGCAGCGTCGCTGTCTTGGCCAACTACAACAGCCCGGTCATCACCAACGCCAACCTTGTGATCAGCCCCAAGCCGGTGACGCTGACCAATACCGCGCGCAGCAGCACCTATGACGGCGTGAGCAGCTACGCAAGCCTGGCTGGCGCCACTCAGTTCACCGCCAGCGCGATGGTGGGTTCAGACGCAGTGGCCTCGGTCACGCAGACGGCCAGCGGCACCGGCGTGACGCTTTCTGGCGTGGCGCAGGCTGGCAGCTTCACCGTGACGCCCAGTGCAGCGGTGCTGAGCAGCGGTTTGTCCGGCAACTACAGCTTCAGCTATGCGGCCTCGAACTACATGCTGGGCAAAGCCAATGCCGTGGTCACCGCTAACAGCGGCATGCTGACCTACAACGGCGCCAACCAGACGGTCAGTGGCTTTAGCGCCACCGGTCTGGTCGGAGGCGAGACCGTCTCTGTGCTCACTGGCGTGAGCGCATCGCGCACTGAAAAGAACGCCGGCACCTATACGGTGACGGCCAGCGGAACGGCCAGCAATTACAACCTGAGCTTTGTGGACGGGTCCCTGTTGATCAACAAGGCCAATGCCGTGGTTACCGCCAACAGCGGCACGC
>JBAXEN010000121.1:0-11029 GCA_037140415.1 Betaproteobacteria bacterium | reverse complement strand
TGAGCCTGTCGAAGCCGCACCCTCCGTTCGAGCTGAGCCTGTCGAAGCCGCACCCTCCGTTCGAGCTGAGCCTGTCGAAGCCGCACCCCCCGCTCGGGCTGAACCTGTCGAGGCACCACCCCCCGTTCGGGCTGAGCTTGTCGAAGCCCTCGCAAGGCGTGTCACTTCTGCCCAGTCCCCCGCAATCAGGGCTTGCTTCTTCGCGCGTGACCAACCCTTGATCTGCAGCTCTGCCGTCAGCGCCTCATCGCGCGTGGCGACCTCCTGCTGCCACACCAACTTCACCGGCCGCCTAGTGTGCGTGTAGCCCGGCATTTCCCCTGCCTCATGCTGCGCGACGCGACGTGCCAGGTCGTCGGTGTGGCCGACGTAGTAGCTGCCATCGGCACACTGCAACAAGTAGACGTGGAAAGGGCGCATACAGGCGGGGCTGCGGGGGCTTCGACAAGCTCAGCCCGAACGGTGGCCCTGGAGCACACAGCGAGCAAACAGGTGGCGATCGAAGGCCCGCAACCCGAAGAAGAGCGACATCGACGCTTGACCCAGCGCCTTCAGCTCACTGCCACCCGTAACCCCCATCTCAATCCCTTACCGCCCGCTTGATCTGCTCGAGCACGTCCTTGGCGCTGACCGGGATGGGCGTGCCGGGGCCGTAGATGCCCTTGACGCCGGCTTGGTAGAGGAAGTCGTAGTCCTGCGAAGGCACCACTCCGCCCACGAAGACGATGATGTCGTCAGCACCCTGGTCCTTCAGCGCCTGGATGATGGCGGGCACCAGGGTCTTGTGGCCAGCGGCCAGGGTGCTCACGCCCACCGCGTGCACATCGTTCTCGATGGCCTGGCGGGCGCATTCCTCCGGCGTCTGGAACAGCGGGCCGATGTCGACGTCGAAACCGAGGTCGGCAAAGGCCGTGGCCACCACCTTGGCGCCACGGTCGTGGCCGTCCTGGCCGAGCTTGGCGATCATGACGCGCGGGCGGCGGCCGTGGTCGGCGCCGAAGGCGGCGATCTCCTGCTGGAGCTTGGCCCAGCCCTCGGCGCTGTCGTACTCGGATCCATCAGCGGATTGGTAGGCGGCTGCGTAGACACCGGTCACCTTCTGGATGTCGGCGCGGTGGCGGCCGAAGACTGTTTCCAAGGCATCGCTGACCTCGCCCACGGTGGCGCGGGCGCGGATGGCCTCGATGGCCAGGGCCAGCAGGTTGCCGGTGGCGGCACCACCTGCTGCTGCACCGCCGCCTGCTGCACCGCCGCCTGCTGTACCGCCGCCTGATGTACCGCCACCTGCTGTACCGCCGCCTGCTGCACCGCCGCCTGCTGCACCGCCGCCTGCTGTACCGCCACTTGCTGCACCGCCCTCTGCTGCTGCGTGCCCGGTAGCTCCGCTGCGCGCACACTCGGTCAGCGCCCCCAGCGCGGCCTGCACGCGCGCGGCATCGCGCGTGGCGCGGATGTGCTTCAGGCGCGCGATCTGGCCCTCGCGCACCTTGACGTTGTCGATCTGCAGGATGTCCACCTGGTCCTGCGTCTTCAGCTTGTACTTGTTGACGCCCACGATGACGTCCTGGCCAGAGTCGATGCGGGCCTGCTTCTCGGCGGCGCTGGCCTCGATCTTGAGCTTGGCCCAGCCGCTGTCCACGGCGCGGGTCATGCCGCCCATGGCCTGCACTTCCTCGATGATGGCCCAGGCCTGGTCGGCCATCTGCTGCGTCAGCGTCTCCATCATGTAGCTGCCGGCCCAGGGATCCACCACGTTGGTGATGTGGGTCTCTTCCTGGATGATGAGCTGGGTGTTGCGCGCGATGCGGGCGCTGAACTCGGTGGGCAGCGCGATGGCCTCGTCGAAGCTGTTGGTGTGCAGGCTCTGCGTGCCGCCGAACACCGCGGCCATGGCCTCGATGGTGGTGCGCACCACGTTGTTGTACGGGTCCTGCTCGGTCAGGCTCCAGCCCGAGGTCTGGCAGTGCGTGCGCAGCATCAGGCTCTTGGGCTTCTGCGCGCCGAAGCCCTTCATGATGCGGCACCACAAAACGCGCGCCGCGCGCATCTTGGCGATCTCGAGATAGAAGTTCATCCCGATGGCCCAGAAGAAGCTCAGCCGCCCGGCGAAGTCGTCCACGTCCAGGCCCTTGGCCAGCGCGGTCTTCACGTACTCCTTGCCGTCGGCCAGGGTGAAGGCCAGCTCAAGTGCCTGGTTCGCCCCCGCCTCCTGCATGTGGTACCCGGAGATGCTGATCGAGTTGAACTTCGGCATGTGCTTGGCCGTGTACTCGATGATGTCGCCGATGATCCGCATGCTTGGCGCAGGTGGGTAGATGTAGGTGTTGCGGACCATGAACTCCTTGAGGATGTCGTTCTGGATGGTCCCGGACAACTGCGCCAGCGCCACGCCCTGCTCTTCGGCCGCCACCACGTAGCCCGCCAGCACCGGCAAGACGGCGCCGTTCATGGTCATGGACACGCTGACCTTGTCCAGCGGGATGCCGTCGAAAAGGATCTTCATGTCCTCCACGGAATCGATGGCCACCCCGGCCTTGCCGACATCGCCCGTGACGCGGGGGTGGTCGCTGTCGTAGCCGCGGTGCGTGGCCAGGTCGAAGGCCACGCTGACGCCCTGCCCGCCCGCGGCCAGGGCCTTGCGGTAGAAGGCGTTGGAGTCTTCGGCCGTGGAAAAGCCCGCGTACTGGCGGATGGTCCAGGGGCGCACGGCGTACATGGTGGCCTGCGGGCCGCGGATGAAGGGTTCGAAGCCGGGCAGCGTGTCGGTGTGCGGCAGCGCCGACGTATCGGCCGCCGTGTACAGCGGCTTGACGGTCAGGCCCTCGGGCGTCACCCAGTTCAGCGCCGTCACATCACCACCAGGGGCGGACTTGGCGGCAGCCTGCTGCCACTGCTCCAGGGTGCCGGGCTTGAATTCGGGGGTGGTGGGGTTGCTCATGCGCGGGCCTGTGTCGCTGATGCGGGGCGGAAAAGTCGTGGCGGGAAGGCTTGGCTGGAGAGCCTCGCTCGAAGGCCATCACGGAATCGCTTGGCTTCGAGGGCTTGGCCGATGGTCCCGAATTATGCATAATTATAAATTCAAAACCAATCTCAATCTGACCCTTCCCTCCCCCGCCCAGCCGCCCCACCTGGACCTCATGGCCGACCACGCCACCGCCCAACCCGACGCCGCCCGTGCCGCCTCCAACCGCGGCGCCGCGGCCAGCGGTGGCGGCATGCTGGCGCCCACCGCCCTGTATGAACAGGTGGCCGAGCGCCTGCGCCAGCAGATCTTCGCCCGTGAGCTGGAGCCTGGGAGTTGGATTGACGAGCTCAAGCTCTGTGCGCAATGGGGCATCAGCCGCACGCCCTTGCGGGAGGCCTTGAAGGTGCTGGCCGCGGAAGGACTGGTGACCATGAAGGTGCGCCGCGGTGCCTACGTCACCGAGATGTCGCAGGACGACGTGGCCCAGGTCTACCATCTGCTGGCGCTGCTGGAGAGCGATGCGGCGGCCCAGGTGGCGACCATCTCAGGCGCAGCGCAGTTGGCACGGCTGGGCGAACTTCACGGCCTGCTGGAAGCGCAGGTGAGCGACCGCAACGCCTTTTTCGCCACCAACGAACAGTTCCACATGGCGCTGCTGGACATCGCCGGTAACCGCTGGGCGGTGCAGGTGGTGCAGGACCTGCGCAAGATGATGAAGCTGAACCGCCACCACTCGCTGTTCAAGCAGGGGCGGCTGGAGGACTCGCTGGCCGAGCACCGGGCGCTGATGCAGGCGCTGTCTGCGCATGATGCGGAGGCCGCCCGGCAAACCATGCAGGCGCACTTCCGCTCGGGGCTGGAAGCGGCGGCGGGTTAAGAGGTCTGCCTGGTCTCCTTGGATTCGTCCTTCGACAGGCTCAGGACGAACGGGATCAGTGCAGATGGCTCAGGACGAACGGGATCAGTACAAATGGCTCAGGACGAACGGGATCAGTGCAGATGGCTCAGGACGAACGGGATCAGTAGGTGAACGTCAGTGGCCAGGCGCGGTTGCGCAAGCTCCAGATGAGGGGCGAGGCGCCTTCAGAACCGCTCGGTGTCGACCTCGGACTCGCTCTGCGCGCCGTAGCGGCCACCGGTCACCGTGCGCTGGTTGATCAACGCATCGGCCTGCGCCAGGACCGAAGCCGACAACTGCACGTCCCAGGCAGCGACGTTCTCGCGCAGGTGCTCCACGCTGGTGGTGCCGGGCAGAGGGATGACGTGCTCGCCCCGCGCCAGCAGCCAGGCCAGCGCCAGTTGAGCCGGCGTGCACCCTGCCTCCCGCGCCAGGGCCTCATAGGGCGGCAGCAGTGCCAGGTTGCGGGCATAGGTCTCTGGGGCAAAGCGCGGCATGCTGCGGCGAATGTCTTTGGCGTCCAGCGTGGACACCTCCCTCAACTGGCCAGTCAGGAAGGCCCGCGCCGTCGGGCTGAAGGCGACGAACGCTGCGCCGATGTCGCGGCAGGCCTGCAGCACCGCGATTTCGGGGTTGCGCGTCCACAGCGAGTACTCGGTCTGCACAGCGCTGATGGGGTGCACGGCGTGGGCCTTGCGCAGCGTGGCCGCCGAGACCTCGCTGAGGCCCAGGGCCCGCACCTTGCCCTCTTCCACCAGGCGTGACATCGCGCCCACCGAATCCTCGATGGGCACGGCCTTGTCCCAGCGGTGCAGGTAGTACACGTCGATCACGTCCGTACCCAGGCGCTTGAGGCTGTCCTCACAGTGGCGGCGAATGGCCTCGGGCCGGCCGTTGATGACCCGCTTGACCCCGTCCGGAAAGGTCTCACCCGCCATGCCACCCTTGCTGGCCAGCACGATGCGCGAGCGGTGGGCCTTCAACACCCGGCCCAGCAGCGTCTCATTCGCGCCAAAGCCGTACAGCGCCGCGGTATCGAAATGGGTGACGCCCAGGTCCAGCGCCTGCAACAGCAGGCGCTCGGCCTGTTCGGGCGGGGGCGGGGCACCATAAGCGTGGCTGAGGTTCATGCACCCCAGGCCGATGGGAGCAATCTCGAAGGGGCCGATACGGCGAGAATGAGACATCGTGGGTGTCATGACAGGGGCGAAAACCTTGGCTTGGATCGGCGTGATGCCGCGTACAGGATTCTCAGTGATCAAGACACACTGGTTGAACAGATGACCGGCACCATCCAGGAACGCGAGCGCTACCACCTGCAGCGAGCCACCTTCGCGCAGGCCCTGCGCCGCCTGGAGGACGCCCTGGAGCAGCCCGAGAGCGAATTCATCCGCGACGCCATCATCCAGCGCTTCGAATTCACCTTCGAAATGGGCTGGAAGACACTCTTCAGGTACCTGGTGCTCAAGGGGGAGCGCATCGCGGCCAAGGCCTGGGATGTGCTGCCTGCCGCCTTCGAGGCCCGCTTGATCGATGATGCGGACACCTGGATGCAGCTGCGCGAACACCGCAACGACACCAGCCACGAGTACGACCAGGACAAGGCAGCGATGGTGGTGCAGTTCCTTCGCGGGCCTGGCATCACCGCCTTGCGGGGCCTGGAAATGACCATGCGGGAACGCGAGTGAACGAGGCTGTCGGCGTACCAACCTTAGACGGGTTCGGCCTGGGACACCTCAGCGCCGCGCGCCTGCGCCAGGCCCTCGCAGACCAGCCCGGCCTGCGCCGAACCTGGATCTACGGGTCTCGCGCAACGGGTGCGTACCGTACCGAATCCGACATCGACCTGGCCGTGGAGGCGGCTGGCTGGAAGACCGAGCAACGGCTTCAGTTGCTCACAGCCATCGAGCGCCTGGGGCTGCTCTACCGCGTCGACGTGGTCTTCCTGGATCAACCGCTGCCGGCTGCGCTGCGCTCCCTCATCGAACGCGACAAGCACTTGTTCTGGGAGCGCAGCACCGAGGGCGCAACCTAGCTAAAGATGCCCGCGGCCCAGCCGTTGGTCAGTGATCGCTCAAGCCAGCTGCTGCTCCAACTGGTGCAACACCTCGTAGCACGGCAGCACCTGCGCCACGCTGGCGTTGGGCTCTCGGCCTTCGCGGATGGCGGCGAAGAACTCGCGGTCCTGCAGCTCGATGCCGTTCATTGAGACGTCCACCTGGGAGACATCGATCTTCTCGTCCTTGCCCGTGAACAGGTCGTCATAGCGGGCGAGGTAGGTACCGGTGTCGCCGATATAGCGGAAGAAGGTGCCCAGCGGGCCGTCGTTGTTGAACGACAGGCTCAAAGTGCAGAGGGCGCCGTTGGCCGCCTTGAGCTGGATGCTCATGTCCATGGCGATGCCCAGCACCGGGTGGATGGGCCCCTGCACGGCGTTGGCCTTCACGATGGGGCTGCCTGCCTGGTAGGCGAACAGGTCCACGGTGTGCGCGGCGTGGTGCCACAGCAGGTGGTCGGTCCAGCTGCGGGGCTGGCCCAGCGCGTTCATGTTGGTGCGGCGGAAGAAGTAGGTCTGCACATCCATCTGCTGGATGTGGAACTCGCCCGCGGTGATGCGCTGTCGCACCCACTGGTGGCTGGGGTTGAAGCGCCGGGTGTGGCCGCACATGGCCACCTTGCCGGTTTCCCTCTGCAACTGCACCACCCCCTGGCCGTCCTTGAGCACGTCGCACAGCGGAATCTCCACCTGCACGTGCTTGCCCGCCTGCAGGCAGGCGATCGACTGCGAGGCATGCATCTGCGTGGGCGTGCACAGGATGACCGCGTCGACCTCGGCGATCTTCAGGCTCTCGGCCAGGTCGGTGGTGACGTGGGCGATGCCGTACTTGTCGGCCACCTCCCGGGTCTTGTCGAACTCGCGCCCGATGAGCGAGACGACCTTGACGTCGGGAATGTTCTTGATGCCGTCCAGGTGCTTGATGCCGAAGGCACCGGCACCGGCGAGGGCGACGTTGATGGTCATGGTGGGGCTTCCTTGGTTGGCAGTAAGCCCTTCGACAAGCTCAGGGCGAACGGGGTGATGCAAGCTCAGAGCGAACGTGGTGATGCAAGCTCAGGGCGAACGTGGTGATGCAAGCTCAGGGCGAACGTGGTGATGCAAGCTCAAGGCCAAAGGGGGTGGTGCAACAGCGCTGCGAGCTATCGGACCTGTCAGTCGCTTTCGAGAATGAGATGGCCCACGGCCGTGTTGGAGGCGGGCACGTGATAGAACCGATGCGCCACCCGAGGCTTGGGGCCGGGTGTGGGCATGGCCACATCGGCCATCGCCCCGCGGGCGATCAACCACATCACGAGTTCGATGCCCTCGCTGCCGGCCTCGCGCACGTAGTCGATGTGCGGCAGTTGCGCCAGCGCGGCCGGCTCGTCGATCAGGCGGTCCAGGAAGCGGTTGTCCCACTCACGGTTGATCAGCCCGGCGCGCGGGCCCTGCAACTGGTGGCTCATGCCGCCCGTGCCCCAGATGTGCACGTTCAGGTCCTCATCAAAGCTCTCCACCGCCCGTCGGATAGCCTGGCCGAGTGCAAAGCAGCGCCGGCCAGCAGGGACGGGGTACTGCACCACGTTCACCGCAAACGGAATCACGGGGCAGGGCCAGGCGCCGGTCTTCGGGTCTTGCGCGCCGCACATCAGGCTCAGCGGCACGGTCAGGCCGTGGTCCACGTCCATGCGGTTGACGATGGTGAGGTCGAAGTCGTCCTGGATCACGCTCTGCGCGATGTGCGAGGCCAGTGCGGGGTGGCCCTGCACCACGGGCACCGGCCTCTGGCCCCAGCCCTCGTCGGCCGGCGCATAGCTGGCCGCCGTGCCGATGGCAAAGGTCGGGATCATCTCCAGGCTGAAGGCGGTGGCGTGATCGTTGAAGACCAGGAAGATCACGTCGGGCCTGTGGTCCTTCATCCATTGCTTGGAGAACTCGTAGCCGGCGAAGACCTTCTGCCAGTAGGGCTCGTGGCTCTTGCCCAGGTCCAGCGCCGCGCCGATGGCCGGCACGTGGGAGGTGTAGACGGAAGCGGTGATGCGCGCCATGTTCAGAACCCCGCCTTGGTGCTGCTGCCCTGCGGCTGGCGGTGCGCCTGGGCGCTGCCCTCCTCGCCCACGCGGCGGTTGCCCTCGACCGAGCGGCCGCCCGAGATCATCATGTCGCGGTACTCCTCTTCGGTCATGCCGGTCATGCTGCCGGCCATCTGCTGGAAGCTCTTGCCGTAGGTGGCGCCGATCTTGGCCAGGAAGTAGATGTTGCCCCCCTCGGCGATGCAGCGGTTGAGGTCGCGCGCGAGCACGGCCTGCTTCTGCGCTTCGGTCATGGGCCACTCGTCCAGGTAGGCGCGCGGGTCCGCCAGGAAGCGCTCACGGTTGGCGGCCTTCATCAGGCTCATGCAGAACTGGTTGAGCTGGTAGCCCTTGCGGGACTGTTCGGCATCAAAGACGGTGGTGCCGGGGATGTCGAGGTAGGGCTTCTGTAGTGCCATGTCAGACCTTTGTTTCAGGTTGCCTTTCGCGGGGCCACTGTGACTGGGAGCCGCTCCTCCAGCCGAGACGGGAGTCAAGCCCCCTCCGCTCATGTCCCCCGGCGCAGGCTGCGCCCGCGCCTCCTCCTTGACTTCGCTGCGGGGGCTCGCCACCCGCCCCGGCCTGCCAACGTCTTGGGTTCGACCCTGGCGCCCAGGGAATCGGCTGGCAACCCGGCGGGGCGGCGTACCCTGCGCAGCGAAGTAAAGGAGGAGCCGGGGGCCGAAGGCTCCTGGCGGGGGAGAGAGCCCGGACACGAACAGTCCAGTGGACTGTTCGTGCCTGGCGAGCGCCCTGCGCGCGAGCGCAGGGCATGAGCGGAGCAGGGTGCGCCGCCCTGCCGGGCCTGATGAAGAGCAGGCGAGAAGACTTCACGTCAGTGAAACCTCCTCCGGCCAGTACAGCTTCATCGGGTTGTCCACCAGCAGCTTACGCTGCAGTTCCGACGTCACCGCGATGTGAGGGATGAAGTCCACCAGCAGCCCGTCGTCGGGCATGTGGTCCTTCAGGTTGGGGTGAGGCCAGTCGGTGCCCCACAGCACGCGGTCAGGGAAGGACTCCACCACGCGCCGGGCGAAAGGCACCACCTCGCGGTAGGCGGACTGTTCACCATTCAGCGCGCGCGGGCCGGTGAGGCTCAACCGCTCCGGGCAGCTCACCTTGCTCCACACGTTGGGGTGCTGCTGCATGAACTTCAGGAACAACGCGAACTCCGGACCGTCGATGGGCTTGGAAACGTCGGGCCGGCCCATGTGGTCCACCACCACGGTGGTGGCGAGATCGTCATGAACGGCGGCGAAGAAGTCCCACAGTTCCGGCAGGTCCACCGCCTCGAAGTAGATGACCACGTGCCAGCCCAGCTGCGCCACGCGGCCGGCAATCTCCATCAGCTCGTCCTTGGGCGTGAAGTCCACCAGACGCTTGACGAAGTTGAAGCGCACGCCGCGTACGCCGGCGGCGTGCAGGGCCTGCAGCTCGTCGTCCGTGACCGCGCGGCGCACCGTGGCCACACCGCGCGCCTTGCCTTCTGAAGCCAGGCAGGCGTCCACCAGGGCGCGGTTGTCGGCGCCGTGGCAGGTGGCCTGGACGATGACGTTGCGCGCAAATCCGAGGTGGTCGCGCAAGGCGAAGAGCTGCTGCTTGCTCGCGTCGCACGGCGTGTACTTGCGCTCGGGGGCATAGGGGAACTCGGCGCCGGGGCCGAAGACATGGCAGTGCGCATCCACGCTGCCGGGTGGCAGCACGAAGCGCGGCCGAGCGGGGCCCTCGTACCAGTCCAGCCAGCCGGCGGTTTTCTCGAAGGGTCCGGAGATGGGCTTGCTCATGGGTGATGTTGGGTGGGCAGTGGCGGAAAACGAAGGGTGGCTCGGGGCGAGAGGGGTGGCGTGGGCACCCTCAGGCATCGCCCTCGGGCGGGCCACCCAAGGCAGTGAGCATCCGGTCGGCCTCCACCCGCCAATCGCCACTGCGTGCAAAGCCCGGCGTACCGCGCGTGCCGAAGATGCCGTCGTCGGCGAGGTCGGCCACCCAGGCCTGGCGCTCGGCAGTGCCCGCCGCGCTCCAGGGTTTCAGGCCGGCTTCGCGCACAGTCTGCGCCACTTCGCGCACCTCTTCGCTGCGGCGGCGGCCGTGCTCGATCACGCGCTGGAAGAAGTAGGCGCCCTGCTTTTCCCAGTCGATGCCAGGAAAGGTTTCCTGCAACGAGGCGATCACCGCGTCTTCCACGCCGTAGTGGCGCGCGGTGGTGAAGCTTTCCATGACCATGGCCTCCAGGCCCTTGATCATGATGCTGCGGCACATCTTGGTGGCCGAGGCCACGCCCAATTGCTCGCTGGACACTTTGGCGGCAAAGCCCAGGGCGTTCAGCAGCGGCTCCAGCGCTGCGGCATCGGGCCCGCCCAGCAGCAGCGGCACGCGAAGGCGGTAGGGCGGCACGGATGTCATCACCGCACCCTCGACGTAGCGGCCACCCGCGGCATTCACCACCAGCGCAGCCCGGGCCTTGGCGCCGGGGCTTGCGCTGTTGAAGTCCAGGAAGAACGCGCCAGGCGCCAGGCCGGGGGCTGCGGCCTGCGCGACGGCCAGGGTCTGGCTGGCTGTGACGGCGCTGACCACCAACTCGGCCCCGGCCACCGCCTGGGCGTGCGAGTCCGCCAGCGCCACCCCGTGCGCGGCAGCGTGTTCGCACAGAGCGGGCGCGGAGGCGCCGTGGATCTTCAGGTCATGGGCCGTGACGTCCACGCCGCGTGCGCGCAGGTCCTCGGCCAGGATACGGCCGACCTCGCCGTAGCCAATCAGCGCGACGCTCATGCGGGGACACCAGCGGCGCGGTGCGCGCGCACTTCGACGAGCTCAGTGCGAACGGTGGTTCTTGTGCGTTTGATCAAGGCAGCGCTCATGTAGAGATTACGGCAAGGCGGTTCAAGGCAGCGCTCGTGTAGAGATTCCGGCAGGGCGGTGCGCGTGCACTTCGACAAGCTCAGTGCGAACGGTGATCTTCCTCCGTGCGATCACTGCGGTGGTGTTTCTCCGCCCGATCACGGTGGTGGTGTTTCTCCGTGCGATCACTGCGGCGATCTTCCTCCGCCAGATCACTG
>JBAXEN010000120.1:0-11053 GCA_037140415.1 Betaproteobacteria bacterium | reverse complement strand
CATGATGGCAAATTCACGGGTGCGCTCCTCGCGGGTGGCGGTCACCGCCGCGAACAGCACCACCAAGCCTGCGGCCAAGGTAAAGCCAAAGAGAAATTCGACCGCGCGGATGACTTGGCTGAGCACGCGCTGCACCTGGCCGATGGCCGCCGTCATGTCGACATTGGTGATATTGGGAAAGCGACGCACCAGTTGGTTGTCAAAGCTCAGGCGACGGCCGTTTTCCACACGGGCAGCGCCCTCGGGCGCGCGGAAAGCCGAGATATAGCTCAGCGGTACATCCTCCATGGCCGAGAGCGGAAAGAGCACAAAAAAGTTGACCCGCATCGAACCCCAGTCGACCTTGCGCAAGCTGGTAATGCGGGCGCTGATGCTCTGGCCGGCAATGTCAAAGCTCAGGCGGTCGCCCAGCTTCAGGCCCAGTGTGCGGGCCAGGCCTTCTTCGACGCTCAGGCCATCGCGCTCCTCGGGTGTCCAGCGGCCGGCCACCACCGGGTTGTGCGCGGGTAGCTCGGGGGTGTGCGAGAGGTTGAATTCACGCTCAACCAGGCGTTGCGCCCGGTCATCGGCATAGTCCTGCGGCGTCACCGCCCGACCATTGACCGCAATCAGCCGGCCGCGGATCATGGGGTACCAGTCATAGCGCTGCACACCCGCATCGCGCAGGGTCTGCTGAAATTGCGTGCCCTGCTCGGGCTGCACATTGATGACAAAGCGGTTGGGTGCGTCGGCCGGCGTGGCCTGCTGCCAGCTGCGGATGAGGTCGGTGCGCAGCAACACCAGCAGCACCAAGGCCAGCATGCCCACGGCCAGCGCGCTGACCTGCACCACCGCAAAGGCCGGCCGCGCCGCCACTTGGCGGGTGGCCAGCACCAGCCAGCGCGGCGCGCTGCTCTCGTTGACGCTGGCGCGCAGCACCCACACCGCCAAAGCGCTGATCAACGCAAAAAACAGCACCGCGCCGGCAAAGCCGCCCACCGCAATCAAGCCGAGCTTGATGTCGCTGGTCACCGTCAGCAGCATGGCGGCAAAGCCGGCCACGCCCAGCAGCAGCACCATCAGCGAGACCGGACGCAGCTGGCCCACCTCGCGGCGAATCACCCGCAGCGGCGGCACCTGCGCCAGTTGCAGCACCGGCGGCAGGCCGAAGGCCAGCATCAGGCTCAGGCCCATGCCCAGGCCCAGCGCGGCCGGCGCCAGGGTTGGTGCGGGCAATTGCGACTCCACCAGGCCAGCGAGCAGCAGCACGAACACATGGTGCACCGCATAGCCCAGCAGCACGCCCAGGCCGCTGGCGATCAAGCCCACCAGCAAAAATTCAAAGCCGTAAGCCAGCGCCATATTGCGCTGGCTCTGGCCCAGCACCCGCAGCATGGCGCAACTGTCGAGATGGCTGGCGGCAAAGCCGCGCGCCACGATGGCCACCGCCACCGCGCTGAGCAAGGCAGCAAGCAAGGCCACCAGGCTGAGAAACTTGCCAGCGCGCTCCAGGGTTTGGCGCATTTCGGGGCGGCCGCTGTCGAGCGACTCGACCCGCATGCCGCGCAATTGCTGCGCATCAATTTGCGCTTGTACCCAGCTCATGAAGGGCTTGAGCTGCGCCTCGGTGCCCGCCACCGCCAGCCGGTAATTGGTGCGGCTGGCCGGCTGTATCAAGCCGGTGGCAGGCACATCGGCCTGGTTGACCATGACCCGTGGCGAAAAGCTCATGAAGCCAGCCCCACGGTCGGGCTCCTGGATGATGATCTTGGCGATCTTCAGGCGTGCCTCGCCCAGCAGCAGCATCTGCCCGACATCGAGCCCGATGGCGTCGAGCAGGCCGGGGTCGACCCAAACCTCGCCGGGCGCCGGCACCTCGCGGGTGATGCGCTCACTCTGACCGGGTGCGTCGGCCACCCGCAGGTTGCCGCGCAGCGGATAGCCCGCCTCAACCGCCTTGAAAGCCACCAGACGGCTGTCACCACCGTCTTCGTCGCGCGCGCGGGCCATGGTCGGAAAGCTCACCGAGCGCGCCAGGCTCAAGCCCGCTGCAGCAGCCTTGTCGATGAAAGCTTGCGGCGTGGGCCGGTCACTGGAGATCACCGCATCGCCGCCGAGCAACTGACGCGCGTCGCGCTCAAGACCGCCTTGCAGGCGGTTGGCAAAAAATCCCACTGCGGTCAGCGCCGCCACCGCCAGGGTGATGGCCACCACCAGCAAGCGCAACTCGCCGGCGCGCCAATCGCGCCAGGCGTTTTTCAAACCCAACTGCCAGAAACTGATTTGCATGCCCACACCATAGCGCAAAGCGATGAACCCAAGGGCACGGTGGGTCATGGGGCGAGGCAGTGATGAGCGATGACGACGCAGACCTCATCGTTTGCCGCATCGCCGCGAGGGCGCGGCTCCCACACCCCATCCTCGACGGCTGTGATCTGTTTTGTGGGAGCGCCGCCCTCGGCGCGATACGGCGCTAGACCTGTTGCAGCAAACGCTGCGGGTGGCTGAAGCACAGATAACGCTGATGCAAAGCCCGACCGATCGCGCACAGGCCCACCGTCTGCGCCACCTGGTGACCCATTTGGGTGATGCCGCTGCGCGAGATCACGAAGGGCACGCCCATCTGTGCGGCTTTGATGACCATCTCGCTGGTCAGGCGGCCGGTGGTGTAAAGCGCCAGCGGCGCCGAGGCGCGCTGCGGGTTGAGCCAGCTCCAACCGGCAATCGTGTCGACCGCGTTGTGCCGACCGACATCCTCGATGAACAGCAACAGTTCCGGCCGCGAGCCATCAAGCGCAAACAGCGCACAGGCATGCACCGAGCCGGCCGACTTGTAGGTGCTCTCGCTCAGGCGTATGGTTTCGACCAGGCTGTGAATTTGTGCCTGGGTGATGCGGGCCGCCTCGCTCAAGCGCAGGCCATGCACCTGCTCCATCAGGCCGCCAAACACACTGCCCTGACCGCAGCCGGTGGTCACCACCCGGTGGGCGGTACGCTCTTCAATGGCCTCAATGCCGCTGCGGGTTTTGACGGCTGCTGCGCCCACCTCCCAGTCCACCGTGATCGAGTCGATCTGCGCTGCCGAGCTGATCAGTCCCTGGTTGCGCAGATAGCCCAGCACCAGCCATTCCGGACGCGCGCCCAGGGTCATCAGGGTGATCAGCTCGCGCTTGTCGACATAGACCGTCAGCGCCCGCTCCACCGGTATGGCCAGGCTGCGCAGCTGCCCGTTTTCGTCCCTGGCCTCGATCTGGCAGGTCAGCGGGGCCCGTGCCTGGCTCAGGCGCGGCAGGGCCAGCGCATCATCGGCGGTACTGATGACCGCGCTCATGCCGTCTGCTGGCTCAAAGGGGCGTCGGCATAGCCGCGTTGCGCTGGCAACTGGCCGCCCGCGCTCACCTGGACCGCGCAGTATTTGAATTCGGGGATTTTGCCCACCGGATCGATCGCACCATTGGTCAACAGATTGGCCGCTGCCTCATGGAAAGCAAAGGGCATGAACACCGCGCCCTGCGGCGTGCCGTCGTCGCGCCGGGCCTGCACCACCAATGCGCCGCGGCGCGAGGCAATGGTGATCACATCGCCCGCACTCACGCCCAGGGCCTGCAGGTCAGCGCCGTTGAGGGAGGCCACCGCCACCGGCTCGATCGCGTCGAGCATGCTGGCGCGGCGGGTCATGCTGCCGGTGTGCCAGTGTTCGAGTTGGCGGCCGGTGATCAGCACAAAGGGGTAGCTCGCGTCGGGCAGCTCGTCGGCACTGATGAGGTCGGCCGGCACCAGATGCACCCGGCCATCGGGGGTGTCAAAGTGTTCGGTGAAGACGGTGGGCTGGCCCGGATCGTCCTCGCTCAGGCAGGGGTAGGTCACGCTCGATTGCTGCTGCAGGCGCTGCCAGCTGATGCCGCCGATCACCGCATGCATGGCGCGGCGCATCTCATCGTAGACCGCGGCCACGCCGTGATACTCGCCCGGGTAGTGCCAGTTCAGACCCATGCCCGCTGCGATTTGCTGGATGATCCACAGATCGGCCCGCGCATCGCCGGGCGGCTCCAGCGCCTGCCGGCCCATCTGCACCATGCGGTCGGTGTTGGTGACGGTGCCGTTTTTTTCGGGCCAGGCGCTGGCCGGCAGCACCACATCGGCCAGCCAGGCGGTTTCGGTCATGAAAATATCTTGCACCACCAGATGCTCCAGGCTGGCCAACGCGGCGCGGGCATGGTGCAGGTCGGGGTCGCTCATGGCTGGGTTCTCGCCCATGATGTACAGGCCCCGCACCTTGTGCGGATCGCTGTCCTCGGCCATGGCCTTGTCCATGATCTCGGTGACGGTGTAGCCCGGCTGCGGATCGAGCGGGCTTTGCCAGAAGTCTTCAAACCAGGCGTGGACCGCCTTGTTGGCGACCCGCTGGTAGTTGGGGAACATCATCGGGATCAGCCCGGCATCGCTGGCGCCCTGCACATTGTTTTGCCCGCGCAGAGGATGTAGGCCGGAGCCGGGCTTGCCGATCTGGCCGGTGATGCTGGCCAAGGCAATCAGGCAGCGTACGTTGTCGGTGCCGTGCACATGCTGACTCACGCCCATGCCCCAAAGAATCATGGAGGCCTTGGATGTGGCGTAGGCGCGGGCCACTTCACGCAGCCGCTCGGCCGGGATGCCGCAGATAGCCGCCATCGCCTCGGGGCTGTAGGGGCGGATGCGCTCGCACAGCGCCTGGTAGTCCTTGACCCGCTGTGCAATAAAGGCCTGGTCGGTCAGGCCCTCTTCGATCACCGTGTAGATCATGGCGTTGAGCATGGCCACATCGGTATCAGGCTTGAACTGCAGGGTGCGCCAGGCATGGCGGCCGATGTCGGTGATGCGCGGATCGGCCAGCACCAGGCGCTTGCCGGCCTGCACCGCGTTTTTCATCCAAGTGGCGGCCACCGGATGGTTGGCCGTTGGGTTCGAGCCGATCACAAAAATCAGCTCGCTGTGCTCAACATCGCTCACCTGATTGCTCACCGCCCCCGAGCCCACACCCTCGAGCAGCGCGGCCACGCTGGAGGCATGGCACAAGCGGGTGCAGTGGTCGACGTTGTTGCTGCCAAAGCCGGTGCGCACCAGCTTTTGAAACAGGTAAGCCTCTTCGTTGCTGCCCTTGGCCGAGCCAAAACCGGCCAGCGTCTTGGGGCCGTGCGCATCGCGCAGCCGCTTCAAGCCGCCCCCGGCCAGGGCCAGGGCTTCCTCCCAGCTGGCCGGGCGAAACACCTCCATCCAATGGGCCGGATCGCGGTTGAGCCGCTCGAGGGCGGCCGGGTCCTTGGGTACGCCCGCGCGCCGGATCAGCGGCTGGGTCAGACGCTGCGGGTTGTGCACATAGTCAAAGCCGAAACGCCCCTTGACGCACAGGCGTGCATGGTTGGCCGGGCCGTCGCGGCCTTCAACGCTCACGATGCGCTGGTCCTTGACCTGGTAGGTCAGCAGGCAGCCAACGCCACAAAAAGGACAGACCGAATCGATCCGCTGGTCGACCTGCTGAGAGCCGATCTGCGTCTTGGGCATGAGCGCGCCGGTGGGGCAGGCCTGCACACACTCGCCACAGGCCACACAGCTGCTCTGGCCCATGGCGTCGCCCAGGTCAAACACGATCTGACTGTGCGAGCCGCGCTGGGCGTAGCCAATCACATCATTGACCTGCTCCTCGCGGCAGGCGCGCACGCAGCGGGTGCACTGGATGCAGGCGTCCAGATTGACCGCCATGGCCGGGTGCGACAGGTCAGCAAGGGGCTGGGTGCGGCGCAGGGCCCGCAGCTGGGGTCGCACTTGGACGCCCAGACGATCAGCCCAGGCGCTGAGCTCGCCGTGTTGGCCGACCCCCTGCTTGTGGGCGAGGCCGCTGCCCTCACCCCAGCCCTCTCCCAGGGGGAGAGGGAGCAAGTCAGAACTCCCGCTGCGTTTGGCAAGTTCTGACGTGTGCCCTAGGCCCTCGCTGCCCTCACCCCCACCCTCTCCCAGAGGCAGAAGGAGAAAGCCAGAACTCCCGCTGCGTTTGGCAAGTTCTGACGTGTGCCCTAGGCCCTCGCTGCCCTCACCCCCACCCTCTCCCAGAGGGAGAGGGTGCAAGTCAGAACTCCCACTCCCCACTTGCAAAAGAAAGGGCTTGGTCTGGCTCCCTCTCCCCTCTGGGGAGAGGGCTGGGGTGAGGGGCAAAGCGCCCTGCCCCTGAACCGGGCCGTCGTTCCACTTGTAGCCTTCATCAGGCATGTCCGACAGCAGCAGCTCAAGCACCATCTGCTGACTCTTGAGCGCGCGCTCGCTCTTGGCTTGCACCGCCATGCCCGGCGTGACCGCGCGGCAGCAACTGGGCGCCAGGGTGCGCTCGCCGGCGATCTCGACCACGCAGGCGCGGCAGTTGCCGTCAGGCCGCAGACCGGGCTTGAAGCACAGATGGGGAATATCGCAGCCGGCGCGCTGAGCGGCGGTCAGGATGGTCTCGCCCTCCAGGGCCTGCAGCGGCTGGCCATCGAGGGTGAAGTCCAGCACGGCTGCTGGGCTGACAGGTGCGTTCATGCGCCGCCTCCGATCTCATGGGCAAAATGCTCAAGCACCCCGCGCACCGGGTTGGGGGCGGCCTGGCCGAGGCCACAAATGGAAGCGTCAGTCATCACCTGGTTGAGGTCCTGCAGGGTATCTGCATCCCACACCGGATCGGCCATCAGCGCGGCGGCCTTGGCGGTGCCGACCCGGCAAGGGGTGCACTGGCCGCAGCTTTCATGGGCAAAAAAGCGCATCATGTTCAGCGCCGCGTCGCGCGCCCGGTCATGGTGGCCGAGCACGATGACGGCGGCCGAGCCAATGAAGGAGCCGTGGGGCTGCAAGGTATCAAAGTCCAGCGGAATGTCGGCCAGCGCCGCCGGCAAGATGCCGCCGGAGGCGCCTCCAGGCAAATAGGCATAGAGCTCATGGCCTTCGGCCATGCCACCACAGTGCTGCTCGATCAGTTCGCGCAGGGTGATGCCCGCAGGCGCGAGCTTGACGCCGGGGCTCTTGACCCGCCCGCTCACGCTGAAGGAACGCAGGCCCTTGCGGCCGTGGGCGCCAAAGGCGCTGAACCACTGCGCGCCGCGCTCGACGATGTCGCGCACCCAATACAGGGTCTCGAAGTTGTGCTCCAGTGTGGGGCGACCGAACAGCCCCACCTCGGCAATGTAGGGCGGGCGCATGCGCGGCTCACCACGCTTGCCCTCAATGCTCTCGATCATGGCCGACTCTTCGCCACAGATATAGGCGCCCGCGCCCCGGCGCAGCTCAATGCGCGGCAGTGGGCAGGGCGGATCGGCCTGCAGGCGGGCGAGCTCGGCCGCGAGCATGCGGCGCGCGTCATGGTATTCGTCGCGCAGGTAGATGTAGCAGGCATCAATGCCCACCACCTGCGCGGCGATCAGCATGCCTTCGAGAAATCGGTGCGGGTCGCGTTCGAGGTAGTGGCGGTCCTTGAAGGTGCCGGGCTCGCCCTCGTCGATGTTGACCGCCATCAAGCGCGGCGCCGGCTGCGCGCGCACGATGCGCCATTTGCGGCCGGCCGGAAAGCCTGCGCCGCCCAGGCCGCGCAGGCCGGAGTCTTCCATGGCTGTGAGCACCGCCTCGGCATTGAGCTCGCCGCTGGCCAGGCGCCGAGCGAAGGTATAGCCGCCGCCGGCCAGGTAGGCGGACAGATTGAGAAAAACCGGGGGCTCGCCCGCAGGGGGGGCAGCCGCGCTGGTGGGCACATCGTGGCCGCACGCCTGTGCCACCCGCGCCAGCGTGGCCGCTGGTACGGCCTGCTGCCCCACCAGGGCGGCCGGCGCCTGCTCGCAGCGACCTATGCAAGGGGCGGCGATGACGCGGACCTCGGCGCCCAGCAGGGCGGGCAATTTCTCGAGCAACTCGCGCGCACCGGCCAGCTCACAGGACAGGCCGTCGCAGACCCGCACCGTGAGCGCGGCAGGTAACTGCCCCTCAGGCAGGATCTCAAAGTGGTGATAGAAACTGGCCACTTCATAGACCTCGGCCATGGACAGCTTCATCTGGGCCGCCAAGGCCACCAGGTGGCGCTCATGCAGACCGCGATAAGCATCGTTGAGCCGGTGCAGGTGCTCAATGAGGAGGTCGCGCCGGTGGCCGCCGGCCGGCGCAGGCCCGATGAGCTCGCGCACCTCCTGCGCCGCTTGGGCGTCGGGCTGTCGGCCCTTGAGCTTGGCATGGCGCCGGGCCGATGAGCGCAAATTGTCCAGACTGATGGTGGCAGATGCTGTGCTTGGAGATAGAGCCATCAGGACATTCTTTGTAGTGCGGGGCTTTGCGTCAAGGCCGATCTGCTCAAACCCTGGTCAAGCAAGGAAAAAAATAGTGTCTCAGCCGTACGTGCCGAATGGTAGCCGGTGGAAGATGGGGCTCAGGTCGAGATCAGCCGCGAGGATGAGGCCGCGATGCGTCTGCCGCTGCGGGCCTTCGCGGGGGCAGCGGCACGCTCAGCGGTCAGACTCAAATCGACCGCCAAGGCGTCGTCCAAGGGCTGCTCATCGGCCAGCGCCATTTTGACCCGCTCCGGCGCCCAGACCCGCGAGAGCATTTGTATGAAGTCCAAGGCATAGCCACGCAGGTACTGGTGGGGCTGCAGCCACAGGTAGCTGACCGCCGGAGGAAACAGGTGGCGGGCATTGATGCTTTTGAGCCCCACATCACGCTCGGCGCTATAGGCCCATTCAGGCAGCGTGGCGATGCCCATGCCCGAGGCCACAAAGGCCTTGATGACGTCGGCATCGGTGGCGCTGAGCACCACCTTGGGCGCAATGTTCTTTTGGGCAAAGGCGCTGAGCACGGCCACGCCGCCGGCAAACGAGGCATCGAGCGTGATCATCGGCCACTGGGCCAAGTCGGCATGGCTGATCAGCTTTTTGCGCAGCAGGGGGTGGCGCTGGGTGACCAGCACGCAGCGCCGGATCAGATAGCAAGGCAAGGCCCGCAGGTCGGCGGTGCTCACCGTCGGCCGGGTACACAGGCCCAGATCGGCCGCGCCTGTCTGGATCAGCTCCACGATCTGGTCCGGGTTGCCCTGACGCAAACTCAAGTGCACGCCCGGAAAGCGCTGCTGAAAGGCCTGCACCACGGGGATCAGCACATAACGGGCATGGGCATGGGTGGTGGCAATCACCAGCGAGCCCTGGCCGGCATCGGCCGCCTGCTCGCCGACCCGACGCAAATTGTCCAGATCGCGCAGCATGCGCCGCGCAATGGCCAGGGCCTGCTGGCCGGGCTCGGTGAGAGCGGTGATGCGGTTGCCTTGGCGCACCAGCAATTCGGCGCCCAGCTCCCCTTCCAACAAACGAAGCTGCTTGCTGATGCCCGGCTGCGAAGTGTGCAAGGCCTGGGCGGCCCGCGACAAATTGAGCCCCTGCTTGGCCACCTCGCTCAGATAACGCAATTGCTGCAAATTCATGGCTTACCCTGACCAGATCTAAAAGTTATGGAAATCTAACAAACAATTCCTGTTCGGCCTGATTGTCTGTGCCTACACTGCGCCGGCTTGGCGGCCGACATGGCCTGAAATACGGCCACAGGCGATCAAGGGAGCCAGACCATGACACTCAAAGCCCTGGGAAAGTCCGATTTGCGGGTATCGCCCCTGTCGCTGGGGCACAGCATGGGTGCGAACGACTTCAGCGCCCAGGGGCAGGCCGCTTTTGACCGCTTGATCGGCCGCGCGCTCGATCTGGGTCTGAATTTTTTCGACAGCTCCGACGCCTACTGGAACGGTCTGCACGAGAGCTGGTTGGGCCAGGCCCTGGGCCGGCGCCGCCAGCGGGCGGTCATCACCTCCAAATTCGGCAACCTGACACTGGCCGATGGCAGCAAAGCCACCAACGGCAGGCCCGACTACGCCATCGCCTGCTGCGAGGCAAGCCTCAAACGCCTAGGCACCGAGGTGATCGACCTGTACTACCTGCACCGGGTTGACCCCAAGGTGCCGATTGAAGAGACCATCGGCGCCATGGGCCGGCTGGTCGAGCAGGGCAAGGTGCGCGCCATCGGTGTGTGCGAGGCCGGCATCGAGACCTTGGAGCGGGCGCACCGCACCCACCCGATCACCGCCCTGCAAACCGAATTTTCACTGTGGTGCCGCGAACCCCACCAGGCCATCATCGACAGCTGCCGCCGCCTGGGCATTGCCTTCGTGGGCTATTCGCCCCTGGGCCGGGGACTGCTGACCGGCAGCATCCGCAGCTACGAGGACCTGGCGCCCACCGACCGCCGGCGCATCCATCCGCGTTTCAAGGGCGAAAACCTGCAGCGCAACCTGCACCTGGTCGAACAGATGCAGGCGCTGGCGCAGTCCCTGGGCCTGAGCTCGGCGCAACTGGCGCTGGCCTGGGTGCTGGCTCAAGGTGAGGATGTTTTTGCGCTGACCGGCACCCAGCAGCTCAACAAGCTCGAGGACAGCGTGGCTGCCGCCCAAGTGCAACTGAACGCGACTCAGTGCGCCGAGCTTGAAGCGCTGTTCGAGCCTGCAGCCTGCTCGGGCGAACGCTACCCCACAGAGATGCTCAAGGACCTGGGCATCTGAACCCTCACACCAACCCCCTTCAGGAGAAAAAATGGGCAAGGATGCATTGATCGAATCGGCCATGTCGCACTGGGCACCGCGCATGGTCTCCAACGGCGTGATGCTCACCGACTTTCAGGAGGTGACCGCCTCCGTCGAGCGCTGGGACGACTGGTGCGGTGCCTGGTGCAAAAGAGCGGCGGTGCATGAAGATCTGGGCCTGCAAGCGCTGCAGGACAGCTACATGCTCACCGCCGCCGAGCACCTGAGCCGCGCCGCCGTCTACTACCACTTTGCCAAGTTTGTTTATGTGCACGACATCGACCAGATGCGCGCCGCCCATATGAAGGCGGTCGAGTGCAAGAACCTGGCGCTGCCGCACCTGAGCCCACCGATCCGGCGGGTGCAAATTCCCTACCGAGGCAAGCACCTGGTGGGCTTTTTGCGGCTGCCCGCTGGGGCCGTGCGGCCACCGGTGATGATCATGGTGCCCGGCCTGGACTCGGCCAAGGA
>JBAXEN010000119.1:0-11109 GCA_037140415.1 Betaproteobacteria bacterium | reverse complement strand
CGGGCGTGGAGACGTTGGCCAGCTCGTTGGCGGTCACTTGGCGCGAGAGCCGCTGCTCGTTGATCGCAGCGACCGCGTTGAAGGCTAGACGGTCCATGTCTCAAGTTCCTGTGGGTGCAGCCGATATACCGATTGAGGCAAGGTCAGCCGCGGATATTGATGATGGCCTGAGTCATCGTCGTGGAGGTCTCGATGGCCTTGGCATTGGCCTGGAAGTTACGCTGAGCGGTGATCAGGTCCACCAGCTCCTGCGTCAGGTCCACGTTCGAGCGCTCGGTCGCACCGGCGCGGATCGTGCCGAAGCCAGCGGTGCCGGCTGTTCCCAGAATCGGGCTGCCCGAGGCGGCCGAGGCGATGAAGCTCGAGTCACCGGCCTGGCGCAAGCCCGTCGGGCTGGAAAAGTTGACCAGCAAAATTTTCGCCAGCGACTTTTGAGTGCCGTTGGAGTAGGAGGCGCTGACCAGGCCGTCGTTGGCAATCGTCACGCCCACCAGATCGCCCTCGGGCGCGCCGTCTTGGGACTGCGAGAGCACCGCGAAGGGCGAGGAATACTGGGTCGAGGCCGAGTAGTCGATGTTGATGGTCAATGCGCCCTTACCGCCTGCCAGATACACCGTCTCCAACTGTGTGCCGCCCAGCGGGGAGACCAGCTTACCGCCGGTGTCAAAAGTCAGCTCGCCCTTGTCCAGAAAGATCGGCGACCAGGCCGGCAGGCCGGTAAAGCCATCCCCGTTGGTGGTTTCCTTGCCGTCGCTGTCGATGTACTTGGGCACCATCTGGCTGCCGGCCACGTCCGAGTGCTGCGATGGCTTGATCCAGGTCGAGGTCTTGCCCCGGCCCGCCTCGACCTGCTCCAGGCCCCACGTGGGCTGACCCGAAATCTTGACGAAAGACTCCGATGAGGTACTGCCCGACGTGAAAACGAAGCGGTTTTTGGCGTAGTCGTAACTCACCTTCACGCCATTGACTGTCTCAGGGATGAGGTTGTTGTTGTCAGCGTTGTTGGCCATGGAGTTGATGCCTTTTTGCAGCGCGGCTGCAAATGACTCCACCGAGTAGTCGTTCCCCGTTGGAATGACCACTGTGCCCTTGATGCCATCGACGGTGACCACGAACTTGTTATTGGTGTTATCCACCGCAAAGTTGTTGGTCACATTGATGGTCGGGGTGCCGCCATAAGCCACAGCCGGCGCTGACTCAATGCCGCGCAGCGCGGTGGCAGAGGTGCTGACCTCCGAATCCTTGAAACCGAACAGCTTCTCGCCTATGGACGTGGCATCGGCGCCGGTGGTTTTGTCCAAGGTCAGCTTGATGCTGGACTGATCGCCGGTGGAGCCGGACTTCACCGCAAAGGTTTTATTGCTGGCGTCGTAGGTGACACGGATACCAAAGCGCTGCTCATTGGCCGGGCGGATCATGCCGCCGTTGGGGATGACCTGCAGGCTGTTGGAGCCGTCGTCGGCCATCTCGACGGGCGTGGTGCCCAAGCCGAAGACCTCGTTGCGGCCGGAGCTGCCCTGTGCAATGCTGACGGTGGCCGTGCCATCGACGAAATTGAAGGTTCTCGCGTTGTGGTCGCGAGAAACCGTCAAGGTGTTGGTGCCGCCGGCCTTGAGGTCGGTGTTGCGGTCCATCGCGGCTTGCATGCCCAACCTAACCTGTCGGGTGGTCAGCTTGGTCCAGTCTATGGTCGCGTCAGTCATGCCAAAGTCGGCTGCGGTCAGCGAAATGGAGATGGGCTTGGGAGCGCCGGTCGCATCGACCACGCGGCTGGTACGCACCGTCAGTTCGCGGTTGGCCGGGACGCTGAGATTGAAGTACGACTCGTCACCGAAGGAGCGATTGAGGTAATTGGTCATCTCCTTGGCAATCTGGTTGCCGGTCATTTTCATGTCGATGTCGGCCAGGTAGGTCATGTCGACCTTCACCGGGTTGTCGGAGCCATCTACATCGACCGTAAAGACCTTCGACAGCATCGCCTTGTTGGCGGCCGAAGCATTGGCCCAATCCTTGAAGTTGATGCCATTGGTCAGATCGAACTGCTGGGTATCGATGGGCTCGGTGCTGGCGACGGTAGCCGGCAAGGAAGAGCGCACATCGGTGAGCTCGTCCAGCGAGATCAGTTGGGTCTTGGCGGTGGTGATTTCATCCTTGACCTGGCTAAAGGCTTTGACCTGACCGTACTGGTTGACGAACAGCTTTTCGCCCGCAGTGTCGGTGGCCTGCACCAGCGAGGCCTTGACCTGGTCATCGCCCACATACACATAGGTCTGCCATTTGTTGAACGGGCTGCTCTGGTTGGCGTTGGCCGTCTTGACGTAGTACACCGTGGCCAGGTAGCCGTTGCCGCCGTTGTCGTACACGGTCATGGCCGTGCTCTTGTTGTAGGTGGCCGGGTTGGCGCGATTGAAGGACTCGGTCACCACCTGGGCGTCGGCTGGAAAGTTCAGCCCCAGCTCCACCAGCGAGGTCTGACGGGCTTCGCCGGAGGTCTTTTGCGGAATGGTCAAAACCACCCGTTCATTGGCATTGGCACTACCGGTCGAGTCCACCGTCGCTGCCATCAGGCGCTGGCCGGCCGAATTGACCACGTTGAACTGCTCATTGAGCTTGAAGGAGCCGTTGCGGGTGTAGATGTCCTGCAGACCGTCGGCTGATTTCAGCGGGAAGAAGCCGTCACCGGTGATCGCCAGGTCCAGCGCATTGGACGAAAAGGACACATTGCCCTGGCTAAATTCCTGGCTGACCTGCTTGAGCGCCACGCCCTGACCGACGGTGGAGGACGCTTTTTGCAGCGGCGAGGTGGCAAAAATATCGCCGAAGTCGGCACGCGAGCGCTTGAAACCGGTGGTGCCCACGTTGGCGATGTTGTTGCTGGTCACCGCCAACTGAGCGGTGGCCGAATTCAGACCCGTGAGCGAGGTGTAAAAGGACATGTGCTACTCCTGAAAACCAAATGAATGAATGATTGATTGAACGGCCTGATCAGCCGCCGATGCGCTTGACGTCGGCCAGCTTCATCGTCTGGCCTCCTTGAACCTGGACCAGCATCTCGCCGGTGCTGTCCTGGCTGACGCTGCGTATGGTGGAGAAAGTGCTGACCGTGGGCGAGATGTTCTTGCCCTGGGCCACCGCGGTGACCCGGAAGCGATAAGCGCCATCGGGCTGATCCTGACCATTCATGTCCTGGCCGGCCCAGCTCACCTGGAAACTGCCCGCCTGCTGCGGACCCAGAATCTGCTGATACACCGCCTGGCCGGAGCCATTGAGCACATCGATCTGCAGGCCATCGGCGCCGTTGGGCAAATCAATGCTGGCCCGCACCGGCTGACCTGCCTTGAGCTCGAAGCCGTTGCCCGGGACCACCACGCTTTTACCGATCAGGGCGGCGCCCGACATCATGCGGTCACCCTGGATCGAAGCGGTCAATGCCGTGAGCTGGGTGGCCATATTCGTGGTCGCCTCGAGCTGCGAGAACTGCGCCAGCTGAGCCACAAAGGCCTCGTTCTTGGTGGGGTCCAGCGGGTTCTGGTTCTGCAGCTGGGTGGTGAACAGCTTGAGGAAATCTTGCTGGTTGGCCGTGGCGTTGTTGGCCTTGGGCTTGGCCAACTCTTCCTCATAACTCTGGATGCCAGAGGGCAGCTTCCTGGCAGCAGCCGAGGACGGATTGACAGACGCAGCGTTGGTGTACAAGGCGGTGGTGGCCATGAGAAATCAGCTCCTTTAGCTGCGGGTGATATCGATCGTGCGCATCAAAAGCTGGCGGGTGGTGTTGACCACTTCCACATTGTTTTGATAGGAGCGCGAGGCGGCCATCATCTCGACCATCTCCGTCATCTCGTTGACGTTGGAGAGATAAACAAAACCGTCTTTGTCGGCCAGCGGATTGCCGGGATCGGACATGCGACGCACCGGCGAGGGGTCGTCCATCAGCGCCTCGATCTTGACGCCGCCCTGATAGGTCTGGTCGCGCGGAACCTTGTTCTGGCTCTGGTCCTCGAGCACTGCTTTGAAGACGGTGCGCTTGCCCCGGTAAGCCTCTTTCTCGCTGCCGGCCACCGTGCTGGCATTGGCCAGGTTGGAGGCCACCGCGTTCATGCGGGCCATCTGCGCATTGAGCGCTGAGCCGGCGATGCCAAAAATATTGTCGATAGGCATGATGGCTTACTCCCCTTTGAGCGCTTTGCGAATGGAACTGACACGCTGCTCCAGAAACTGCAGCGTGGCCTGGTAGTCAGCAGCGGCCTTACCGTACTGGGCCTGCTCTATATTGAGTTCAACCGTGTTGCCGTCGAAGGCCACGTTAAATGGAATGCGGTAGCGCATGCCGTCGGCGCCGGCCGGTGGTGCGCTGGTTTCGACATGGCCCTTCTGCGTAGCCACCATGGGCTCTTGCTTGACATCGCTGAGCACAGCGCGAAAGTCAATGTCCTGGGCCTTGTAGTGCGGGGTGTCGGCGTTGGCGATGTTGCGGGCGAGCACCTCCATGCGGCGGCTGCGCACGTCCAGCGCCCGGGCATGCACGTCGACGGCTTTGTCAATGAAGTTCATAGCCTCAAAGTCCTCACAGTGATCAACAACATCTGCCGGTTTCCCGACAACCCAGCCAGACGCATGTCCGGCCTCCGGGACTTGACCGCAAAACCCGTGCCATCGGTTTTCCGCCATGAAAGCCGGTCCGGCGAAGCGAAAGCGGCAAGGCCAGACCTTGCCGGCGGCAAGGGGCGGCAAGAGCTTGCCGGGGGCCCTGGGGGAGCCGCTCCTATGAATGCAAGGCCGGCTTGAAGGATGGGTTTGGGAGCTGCGCCCTCGCAGCGGTGCAGCGCTCGATCGGGCAGCAGCACCGGTTCACAGGCCCCATCGTGCCGAGGTGGCATCCCCACAAACAAGCTTGCCCGGCAAGGGCCGGGGCAAAAAAGGTCCGGCAGAAGCTGACGCACAGCACAGACCTTGCCCAAGGCCGACGGCCCGGCTGGTCCTGTTTTTGCAATACCCCTGACTCAGGGAGCTCCTATGTCGGGATCCCAACACATTGATGGATGAGCCCGCCATGAACAGACCCGCGATTTCAGAACCCGGCGCAGGCCGCCGACTGGCCCGCGCCCTTGCCTGCCATGGGCTGGCCGGTCTGTGCGCCCTGGGCGCCATGGCCGTCATTTGTGCGGCCAGGCCTGCCTATGCCCAGGCAGCCAGTGCGGCCAAGCCAGCACCGGCGATGCCCGCGGCCGGCTTGACGGTGGCCGCATTGCAAGCCCCCGCCCAAGCTGCCAACGGCGCGGCGCCTGCCAGCCCCCGCAGCTTCAGCCATGAACAGCTTTTCTCACTGGCCCGCAACTGGGTGGAGAAAGACCAACAGGTACCGGCCGAGCAGCTTCAGTTTGCCGCCTTGGACAGCCGGGTGCGGATTGCTGACTGCAGCGCGGCCCTGCAGTTTGACTACCCCTTCAGTTCCTCGCGCGAAACCGTGCGGGTGCGCTGCACCCAGCCCGCCGCCTGGCAGCTGTTTTTGCGCCTGACCGGCCCCATCGCCGCACAGCCGCTTGCCCCGAACCCGAACAACCCCAATCTGGTGGTACGCGCCAACGCGCCGGTGACCGCGCAGGTCGCCTCCAAGACCGTGGTGGTGACTCGGCAGCTGCTGCAGCGAGGCACCGAGCTCAGTGCCAGCATGCTGGAGCAAGTTCAGCGCCCTGCCCTGGGCCTGGACCCCTTGGCCATCGGCTCACTCAAGGACGTGGATCGGGCCGAACTGGTCCGCGACATCCCGGCCGGCACAGTGTTGCGCAGTTACGACATCAAACGCAGTTTGATGGTGCGCCGGGGCCAATCTGCCCTGTTGACGGTGGGCCAAGGAGCCGGCTTTCAGGTCACGGTCCGGGTGGAAGCCGAACAAGATGGCTATTTGGGCGAACAAATTCGCTTAAAAAATGCCGAGTCGGGCCGACTCATATCAGGCGTGGTGACCGGACCGAATGCCGTCAAAGGCCTCTAGAAAAGTTTTTGAGAAAATCGCTAAAGTTTGTGCTGCCGCGTCCGATACTACAGGCGTAGAAGGACCAAGTTGGTCCTACAGCAGAAAGAGAGCCCCGACATGACCGATGCAATTTCACAGTATGGAAGACCGAACCCGTCTGACAACGCTGTGCGCAGCAACAGCGACAAGGTCAGCAAAAAGGCCAGTTCTGCGCCCAGCGTTCTTTCTACTTCCACCGAAGGCGGCGATAAGGCGGCCCCTGTGCGCCAGGGGGGCGACACCGTGTCTTTAAGCAATGTGGCTCAAAAGGCCATGGCCGAGCCCGAATTTGACCGCGCCAAGGTCGAGTCCATCAAAAAGGCCATCTCCCAGGGCCAATACCCGCTCGATCCGAAGCGCATCGCTGAAAGCTTCCTGGCGGTCGAGCGCATGATCCGTGACTGAAAACACGCCCGCGAGCCGACTTCTAACGCTCGCGCGCGAGCTCGAGCAGATCCTGGAGCAAGAGTTTCAGGCGCTGCAAGAGCAAAAACTGGACATCTTTGAGAGTCTGCAGCCCGGCAAATCGGAACTTTTGACCGAGCTTTCCCGCCTGTGCCCGCCCGCCCAAGAGCTGCAAGCCAATCCGGCCTGGTCTGATTTGCGCGAGAGCCTGCTGCGCGGTCGCGACGCTCACCGACGCAACGCGGTTCTGATTGAACGCAAGCTCGACGCCATCCGGGGCGCACTGAGCAGCCTGCACATCGACAACCCCACCGCCTCGGTCGAGGTCTATGACCGCTTGGGCAAGGTTTCGCGCTTTAACAAGGGCCGCGGCTACCAGGATGCCTGAGCCGCCCTGGGCTGTGTGAGCTTAAGAAGCCGCCAATGGGGCCGGCGCAGCCTCAGCCGGCTTTTTCAGCCCGGCCACACGCTCGACCTGGGACAAGGAAATCAGATGTGCGTAGATGGCTGGCAGATAGCCTTTTTGCCGCACTTCAAGGAATTTCGCCTCGGAGAAATTGCTCAAGCGCTCTTCGTTGATCACGTAGCAGCCGGTGATGTTGCGCACCTGGTTGCCGGCGTTGACCTTCATGTTGAGCGGAGTCAGCAGATTGTTTTCCACCAAAAAGCGGCTGAACTCCACCGTGATCTGGTCCATCTGCTGCAACTCACCCAGGTAGCGCTTGACGTTTTCGATCACCTGGGTGGGATTGCCCGCCTCATCAAAAAGCGGCGTCCCTTCGGTATCGCTGAGCAAGTCGCTGGCCTCGTCGACGCACACGATGAAACGGTCGGCGTCCGTAGCCTTGACCAGGGCAAAGGGATAGCGACGAATGATGGCTGGGATGTAGGTGGCCGACCACTGCCCCTGCGCATCGACAAACAGGTTTTCGCCGGGCTCTAAGCCGAGCAGGACCACCGGGCGATAGCCGTCGCTGGCCTTGTCTTCCAGAAAAACCACCGGATAGGTTGCAGCGGCCCGCGCGAACTCATGGGTGGTGACATAGGCAATGTGAAAACCCGCCGCAAAGCGGAAATCGCTGCTCGGACGCACTTTTTTCCCGCCATGGCGCTCATTGCTGACGGGGACAACTTGTTCAAACATGGCATTCCTCGACTGGGTGACTCGGGCGGCGATGCCGGCTGGCATGGCCCCGCGCAGGACATGAACTGTACAGCAGCGGGCGCCTGGACCGACGCTGAGCGCCTCACCTGCGCCAAAAATGCTCTGGACTTGTGGCAGGGGGCTTGCTCAGCCACCCTGCCGCTGGACACAATGGCCCCGCCGACCCCTCGGCCATCGCCTGCCCCGCCCGTCAGGCGCTCGCGTCGAGGCCGGGCTGGTCGCCGCGTTTTTCATCGCCCGGCCGCATGCCCTTGAGCCAGTAGACCCAGGACAAAATCACCGCCACCGCGGTGTAGAGCTCGGGTGGGATTTCATCATCCACATTGAGCCGGCTGAGCAGGGCCAGCAACTGCGGGTCCTCGGTGACGTAAACACCCTGTCGGCGCGCCTCCTCGATCAGGTGCTCGGCCAGGTGCGCATCTGCCTTGGCGGTGACCACCGGCACGGAATTCATGCCATATTCCAGCGCGATAGCCTGCTTTCGATAGGTCACAGCCCGGCCCCTTCAAGCGCGAATATCGATGACCAGGCCGCGGCCCGAGGGCACCCAGTCGGCCGCGCCGATCGGGCGTGCGCCATGGATCACCTGAAAGGACTGCATCGCCAAACCCGCCTCAGACAGCTGGGTGCCCAACTCGGCCGAGCGCGCGCGGGCCTGTTCGGCCACGCCTTCACGCATGGCCCACATGGTCAGCTCCACCCGGTCCAGGCCGTGCAACTGGGTTTTGAGCCAGACCTCGCCGATCTCCTGGCTGCGCGAATGCACATTGACCGTCAGCGGCGGCCGCTCGTCGCCGTCCTTGCGCGGCGCACGCCGAAACTGCACCTCGATCGGATCGGCATCCACAAAGGGCAGCATCAGGCTGATCAGCATTTCCTTTTGCGCTTGTGCCTGCACCGCTTGCACCTGCGAGGACTCGAGGTCGTCAACCGCCTGGCCGAGCTTGCCCAGCGCATCGAGCACCGAGCCTTCCTCGTCCTCTTCTTTGCCAGACAGGGCTGCCATGAGCTTGCGCAGCAGCTGCTTGGGGTCATCGGGCAGCACCGGCTGGCCTTTGAACAAACGCAGCTCTGAGCCCATCGCAGTGACCACCGCCCGGTTAATGGCCTGGGCCAGTTGCTGCGGATCCAATTGCGCCATCGACAGCTGCATGCTGCGCCACTGTCCCTGCAAATCGGTCCGGCCGCTGGCCTGAAAAAGCGCGTCGAGCACGCCGGGCTTGAACAACTGCCCCAGCTGCTCGAGCCCGGGCGGGCGGAACAGCAAATTGCCCACGCGCGAGAAATACGAGGCCGCCCCCTGCGGCTGCGCCACCTCGGGCTGCATCTGCAGGAACAAGCCGGTGGCGCCCGACTGCACTTGCAAGGTCAGATTCTGGCCGACCTGCCAGCCGTTGTTCACAGGGGAAGACGGCACTTCCATCAGCTTGCCACGCATGAGCAGCGACAGGTTGTCGCCACCGCGTGACTGCACCATCGCCTGTATGACCTGCCCGTCGCGCAGGTCGAGCTCGCGCGCCTGCGCCACCGTCAGCGGCAGGAGCTTGCCCTCCAGGTAAATCGGGTTGGACCGACCGGGCAGCTGCGCGAGGTCGGCCGGCGCAATCAAGGGAATCGCACCCAGCGCCGGCGTTCTTCGGCCGAGGTCGGCGGCGGCGGGAAATACGCCCCCGCCTCGCGCGGCTCGAGCAAGGGCAGCAAGATTTGCCGCAGCAAAGGATGCAGGTCAGGCAAGGTGAGCTCGGTGCCCGGCTTCAGGCGGGTGGCCTGGCCGGCGCTGAAGGCTTTGGGATTGGCCTGAATCAGCGCATCGCGCAGCAACTCGTCTTTGAGCGGAATATCGGCCATGGTCTTCTTGACCACCCGATCGGCGGTATCGCCGGCCACCGTCAGGTAGCTGCGAGGGCCAGCCCCGGGGTGCGCAGGCGCCGATCCGTGGGCGGGTGCGTGGGCCGGTCCGTGGGCGGCGCCATGGGCCGGTCCGTGGTCTGCGCGGGGTGCAGGGCCACGGGCAGGCGCTGGCGCCTGGGCCGCCGGGCCGTGCGCCGCTGGCTCGCTCTTGTGCCCCGCATCGCCGGCGGCCTGAGCCCAACCCGCGGCTGCAAGCCAGGCTGCAGCCAGCAGTGCCGGCCGCAGCGCCGAGGGATTGAAAAATCGCGTCATGCTTGCTCCTTGAATCTCAATGCGGTGTTTGTCGGTGCACAGGCCGGGTGGGGTCGCCCTGCGCCTCCCACAGCGCGGGCGGGGCCAATGTTCACCCCCGTCAGTGGGCTTTGTCCACCGGCCATGCCTGCCAGCTCGGGCGCACCGCCGAGGCCGGACCGGCCAGCACCTGCAACTGCGCCCGGGTCTCCGACACCTGCTCCACACGGGCCAACACCAAAGCCTGGGCGGCCTCAGACTCGAGCATGCGCCCCGGCCAGCGGCGGCGGTCCGACACCAGCCACTCGTCGCCTGCGCGCACACCGGCGAGCGAGCCTTGGTCAATCTGCAGCCGGTCGGCCTGCGAGTGCAGCACCTGGACCTGAACCGGCTCGCAAGCGAGCTGCTCGGTCAACGCCTGCGCCCAAGCGCGCACCACAGTCTGCAACTGCTCGCGACTGGCAGGCTGCAGGCGCGGTGCGGACAGGGCCCGCTCCTGCGCCAGCAAAGGCACGTCCATCGTCCGCTGCCAGGCCGGCTTGCTCTCGCGCGGCGAGTACAAGCTCAGCGAGAGCCGGGCCCGGCTTGAGCCGCTGGACCAGGGCAGATGGATGAGCGGGGCTGAAGTGGGCAACTGCTCCATGTCCAATTGCAAACGCCAAGCCAGCGCCGGCGAGGTGGTGGGGCCACCGGTCAGCAGGCGCTCATAGGCCAGCGGCGACGACACAGCCGGCTGTCCGGCCGCTGCGGCGGGCAGGTCCAGCAACTGCCAGGGCGCGCCACTGGCGGCCGCTCGCCAGGCTCCGGCCAGCACCTGGGCAGCATCACGGCGCAAATGTTCATCATCAATGGGCCAGCGGCCGCGGGCCTGCACCTGCAGCCCGACCACGTGGTGCAGCGAGTCTTGCGCCCGGCATGGCGCGGTGGCGGGCTTGGCCGGCTCGCCTGCTGCGCCAGGCTTGGCCTGCACACCGGGTTGCTTGACCAGGTCCTGCGGCGACTGAACCTGCAGCTGCGCCTGCGGCTGGCCCTGGGCATCGCGGCTGTAAGCAATCACCCGAACGCCACGCACCTGCATGCCAGTGCGATAGCTGCTGGCCTCGCGCAAAGAGCCCTGCTCGTCAATCCAAGAGGTGGTTTGAACCTGCGTCGCGCCCTCCAAAGACTTTTGCGCCAAGCCGTGCCGAACCGCTTGTAAGCGCTCTTCCGCACTGAGTTCGGCCGCGCAAGCCAAGCCAGCGAGCAGCAGCGAGCCTGCCAGCCCCAAAGCGGGACCGAGCCGCGAGCGAGCGTGGCACTGCAAAGACATGGCTTAGCGGGCCCGAGCCTGCAACTGACCCAGGTAGAGTGCGCGCAGGTCCTGCACCACGGCTCTGTCCAGGCT
>JBAXEN010000118.1:0-11133 GCA_037140415.1 Betaproteobacteria bacterium | reverse complement strand
AGCACATAGCCGTGGGCCGGCGCGATGAAGCCAATCGCGTGGTCGCTGCAAGCCTGGGCCAGCAGATCCAGCGAGTCCAGGTAGTCGTTCATATTGCCGTCGGGCGGGTCGACCACGGTGGTGCTGCCGTTGAGGATATGGTCGCCGCTAAAAAGCAGGCCGTCTTCCTCCAGCACAAAGCAGACATGGTTGGCCGCATGGCCCGGTGTGTGCAGGGCCTTGAGCGTATGGCTGTGCTCGCCCTCACCGAGCACCAGCTTTTCCCCATGCGCCAGCGCGCGGTCCGGGGTGAAGGCGCTGTTGGCGCGCGCCGTCGGTGCCGAGGCCAGGCCCAGGATGGGCGGGCGACTCTCGCACAGGGCCTGCAGCGGCTTGGCGCCGGGGGAGTGGTCGGCGTGGGAGTGGGTGCAGACGATCGCACGGATGTTGCCGCCGGCCGCTTGCCACAGGGTCTGCAAGTGCTGCTCGTCGCCGGGGCCAGGGTCGATGCAGATATAGCCGGTGCTGGCATCGCCCACCAGGTAGCTGTTGGTGCCCGGGCCGGTCATGACGCCAGGGTTGGGCGCGGTCAGGCGCAGCACGTTCTTGAGCAAGGCCACCGGCCTTTCGGTTTGCCAGTCCAGCGCATGCACCATCTGCCCGTCTGGGCAGGTCATGTGCAGCTCGCCGTAGGGCGATTCATGCTCCATATAGCGCGCTTCGCGGCCTTGCAGCAGCCCTGCGCGTGGGCAGGAGGTCCACATCGGCCCGTCAGCGCACGCCTGCAGCACTGCATTGACGCTGGCATAGGCCTGCAGGCGCCGCAGGGTGCGGATGGTCGGGAAGATCATGTACATGCGGCCGGCCTCGTGGCGGGCCAGGGCCTCGGCCGGCTGCACCCAGACCGGCTCGAACTGCTCGTTCTCGTCGGCCACCGGCTCTTGCCCGGCCGGCATGCGTGCGACCAAAAAGGGCACGTCAAAGCGCTTGGGCATGTCGCGGTCGGTCATCCAGTGCGCTAGCAAATGAACCTCGTCGGCTGCCAGCATCAGGCCGCGCGCCTGGCATTGGTCCAGCAGGTTTTGGTGGCGTGCCAAGGTCTGCACATCGCCGGCGTCGGCATGGCTGCCGTCGGGGCGCCGGGCCAGCAAGATGCCCAGCTCCTCAAAGCTTTCGCGGATGGCGGCCAGCGCCTGGGTGAGGGCGCTGGCGTCTTGCTCGGGCCGGCGCAGGCACAGGGCGTGGCTCTGGGGCGAAGCGTCCAAGGTGTCGATGCCGCCGCCCGGAAAGACGAAGGCGCCCGGGGCAAAGCTGGCTTGGTCCGAGCGGCGGGTCATCAGCACCTGCAGCCCGTCGGGGGCATCGCGCAGCAGCAGGACGGTGGCGGCCTGTTTCAGCGGGGCCGGTTCGCGTTGGGGGTAGAGCAGTTGAGACAGGCGGGGCATGGTGGTTTTTCTGAGGATGGCGCTGGCTGGGGAGCGTCAGCACTGATGGTAAGCCAGCGGCGGCTGAGTCAGTGCTGCCCGCCTCACCCATCCGATAATGCAGGCATGCTGATCCGATTCACCAAAATGCAGGGCGCCGGCAACGATTTCGTGGTGCTCGATGAGACCCGCGCTGCGCTGCAGCTCAGCGCGGCGCAATACCGCTTCCTGGCCGACCGCCACTTCGGTGTGGGGGCTGATCAGATCCTCAGTGTGCGCGCTGCGCCCGAGGGGCGCACCGATGTCGATTTTTCCTATGCGATTCACAACGCCGACGGTGGCGAGGTCGAGCACTGTGGCAACGGCGCGCGTTGCTTTGTGCGCTATGTGCGCGATAGCGGGCTGAGCCAGCGCGACACGATCCGGGTGCAGACGGTCAACCGGGTTCTCGAACTCCAGCTGCAAGGCGACGGGCGGGTCACGGTCGACATGGGGCCGCCGGCTTTTGGGCTGGACCAAGTGCCATTCGATGCCTCGGGTCTGTTGCCACGGCCCGTTGCCGGCTGGGATACCTGGCCCTTGAACCTGGGGGAGGCGGGTGCGGTGAATGTCGCGGTGCTGTCCATGGGTAACCCGCATGCGGTGTTGTGGGTCGAGGATGTCGACAGCGCGCCGGTGGCGAAGTGGGGCCCGCTGATTGAGGCGCATCCGCGTTTTGCGCAGCGCGTCAACGCCGGCTTTGCCCAAGTGGTCTCGCGCGGCCAGCTGCGCTTGCGGGTCTATGAGCGCGGCGCGGGCGAGACCCTGGCCTGCGGCACCGGCGCCTGCGCGGCGGTGGTGGCGGGCATACGCCAGGGCCTGCTCGATGCGGTGGTCGAGGTGCAGACCCGGGGCGGGCCTTTGCGTATTGAATGGGCCGGTCAGGCCCATCTTGCCGCGCCGGTGCGGCTCAGCGGGCCGGCCACCCGGGTGTTCGAGGGGCAGATCGAGCTGCCCGACACGCTTTGAGTCGGCGCCGCAGGGTCTGTCCGGCCTTGGTTCATCGCCACAAACCATAGACAATCACTTGTATGAACCCTATCGACTCGGCCAACGCCCATCCCATCACTGAAGACGATATTGCCAACTTCCTGGCCAATAACCCGGATTTTTTCGAGCGCCATGCGGCCTTGCTCGCCACCGTGCAGCTGTCCAGCGGCCATGGCGCGCGGGCTGTGAGTCTGCAGGAGCGTCAGGCCGAGTTGCTGCGCGACAAGATCAAGGGTCTGGAGCAGCGCGTAATCGAGATGATGCGCCACGGTCAGGACAACAGCGCGATTGCTGACAAGATGCAGGCCTGGAGCCGCCAACTGCTGCTGGCGGCCCAGCCGCAGGACATCCCCGCAGTGATCGCCGCCGAGCTGCAAAAGCAGTTTCTGATTCCACAGGCGGCCATTCGGGTCTGGGGCGTGGATGCGCAGTACGCCGAGCAAGCGTTTGCCAACGGCGTCAGCGACGAGGCCCAGGCCTGGGCCTCGGGCCTGCAGCGTCCTTACTGCGGACCCCACACCGGCCAGGAATCGGTGCGCTGGCTGGCTGACCCCTCTTGCGTGCAGTCGATCGCCGTCATTGCCCTGCGCGCCGGCGCGGCGCCGCAGGCCTTTGGCGCGCTGGTGCTCGGCTCGTCCGACCGCGAGCGCTTTCAAAGCGATATGGCCACCGACTTTCTGCAGCGCATCGGCGAGTTGGCCAGCGCCGCTTTGTCGCGCTTGCGCACCCACGTCGCCGTGCCCCAGGCTTGACGGCATGAGCCCAGAGCCTGCGACGGCTGCCGAAGCTGCCCGGCCCGCGCAGGCCCTGGTCGATCGCTACTTGGCCCATGTGCGGGTGCAAAAGCGCCTGGCCGAGCGTACCGTCGCCCTCTATACCCAGGACCTGCTTAAGCTGCAGCAGTGGGCTGAGCAGGCCGGCGTGGCGCTGGAGCAGGTCAATAGCCACCAGGTGCGGCGCTGGGTGGCGCAGATGCACAGCCGTGGCCGCAGCGCCCGCGGCATTGCGCTGATTCTCTCGGGCTGGCGCGGTTTCTACAGCTGGTTGGGGCGCGAGGCCCTGGTGGCCAGTAACCCGGTGCAGGGCGTGCGCGCGCCCAAAGCGGCCAAGCCCTTGCCCAAGGCCCTGGGGGTAGAAGAAGCGGTGCAACTGGCCGGTTTTGAGAGCGAGAGTGCTGCGCCTGACCTGGATGCGCGCGACCACTGCCTGACCGAGCTGCTCTATGGCTGCGGGCTGCGCATCGGTGAGGTGGCTGGGCTCGATCTGCGGGCCAGCGCTCAGGCGCGTGGCTGGATCGATCTGCAAGACGCCCAGGCCCATGTGCTGGGCAAGGGCGGCAAGCGGCGCAGCGTGCCGGTGGGCCTGCCCGCGCTGCGCTCGCTGCAGGCCTGGCTGGCGGTGCGCAGCGTCTGGGTGGCAGAGCGGACCGAGGCCAGCGCCGCTCTCTTCATCACCCGTCAGGGCCGGCGCCTGTCGGCCCGGCAGATGCAGGAGCGCCTCAAGAGCCGCTCGCTGGCCGCCGGCTTGGCCACGCCGGTACACCCGCATATGCTGCGCCACTCCTTTGCCAGCCATGTGCTGCAGTCCAGCGGCGATTTGCGCGCTGTCCAGGAACTGCTCGGTCACGCCAACATCAGTACCACCCAGGTCTACACCCGGCTCGATTTTCAGCACCTGGCCAAGGTTTACGACGCCGCCCATCCGCGCGCGCACCCCAAGAAGTAGCTCCCCGGCCTTCGGCTCGCTGGTGCGCGCTTGGCTGGCTGTCTTGAATTTCAGCCTTGTCTGACCGGCACTGCGGACAGAGTTCGGTGGTTGTGAGGGTGATTACAGGTTATAAAAAGGCGCAATCATCTGCCTCAACTGTCCCATGGTCCAGACCGAGCTCCCCCGTTTCTGGCAGGCCGCGGCCGGCCTTCTCCTGTCTCTGAGCCTGGCGGCCAGCGCACAAACCGAGGTGCCGCACAGCGACCCCGGCCTGACCCTGCGTCTGGGCCTGGACAGCTTGCGGGCCAATCCGTCCAAGCTCGGTGGCGGTTTGACGGTGGGCGTGCTCAGGCCGCTTGAGGGCGGCTACTACCTGGGGGCGACCCTCTACTCGGCGGCACTGGGTGAGGCAGGGGGCTTGTATCTGGGCGGCGTGGAGTTCGGCCGCGCCGTGCCTCTGGGCGGGCCGTATTTTCTGGACGCCAGTATTTACCTCGGCGGTGGTGGTGGTGCAGGCCAGGTGCCCGGCGACGGCTTGGCGAGCCGCGCCCGCTTGGGACTGGGGCGCAGCCTGGCCGATGGGGGCGTTTCGGGCTGGGACCTGATGCTGGGGCTGGCGCGCATGAATGTGCGCGGCTCGGCCATCCATGCCAACAGCATGGAGTTGGTGCTGCAGCGCCGTTTCGATCTGGGTTTGCGCAGCGCAGACGCTGCGCGCAGCGTGGGCGAGCCGCCGACCGCTCTACGGCTGAGCGCCTTGCGCCCGCGGCTGGCGCGCTACCAGCTTGCTGGTTCTGCGGCCTTCGATGCGCTGGGCATCGAGGCTGAATTTACCGTGGCCGACAGCGACTGGCTGCCGGTCGTCAAGACCATGGGCGCGGCCCGAGGCAATGCCCAGGGCTATGCCGATTGGACGGTGGGCGCGCGCCGTTATGTGCCCTTGGGCAGCAGCGCCCTGGCCGCCTATCTGGACTTGGGTGTAGGCACCGGCGGTGGCGGTGCCATTGCTTCGGGCAGTGGTCTGCTGGCCCAGGTGGCCGGGGGGCTCCAATGGGCCGGGTCCAAGCCCTGGGCCTTGCAGCTCGAAGCCGGCCACCTGCACAGCCAGGGCAGCTTTCGCGCCCATTACCTGGCCGCTTTGCTCAATTGGCAGGACAGCGGCTGGGGCGGCGCCCAAAGCCGTGCGGCGCCCGACCTTGCGCCGCAGGCCTGGGCGCTGCGGGGCAGTGTGAGTCAGATCCGCAGCAATGCCCGCCTGCGCCAGGGGCCCTCGGCTGGCCGGCCGAATATCGAGACCCTGGACCTGCAGATCGAGCGCGACATCGGCGCCGGCGCCTATCTGTCGGGCCAGACTTCCTTTGCCATGCTCGGTCAGGCCGGTGGCTACCAATCCGGGCTTTTGGGTGCCGGCTGGCGCCAGCCTGTTGGCGCTTGGGTGTTGAACCCGGAGCTCGCTCTGGGCGTGGCCGGCGGCGGTGGTGTCGCCACCCGTGGGGGCGGCGTTGCCCGCTGGCAGCTCAATCTGGCCCATCCGATGGGCCGCCAATCGCAGTGGCTGGTGGGCCTCGGGCAGATGCGGGCCTTCAAGCCCGGCGGCATGAACAGCCCCATCTTCACGCTGGGCCTGACGCAGCACTTCATGCTGCGCTGAGTCCAAGCCCGGTGCCGCGACAATGGCGGCATGAAATCGATACGACTGCGGCCTGGCAAAGAAAAGTCTCTGTTGCGCAAGCATCCCTGGGTGTTTGATGGAGCCATTGCCCGTGGCGGTGCCGATGCGGGCGAGACGGTGCGCATCGAGTCGCACGACGGCGCTTTTCTCGCTTGGGCTGCCTTTAGCCCGTCCTCACGCATCCGCGCCCGCGCCTGGAGCTTTGATGAGGGTCAGCGCATCGACGCCGCCTTCTTTGCGCAGCAGGTGGCACGCGCTATGGCCGCGCGCTCGCTGATGGCCATTGAGAGCGACGGGGTGCGGTTGATTCACGGTGAATCCGACGGTCTGCCGGGCCTGGTGGTTGACCGCTATGGCGATACCCTGGTGGCCCAGTTCAGCAGTTGCGGCAGTGAGCGCTGGAAGGCCATGATCACCCAGGCGCTGCTGGCCCACACCGGCTTAGAGCGCTTGTACGAGCGCTCTGACACCAGCTCTCGATCGCTCGAGGGCCTGCCCGAGGCCACCGGCTGGTTGGCCGGTCAGGGGCCAACAGAGTTGGTTCTGCGCGAGCATGGCTGGCAGTTGGGTCTGGACATTGCCAAAGGCCACAAGACCGGCTTTTACCTGGACCAGCGCGATAACCGGCAACAGTTTTTTGACTGGACGCGCAAGCGTGGCCTGGCCACGGTGCTCAACTGCTATTGCTACACCGGCGGCTTTACCGTGGCTGCTTTGGCCGCTGGGGCCGAGCGGGTGACGTCCATCGATTCTTCGGCGCCGGCGCTGGCGCAGGCCCGGGCCAATGTGCGGCTCAATGGCCTGGACGAGGCGCGCTGCGAACTGCTCGATGCCGACGTCAATGCCAGCTTGCGCCAGTTCCTGCAACAAGGCCGGCGCTTTGACGCCATCGTGCTCGATCCGCCCAAGCTCGCGCCTACCGTGGCCCATGCCGAGCGGGCGGCCCGGGCCTACAAGGACATCAACCGACTGGCCCTGCAATTGCTCAACCCGGGCGGCATGCTGTGGACTTTCTCCTGTTCGGGGGGTATCAGCCCCGATTTGTTTCACAAGATTGTTGCCGGCGCTGGGCTCGATGCCGGCGTAGATGCCTACATCATCGAGCGCCTGGGCGGCGCGCCGGACCATCCGATGACGGTCAATTTCCCTGAGGGCGAGTACCTCAAGGGCCTGGTTCTGCTGCGCAAGCCCTGAAGCCCTGCGTGGTCCGGGCGCCCGGTCGTGGCCGAGCTGCTGCCAAGTCGGCTTCAAGCCACTACACTTCCTGCCCCGCAGCGACGGCACCCTCGGCGCTGAGCTGTTGACCTACCGATCCGCCTGAACATGAGCCTCATACCCGTCACTATCCTCACTGGCTTTCTGGGCTCGGGCAAGACCACGCTGCTCAAGCGCGTGCTCACCGAAACCCATGGCCGCAAGATCGCCGTCATTGAAAACGAGTTCGGTGAGGAAAACATCGACAACGAGATTCTGGTCAGCGACACCGAAGAGACCATCGTGCAGATGAGCAACGGTTGCATTTGCTGCACCATCCGCGAGGACCTGCGCGCTACGCTGCAGTTGCTCGGTGCCAAGCGGCGCAAAGGCTTGCTCGACTTTGACCGCGTGGTGGTCGAGACCACCGGTCTGGCCGATCCGGGACCGGTGGCGCAGACTTTTTTCATGGACGAGGAAATTGCCGAGCAGTTCCTGTTGGACGCCATCGTCACCCTGGTTGACGCCAAGCATGCGCAGGCCCAACTCGATGAGCGCCAGGAGGCGCGGCGCCAAGTGGGTTTTGCCGATCAGATTTTCATCAGCAAGAGCGACTTGGTCAGCGCCCAAGAGCTGGCTGACTTGCAGCACAGACTGGCGCACATGAATCCGCGGGCGCCGCAAAAAGCGGTGCATTTTGGCCAGGTCCCGGTCAGCGAGGTGTTTGACCTGCGCGGCTTTAACCTCAATGCCAAGCTCGACATTGACCCGGACTTTTTGCACGACGATGCCGGCCACGACCACCATGATCACCACGATCATGAGCACGGCGAGCATTGCGACCACCCCTCGCACGGCCACCACCACCGCCACGACGATGACGTCAAAAGCTTTGTTTTTCGGGCCGATCGGCCCTTTAACCCGGCCAAGCTGGAAGACTTTTTGGGCGCGGTGGTCAACATCTACGGCCCTCGTATGCTGCGCTATAAAGGCGTACTCAGCATGGACGGAACGAATTCCAAAGTTATCTTTCAGGGGGTGCATCAGCTCATGGGCAGCGACCTCGGCCCGGCCTGGGGTGCTGACGAGCAGCGGCAAAGCAAGATGGTTTTTATAGGCATTGATTTGCCCCGGGACATCTTCCTGCAAGGCCTTGAGCAGTGCTTGATCTGAGTCTTTTGAGCTGCCCCTGGCCCTCGCCTGCGCGCGCTGTGCCGAGACCGCTACAATCGCGCGCCTACCCGGGCTGCCCCGGGTTGTGAGGGCGGGTAAATCACGACACAGTGAAGCCCGCCATGCATGAGTTTGAGACAGGCAGTGCCCGACCAGCGCCAGATTCGCCAGCGCTCGGGCGCGGGCCTTTCATGCCGCGCGCGCAGACCCCTTGCACAGGAGACCGCCCTTGATAGCTCCAGTTCATACCGATAAGCCGCAGCCCACTGTGCGGCGAGCCATTGCCGATCGGCCGCAGGCTGCCGCAGCTCGCCCAGCCAAACCGGTGGCCAAGCCGGCGGCCAAGCCGGCGGCCAAGGCGGTCAAGGCCCCTGTCAAAGCCGCGGCAGCCAAAAAGCCTGCGGCGCCAGCCAAGGTCAGCGCCAAAGCCCTGCCCAAACCAGCGCCCAAAGTTAAAGCCAAGACCGCCCCGAAAGCTGTTTTGAAGGCCGTCCCCAAAGTCGCTCCCAAAGTTGCTCCCAAAGCGCCTGCCAAAGTCGTTCCCAAGGCGGCGACCCAGGCCGCTTCGAAAGCCGCTCCCAAGGCGGTATCTAAAGCGGTGGCCAAGACAACGCCCAAAGGGGCAGCCAAGCCTGCGGCCAAACCTGAGCCGAAGCTCGCTCCTAAGGCCGCGCCAAAGGCGGCGACCAGCAAGCCTGTGGCCAAGGCAGCGCCCAAAGCTGCTCCCAAACCGGTCGCTGTGCCCGCCAACAAGCCGCCAGCGGCGGCGCAGCCGATCAAGGTGCCCGCACCCGCACCCGCACCGGTGGCTGCGGCCCCGGTGGCGCCCGCTCCCGAACCTACCCGCAAATCCAAGAGCCGCGCTGCTTTAGCGGCGGCTCCTGCGCCTGTGGTTCCGACCCATTCGCCTGATGCCGCCAAGGCCAGCTATGTGTCGGCCACCGAGCGCACGATCGCTCCTCCACCGACTGCTGCGGTCATACGCAAGGATCCTAAATTGGCCAATAACTGGAAGACGAAACGCCCCGAAGACCTCACCGACGAGGAGGTCAAGTCCATGCCCGACAGCGAGTACATGAACGAGACCCAGCTCTCTTTTTTCCGCCTCAAGCTGGTCAAACTCAAGCAGGACATTCACAACAGCGCGGGTGAGACCACCGAGCACTTGCGTGAAGATACGGTGGTGGTGCCCGATCCGGCTGACCGCGCCACCATCGAAGAAGAGCATGCGCTTGAGTTGCGCACCCGCGACCGCGAGCGCAAGCTGCTCAAGAAAATCGAGCAGTCCATCTCGCGCATCGATTCAGGCGATTATGGGTACTGCGACGAAACGGGTGAGCCCATCGGCGTGGGTCGACTGATCGCCCGCCCTACGGCGAGTCTGTCGCTGGAGGCCCAGCAGCGGCGCGAGCTGAAACAAAAAATGTTCGGCGATTGAGCCTTCGCTCCGGCGATGATTACTGTCTGTGGCCCGCTTGCGGGCCACAGCTGTTTTTGGCGCCCTTGGTACCCCTTTAGCCCCCCTTTTGGCCCCGCTCCTGGCCTTGGTCTTTGCAAGGCTGTGCAGCCAGCGCCCGCGCTGCCATGGCTGGCTCTTGCAGGGTCGGCAAGGGCGTCTTTTTAGGTCCTGCCTTGACAAAGCACTTTCACAGCCTGCGCTAAGTGCTTCATTTTCATAGGTTTTTGACATTAATAGACAATCTAAAATCGTCTCTAAGTGCTTGATTTCATTGGAAAAAATTTGCTCCGACCCCTTGAACCCCGCCGCTTTCCTGCTAAAGTGGTGAAAAGTGCATTTTTGTGGGAATTTTTTCAGCCTAAGGGGTCTTGCAGGTGTTTCAGGGTGCGTCGTCCATTGTTCTCGATAGCAAGGGTAGGCTGGCCGTGCCGACCCGGCATCGTGACGTGCTCAGCGCCACGGCGGCCAGCCAGCTGACCATCACCAAGCACCCCCATGGCTGCCTGATGATTTTCCCGCGCAATGAGTGGGAAAAGTTTCGTGACCGCATCGTCGCGCTGCCCATGCAGGCGCAGTGGTGGAAGCGGATTTTTCTGGGCAACGCGATGGATGTCGAGATGGATGCCAGTGGCCGAGTGCTGGTCTCGCCCGAGTTGCGCAGCGCCGCCGGCATCACCCGCGAGTCGGTGCTGCTGGGCATGGGCGCCCATTTCGAGCTGTGGGATGCGGCCACCTATGCCGCCCAGGAGGCCGAGCAGATGAAGGGTCAGATGCCCGACGTCTTCAAGGACTTTTCTTTCTGACGCCATGCAGGCCCCATGGGAACATCAAACCGTCCTGCTCAAAGAGGCCATCGAGGCGCTGCACTTGCGCCCCGACGGGTACTATGTGGACGCCACTTTCGGGCGCGGCGGCCACTCCAGGCTCATCCTGTCTGCGCTCTCGCCCCAGGGTCAGTTGCTGGCCTTCGACAAGGACCCGCAGGCGGTGGCCGAAGGTCGGGCTTTGGCCGAGCAGGACGCGCGGTTTTCCATCCGCCATGCCGGTTTCTCTCAACTGTCTCAGCTGCCGCCCGCCAGCTGCGACGGCGTGTTGATGGACTTGGGTGTGAGCTCGCCGCAGATCGACGACCCCAGTCGGGGGTTTTCGTTTCGGCGCGACGGCCCGCTGGACATGCGGATGGACAGCAGCGCCGGCCAGACGGTGGCGCAGTGGTTGGCGCAGGCGTCGGTGCAGGACATCACGGAGGTCATTCGTGATTACGGCGAAGAACGGTTTGCTGGGTCGATTGCAAAGGCGATTGATCGTCATCGCAGCCAGCACGGGCCCATGGCAAGCACCGCCGAGCTGGCCCAGGTCGTGGCTGGCGCGGTCAAGACCCGCGAACCTGGCAAGGACCCCGCTACGCGCACCTTCCAAGCTTTTCGGATTTTCATCAATGCCGAGCTTGAAGAGCTGCGGCAAGCGCTAGAGGCATCGCTGCATGTGCTCAAGCC
>JBAXEN010000117.1:0-11187 GCA_037140415.1 Betaproteobacteria bacterium | reverse complement strand
AAGAGGTCTACCGTGCCCATTTCGCGCATGTACATGCGCACCGGGTCGGTGGTGCGGCCGAACTCGCTGTCAACGGTCGACAGCGCCGCTTCGGCCTCTTCTTCGGCCTCTTCTTCAGTGGCAACGGTCGGGCCGGTGTTGTTGAGCAGCAGAGTCTCGGCGTCTGGCGCCTGCTCGTAGACGGCCACGCCCATGTCGTTGAGCATATTGACCACGACTTCCAGCGTCTCGGCGTCGACCAGCTTGTCGGGCAGGTGGTCGGAGATCTCGCCGTGGGTCAGGTAGCCGCGGGTCTTGCCCAGCTTGATCAGCGTCTTCAGACGCTGGCGCCGCTTGAGCATGTCCTCTTCAGACAAGACGGTCTCATCGAGACCGAATTCCTTCATCAAGGCCCGCTCCTTGGCCTTGCTGATCTTCATGCGCAGGGGCTTGGCTTTTTCCGTCGATTCGGCAACGACGGGCTCCTCGGCAAATTCGGCCTCGATGTCGGACAAGTCCTCTTCAGCGGCTGGCTTGGGCAAGTCCTTGCCTTTGCCTTTCTTGGCGGCCGGCTCTTTGGCAGCGGCCGGCTTCTTGGCCGGAACCTGCGGGTCGGCGAGCTTGCCGGTCTTGAGTTCAGCCTGCTTCTTGGCCGGGGTTTTGCCCGCGGCTTGGGCCGCGACTTTGGCGGCCGGCTTGGTCGCGGCGCTCGCCGCTTCAGTTTTGCGCTCGCTGGCCTGCGCGTTCTTGACGGTTTGGGCCGGCTTGCTCCCGCTCTTGGCGGCTACCTTGTCGACGGTTTTGGCCGCTTCCTTGGGGCTGGGCTTGGTCGCAGCCTTGCTGGCAACTTTGGCAGCGGGCTTGGCAGTGGGCTTGGCGTTGCTGGGCGCAGCGCTCTTGCTGGAGGATTTGGCAGTGGGCATGGTGTTTTCCCAGATCAATAAAGGCAGTGGCCAGGCAAAGGCCAGGCCGACCCTCCTGCCGGCCAGGAGGCGGTCAATCGGCGTGGCTTCGAAGGACGACCGTCAGAACTGCTCCGTGCAGCAAAACGCTGCCGGGGCGGCTTGAACGGAACCGGTGGCAAGCAGGTGGGCGAACATTTGGAGTGCAGTCCTTGCGGGGAGGATGGCTCTTACATCCAAGAGGACCCTGGGGCCAGGGGAGCCGGTGCCGGAGGTGCTGCTGTCGCGCTTGCCGTCGGAAAGATTCGGATTATACCAACGCGCTCAGCTGGCGCGCATGGCAGCAGCGAGCTCGCGCAGGCGGGCCAGGGCCTGTGGGTCGGTGGCGGCGCGGCGCGCAAGGTCATCCATTTCCTGCTGGCGCCCGCGTTTGACCAATTCGTCGAGCACCGGCCGGGTTTCGTCCCAGCTGGGTTCTATCCCCTCTGGTATTTGGGCCAGTTGCTCGGTGGCGTAACGCTCCTGCGGATGCTCGCGCAAGCCTTCGCGCAGCGCCGCCCAAGGCTGCACGCCGTGTTCGTGAATTTGCCCCTCCAGCCAGGCAAACAGCGGGCCGTGGGGCGCGGGCAGGGCGCACAAGAGTGCGTGTTCGCCGTCGCTGAGCCGGTCCCACCAGCTCGGCTCGGTCAGCAGCATGCGCAGCACCCGGTCCTCGCGGCTGGCAGGCTGTATGCGCCCTGGCAGGCGCCTGAGCTTGCCCGAGGCTTGCCCCTGGCCCGGCAGCAGCGGCGCCGCGCCACGGCCCATGGGCCCGATGGAGGCTGAAGTCGGCATGCGTTCAGCCCCCTCAGGCGCGGACATAGGTCCGTTCGATTTCCTGCTGCCCACTTTGCTGTTGCTGCGCGCCGGTTGCCAGATCTGCAGCAACTCGCGGCTGTCGATGTGCACCAGGTCGGCGATTTCGGCCAGCAGCTGGCGCTTGAGCGCGCCGTCGGGCAGCGCCTCCCACAGGGCGCGCGCCTGGCTGCCCATGCGGGCGCGGCCTTCGGCGCTGTCCATCTCGCAGTCCTGGCTGGCCGCCTCGATCAGGAAGCGGCTCAGCGGCAGGGCTTGCTGCACCCGCTGGGCAAAGGCATCAGAGCCCAGCTCGCGGATGAAGCTGTCGGGGTCGTGCTCGGCCGGCAGAAATAGAAATTTGATGGAGCGGGTGTCGCTGGCGTAGGGCAGGGCTGCATCGAGCGCCTTGCGCGCCGCCCGCCGGCCGGCCGCGTCGCCGTCGAAGCTGAACACCACCGCGTCGGTGAAGCGAAACAGCTTTTGCACATGGTCGGTGGTGCAGGCGGTGCCCAAGGTGGCCACCGCGTTGGCAAAGCCGTGCTGGGCCAGCGCCACCACGTCCATATAGCCTTCGGTGACCAACGCGTAGCCGCGCTCGCGCAAGGCGGCGCGGGCCTCAAACAGGCCATAGAGCTCGCGCCCCTTGCTAAATACGGGGGTCTCTGGTGAATTGAGGTATTTGGGCTTTTCATCGCCCATCACCCGACCGCCAAAGCCTATGCATTCGCCCTTGACATTGCGGATCGGAAACATCACCCGGTCGCGAAAGCGGTCGTAGCGCTTGCCCTGTTCGTTGCCGTCTTCCTCGGCCGCAATCAGCAGACCGCTGTCGACCAGCTTGGCGTCGGCATAGTCCGGGAACACCCCCGCCAAAAATCGCCAGCCCGGCGGTGCATAGCCCAGGCCGAAGGCCTTGGCGATCTGGCCCGACAGGCCCCGGCCTTTGAGATAGTCCACCGCTCGCGGCGAATCCTTGAGCTGGGCGGCAAAGGCCAGGGCGGCTTTTTCCAGCACGTCGCTCAGGCTGCTTTGCTGCTCGCGCGCTTGCGATTGCCGCAGTTTCTCGGCCGGCGAGATGTCCTCCTCGGGCACCTGCAGGCCATATTGCTGCGCCAGGTCCTGCACCGCGTCGCGGAAGTTCATGCCCAGGTGTTCCATCAGGAAGCCGATGGCATTGCCGCTCTTGCCGCAGCCAAAGCAGTGGAAAAACTGCTTGGTCGGGCTGACTGTGAAGGAGGGCGATTTTTCGGTGTGAAAGGGGCACAACCCGGAAAAATTGGCGCCGCCCTTTTTGAGCTGTACATGGCGGCCGACGATGTCGACGATGTCGGCTCTAGCCAGCAGCTCCTGCAGAAACGGTGTGGGGATGGCCATGTCAGTCCGGTTGCAATCGGCCATTGTAGGCAGCGCCTCGGGCGCAGCCTGGGCCGCTCAATCGCCCAAAACCCGCCCCTCGCGCCGGGCATCCGACGCACCGAGCCAGCCCAGCTCGCTGCGCTGCAGGATCTGCAGTCCGCTGGTCATCGGCACTTGGCGCACCACAGTGCCGCGCTCGGCCAGGGCTTGGGCGGTGGCGCTGTCGTAGCGCCCCTGCTCGAGCAGCAGCGGACCGTTCATATTGGCCAGGTGCGGCAGGGCAATGGCTGCCTGTGGCTTCAAGCCCCAGTGCAGGCTGGCCCACAGGGCTTGGGCGGTGTAGTGAATGATGTAGGCGCCGCCGGGGCTGCCCAAGCTCATGTGCGGGCGCTGGCTGCCTGCTTCAAACACCAGCGTGGGCGACATGGACGAACGCGGCCGCTTGCCCGGCTCTGGCCGGTTGGCCACCGGCAGGCCCTCAGATGAACGCGGCACAAAGCTGAAGTCGGTTAGCTGGTTGTTCAGCAAAAAGCCGCCCGCCAGCCCCTGGCCGGTGTTGACCATCAGGCGGGCGCCAAAGGCGTCTTCGATGCTGCTGGTCAGCGCCAGCGCATGGCCCTGCGCGTCAATAACGCTCAGGTGGGTGGTGCCGTACTCGGGCTGGTTGGCCATGGGCGCGAGGCCGCGCCGAGCGCCGGGGTCCTTGCCCGGCTGCCCGGCGGCGGCCTGCCCCAGGCTGCGCGCACCAATCAGCCGGGCCCGCTGCTGCAGGTAGCCGGGCGCGAGCAGGCTCTGCCAGGTGCCTCCCGGCGCGTCCGCAAAGTCTGGATCAGCGACGTAGAGGGCGCGGTCGGCAAAAGCCAGCCGTGCAGCTTCTGAATAGCCGTGCAGCCAGTCCACATCGGGCCGGCCCTGTTGCAGGGGGCGCTGACCGGCGGGGGTGCGTTCGAGCAGGCCCAGGATTTGGCCCACCGCCAGCGCGCCTGAGCTAGGCGGCGGCATGCCGCAGATGCGCCACTGACGACTGCTTGCCGTATGGTCGAAGCAGATCGGCTGGCGCAGCCGGCTCTGGTAGTCCTGCAAGTCGGCCAGACTGAGCTTTCCTGGGTTGCTCGGATGCTGTTGCACCGCAGTGACCATGGCCTGCGCGATCGGGCCTTGATGCAAGGCGCTCGCGCCGCCCTGAGCGATGGCGCGCATCACCCGGGCGTACTCCGGATTGCGCAGGCGGTGGCCCACCGGCCAAGGGCGGCCCTGTGCGTCGTAAAAATAGGCGGCGGCGACGGGGTCTTTTTTGAGGTGCGGCTCCAGGCTGAGCAACTGGTGCAGGCGAGCCCCGACGGGAAAGCCTTCGTCGGCCAAACTGATCGCTGGCTCAAACAGGCGCGCCCAGGGCAGGCGGCCGTGCAGGCGGTGGGCCTGCTCGAGCATGCGCATCACCCCAGGCACGCCCACCGCACGACCACCGACGGCGGCGCTGTGAAACGGCATCGGCTGGCCGTCGGCCTGCAAAAACAGGTTTTCATCAATGCCGGCCGGTGCCACCTCACGGCCGTCAAATGCGTGGGTGCTGCGGCCGTCGTGGTAGAGCAAAAACCCGCCGCCGCCGATACCGCTGGACTGCGGCTCGACCAGCCCCAGCACCGCTTGCGCTGCAACCGCTGCGTCCATCGCCGAGCCGCCGGCGCGCAGCATGTCCAGACCGGCCTGGCTGGCCAGCACATGGGCACTGGCCACGGCTTGGCGCTGGCTGAACCGGTCGCTCTGAGTGCCCCAGCCGCTGGGCGCCTCCGGGGCGCGGTCGTCGGCGGCCGAGCTGGTTTTGGCCTCTTGTGGGACGAGCGGGGCGCAGCCGGCCAGCAGCGCCGCGCAGACCAGCGCGCGCAGGCAAAGCAGGGCGCTGGCGGCACGCATGGGGATCAGCGCGGCGGCATGCGGATCGCGCCGTCGATGCGGATCACCTCGCCATTGAGCATGTCGTTGTCAATGATTTGGCGCACCAGCTTGGCAAAGTCGGCCGGCTGACCCAGGCGAGAGGGAAAGGGCACCGCAGCGGCCAGCGAGGCCTGCAGCGGCTCGGGCATGCCGGCCACCATGGGCGTGGCAAAAATACCCGGAGCGATGGTCATCACCCGGATGCCGTGGCGGGAGAGGTCGCGTGCCAGCGGCAGCGTCATGCCGGCCACGCCGGCTTTGGAGGCGCTGTAGGCCGCCTGCCCGATCTGCCCGTCAAAGGCGGCCACTGAAGCGGTGTTGATGATCACGCCGCGCTCGCCGCTGGCCTGCGGCTCGTTGGCGCTCATGGCCTGGGCGGCCAGGCGGGTCATGTTGAAGGTACCGATTAAATTGACCTGCACCACACGGCTGAATACCTCCAGCGAATGCGGCCCGGTTTTGCCCACGGTCTTTTCGGCCGGCGCGATGCCGGCGCAGTTGACCAGGCCCATCAGGGGGCCGAGGGCGCAAGCGCGCTCGACGACCGCCTTGGCGTCGCCTTCCTGGCTCACATCGCAGCGCACGAAGCTCGCGCCCAGCTCCTGCGCCAGCGCCTGGCCTTTGGCCTCCTGCATGTCAGCAATCACCACCTGACCACCGGCGGCCACCAGCATGCGCGCCGTGCCCTCACCCAGGCCGGAGGCGCCTCCGGTGACAATAAAGACCTGTCCGCTGATGTTCATGCTGCTTCCTTGTGATGACCCGGGGTGGCTGGGTTTGGCGCCGAGCGCTGTTGGGCTGTGTCGTGCGCTTGAAGGCGACGATTATCCCGCAGCCTCCCGGGCGCAGATGCCCGGGTCGGGCGGGTGGGCCTGCCGGATTTTTGGAGTCGTGATGCGATGGTTTGACGTGTTTTTTGCAAGGCTGCGGTCGTCGGCTGCTGACAAGCTGGGGCTGCTGGCCCTGTTGTTGGCCGCCTTGCTGGCCGGCTGCGCTGCACCGCCGGTGGCCCCGCCGCCAGCGGCTCCGGCTGCCGAAACGGCGCCCAAGCGGGCGCCGCGCATTGGCCTGGCCCTGGGCGGCGGCGCAGCCAAGGGCTTTGCCCATGTGGGGGTGATCGAGGTGCTGGAGCAGGCTGGCATCGTGCCCGACTATGTGGTGGGCACATCGGCCGGCAGCCTGGTGGCCGCCCTGTATGCCAGCGGCATGAGCGCCAGCGAGCTGCGGCAGACCGCCTTGCGCATTGAGGAGGTGGCGATTGCCGACTGGATGGTGCCCATCATCAACCGCGGGCTTTTTCGCGGCGAGGCGCTGGCCCGTTATGTCAACGACGCGGTGGCCGGCCGCTTGATCGAGGACATGCGCATTGCCCTGGGCGTGGTGGCGGTGGACCTGGGCAATGGCCAGGCAGTGTTGTTTCGGCGCGGTGACACCGGCACCGCGGTGCGGGCCTCGAGCGCTGTGCCGGCGGTGTTTCAGCCGGTGCGCATCGGCGGGCGCGATTATGTCGACGGTGGCCTGGTGGCCCCGGTGCCAGCGCAGTTCGCCCGCCAGATGGGTGCCGAGCTGGTGATTGCAGTCGATATTTCACAGCCGCCCGAGGGGCAAGCTACCGGTGACACCTTGCAGATCCTGCTGCAGACCTTCAACATCATGGGCCAAGCCATCAAACAGCATGAGCTCAAGCAGGCCGACCTGTGGGTCCGGCCTTCGCTGGTGGGGTTGCGCAGCGCCGATTTTTCAGCGCGGCAGCGGGCGATCGATGCAGGGCGGGCCGCCATGCAAGCGGCCTTGCCCGAGCTGCGGGCCCGGCTGGCGGCTGCCCAGCGCTGACGCGGCACGCACAAGGCGGGCGCCCATAAAAAAAGCCCGGCTTGCGCCGGGCTTTGAACGGGTCCCTGAAACCAATTCCACGTTGACCCGAGGAGACAACCATTGGTTGCCCCGCGGGCGTGCGGGCCGGCAGGGCAGTGACCGTTCAGCGCTTTTTGCTGGCGGTCTTGGCGGCGTTGACAGCGGTGCTGCTGACAGCTGCGAAGTTCGCCTCGGCCATGTCAGCGGCTTGCTTGACAGCCTTTTGCACCGATTCAAAAGCGTTGGTGGCGGCAGAGACGGCGCTCTTCATCACGGCAACAGCGGTCTCGGAACCGGCCGGTGCGTTCTTGGCAGCGCTGTCAACCAGGCCGACAAACTTGGACTGAGCGTCGGCAGTGTGGGTTTCCACAGCCTTGGAAAACTCCGAAGCGGTGCCGCTGGCGATGTCATACAGATGACGGCTGTAGGCGGCGGCCTTCTCGGCCAGGGGCTGCATCAGGCTCGCTTGCAGGGCCAGCAGCTCTTGGGCGTCTTTGATGCTCAGCACTGCTTTGGCGTGGTTGGCCGACTCGTTCAGGGCGGCTTTAGAGGCTTGCACATTGAGTTCGACCAGCTTCTCGACGCCTTCGAAAGCCTTGTGGGTCAGGCCGAACATGGTTTCGATGGAAGCCCTTTGGGACGCAACAACTTGATCAACGGTCAACATATCAATCTCCGTAAGTGAGGTGGAAAAAACAAACTTGGCGGTGCTTCAAGGTTCCCAGGAACCTATGCTGCACTGCAACATGGAGAAAGTATAAGGGTCCACGCCCCCAATGCAAGGGCCCTTTGCTGCAATGCACCATTTTTAGACTGCATGCTCTAGTTTTGGACTGGGGTGAAAATCGGGGCCCTTCGCGGGTTTCGTCCCGGCCCACCTTGCCTCGCCCGTGTACGCCTTCTACGCCGATCAGTACGTGCTGCCCCTGCCGACCGGCCATCGCTTTCCCATGGGCAAGTACGCGCGGCTGCGCCAGCGGCTGGCTGAGCAGTTGCCTCAGTTGCAGCTGGCCAGCGCAGCAGCGGCCACCGATGGGGAGTTGGCCTTGGTGCATGCGCCGGCTTACGTGCAGGCGGTGCAGACCGGCAGCTTGCCGGCGGCGGCGCAGCGGGAGATAGGATTTCCCTGGTCGCCGCAGATGGTCGAGCGCTCTCGCCGCTCGACCGGTGCGACCATAGCCGCTGCGCGGCTGGCCCTGGGCCTGCCTGGCAGTGGCGAGGCGAGGGCGCAGGGCCTGGCCGGCAATTTAGCCGGCGGCACCCACCATGCCAGCCGCGACAAGGGTGCGGGTTTTTGTGTCTTCAACGATGTGGCGGTGGCCGCCCGGTTGATGCAGGCCGAATGGGCGCGTCTGTCGCGGCGGCCGCTGCAGGTGGCGGTGATTGACCTGGACGTTCACCAGGGCAATGGCACGGCCAGCATCTTTGCCGGCGACGACTCGGTCTTTACCCTGTCGCTGCATGGTGAAAAGAACTTCCCCTTCCGCAAGGAGCCCAGCGACCTGGATGTGGACCTGCCCGACGGCTGCGGCGATGTGGCTTATCTGGAGGCGCTGGAGCAGGCGCTGGCCGAGCTCGAGCGGCGCTTCGAGCCGGACCTGGTGTTTTACCTGGCCGGGGCCGACCCGCATGAGGGCGACCGCTTGGGCCGGCTCAAGCTCAGCCATGACGGCCTGCAGGCGCGCGACCGCCGGGTGTTTGACCGGGCCTGGCAGCGCCGCACGGCGCTGGCTTTTGTGATGGCCGGCGGTTACGGGCACGACATGGAAACCACGGTGCAGGTTCAGCTCAATACCTGGCAGGTGGCCTACGAATATTGGCAGCGTTGGCAGCGCGGCTGAAGCAGCCCGCAAGGCGTGCTCGGCCGGGGCTGGCAAAATCCACGGTTTGGCCCGGCGCTTGCGAGCGCGACAGGGCCTCAGGCGCACCACAGCCGATCCGTTTTTTGGCCCATGAACGATACCCAACGACCCTCCCCGGAGCCGCGCAGCGCTTACCCGGTGCTGCGCCCCATCGGCACCCGCTGGTCGGACAACGACATCTATGGTCATGTCAACAACGTGGTGTACTACAGCTGGTTCGATACGGCAGTTAACAGCTATTTGATTGAGCAAGGCGTGCTCGATATTCATGCGGGCGAGTTGATCGGTCTGGTGGTGCAGACCCAGTGCCACTACTTTGCGCCCCTGGCCTTTCCGCAGCCGGTGCTGGCCGGTCTGCGGGTTGGGCACCTGGGCTCGTCGAGCGTGCGCTATGAGGTGGGTCTGTTTGCTGGCGACGGCCCGCCTGATGCCCCTTGCGCCGCGCGCGGGCACTTTGTGCATGTCTATGTCGACCGCCACAGCCGCCGACCGCGGCCCCTGCCACCGCCTTTTATTGCCGTTCTGGAGAGTCTGAAGTGAGTCAAGCCCCCTTGCAAAACCCCCTGCCTCTGAGCAGCCCCGCCCCCGATGTCGACAGCGCCATCCTCAGTCGCATGTCGGTGCGGGCCTATCTGCCCCAGGCGGTCGAGCGCGAGAAAATCGACCATATCCTGCAGGTCGCCAGCCGGGCGCCGTCGGGCACCAACACCCAGCCCTGGCGGGTCTATGTGCTGCAGGGCGCAAGCCTGAAGGCCCTGACCGGCAAGGTCTGCGCAGCGCATGACGCGATCCGCGCCAATCCGGCGCTGGCCGCGCAGTACAGGGAAGAGTACGACTACTACCCCAGCAACTGGACCGAACCCTACATCGGCCGCCGGCGCGAAAACGGCTGGGGCCTGTATGGCCTGCTCGGCATCGAGCGCGGCCAAAAGGACAGGATGCATGAGCAGCACCAGTGCAACTTCCGTTTTTTTGACGCGCCGGTCGGCCTGATCTTCACCATCGACCGGGTGCTTGGGCGCGGCAGTCTGCTGGACTACGGCATGTTTGTGCAAAACGTGATGCTGGGCGCCCGTGGCCAGGGTCTGCACACCTGCCCGCAGGCGGCCTGGAACGACTATCACAGCATCATCTTGCCGCACGTCGGCGCGCCGGCCGATCAGATGATGGTCTGCGGTTTGGCCATGGGCTACGCCGATCCGGACGCCCTGATCAATCGCTTCTACACCCCGCGCGATACGGCCGACAAGTTCACCACCTGGCTCGAATAAGCCGATGGCCGCCCCTGCCCGCGGACCCTCCAGCAAGCGATGACGGTTGTTCAATGGCTCGGTGGCCTGTCCTACGCGAGCACCTTGTTTTTGATGGCGGCGGGGCTGACGCTGATCTTTGGTGTCACCCGCATCGTCAACTTCGCCCACGGCAGCTTTTTCATGCTGGGCGCGCTGTTTTGCGCGCACTGGTTGACGCATTGGTTCCCGCAATGGGCCGACAGCGCGATGCTGTATGCGGCGGCCATGCTGATGGCGGCGGCGCTGGCGGCGGCTGTCGGCGCGCTGGCCGATGTGCTGCTGCTGCGCCGCATGGCAGGCGCGCCCGAGCTCTACCAACTGGTGGCCACCTTCGGCCTGACGCTGGCTTTGCATGATCTGATGCGTTGGGGCTTTGGCAATGAGGAGGTGTTCGCGCCGCGCTTTCCGGGGCTCAAGGGCTCGGTGGATATTGGCGGCGAGCTGTTTCCGGTGTACCAGCTGGCGCTGATGGCACTGGGACCGCTGGTGTGGCTGGGGCTGCACCTGCTGCTTACCCGCAGCCTGTTTGGCCAGCGCCTGCGTGCGGCCACGGCTGACCGCGACATGCTGGCGGCGCTGGGCGTTAACCCCAAGCCCTTGATGATGGGCGCGGTCATGCTCGGCTGCGCCCTGGCCGGGCTGGGCGGGGCGCTGCAGGTGCCGCGCGAGCCGGCCCATTTGCAGATGGACATGGCCGTCATCGTCGAGACCTTTGTGGTGGTGGTCACTGGGGGTCTGGGCAGCATCGGCGGCGCTTTTGTGGCGGCCATCCTGATTGGCCTGGTGCATGCCCTGGGGATTGCCTGGTTTCCCCAGGCCTCCTTGGTCCTGGTGTTTCTGACCATGGCGCTGGTGCTGGTGATTCGGCCGCAAGGTCTGGCCGGCCGGCCTTTGGCGGCCGTGCACGGGGTGCGCGAGCCGGCCCAGGTTTTCCAGGGCCTGCAACTGCGCTCCGTGTTCATCGGGGGCGGGGCTGCGTTGGCGCTGGCCGCGCTGGCCTGGCTGGGCGGGCCGTATTGGCAGACGCTGGCGCTCGACGCCATGATTTTTGTGGTGTTTGGCATCAGCCTGCAGGCCATGATGGGGCTGGCGGGTCTGGTCAGCTTCGGGCATGCGGCTTACTTTGCACTGGGCGCCTATGGGGCGGCCTTGGCCCATCTTCATGGGGGG
>JBAXEN010000116.1:0-11253 GCA_037140415.1 Betaproteobacteria bacterium | reverse complement strand
AAATCTCCTCGAACCAGCCCGGCGCCGGATCGGTTTCCACCACATAGTGGTGCAGCGGCGCTTGGGCGCTGCTGTGGCCGGACGCTTCAAACACCAGCTGCAGCCGGCTGACCTCTGTGCCAGCAGGCAGTCCCGCCTTCGCGCTTGCAAGCTCATCTGGCCCCAAGGCCATCGGCTCGGCCAATCGCAGATAGGCATAGGCCCAGCGGCTTTCGTGGCTGTAGGCCAGGCGCAGCGGTTGCAGCGTCCAGGGCGCGGCCCGGCTCCAGCGCGCGATCGCGGCTGGCAGTTGTGCAGCCTGCTGCGTCTGGCACTGCAGGCGCAGCAGCAGTTGGTCGGTCAAGCGGGGTTGGGTCATCGCTCAGTGGCCGATCTGCAGGGCTTCGAGCAGGCGTGAGACCATGTTGTAGGCCGCCACCGTGGCCACGATGTCCAGCATGTTTTGATGGGAGAACTGCGCCGCCACCGCCTGGTAGAGCGCGTCGCTGACGGCAATATCGCGCGTCATTGCATCGGCCAGCGCCAGCACATCGCGTTCGGTGGCGCTCAGATCGGCGTCCTGGGCAATCACCGCCTGTTTGAGCGCGGCCAGTGTGGCCTCGCTCACGCCGGCGGCCAGGGCCAGCGGCGCGTGGGCTTCGAACTCATAGGGCGCGCGGTTGATCACCGCCACCCGCAGGATGATCAACTCCTTCAGGCGCACGCTCAGGGAGCTGCGATTGCGCACCGCAGAGAGCATCTGCTCCCAGCCGTGGGCCACCGCCGGGCTGTTGAGCAGCACCTGGTAGAGCGGCGAGATACGACCACGCTCGGCGCGTATGCGCGCCTCGATGTCGGCCAGTTCGGGCTGGGTGCCTGGGGCAATGGCGGGTAGACGCATGATGGGACTCAATCGGGCTTGATGTTTTTGGCTTTGACGATGCGGGACCATTTTTCGCCATCGCTTTTGAGCAGGGCTGCGAGCTCGCCCGGCGTCGAGGGCGCTGGCTGGGCGCCCGAATTCGACAGCTTGCTGCGCACCGCCTCGCTGCTGAGGGCGGCGCGCACCGCGCGGTTGATGCGATCAATCTCGGCCGCAGGCACCGCCTTGGCAGTGAACAGGGCGTACCAGTTATCGGAGTCGACCCCTTTGACGCCCATCTCCTCGAAGGTTTTGACCTCGGGCAGCAGCGGGTGGCGCCGGGGGGCGGCGATGCCTATGGCCTTGAGTTGGCCGGAGCGCACAAAGCCGATCAGGCCGGGAATGTCGCCAAAAAACCCGTCCACATGGCCGGCGATCACGTCGTTGAGGGCAGGCGCCGCGCCTTTGTAGGGGACGTGTAGCAGATTGATCTTGGCCGCGTCGTTGAGCTGCTCGGCCGCCAAGTGCGGGACGCTGCCGGTGCCCGAAGACGCCATGGTGATCGGCTTGTTGCCGGCCGCGCGGGCGCCAGCCACCAGGTCTGCTCCGCTGTTCCAAGGCGCTTTGGCGTTGACCACCAGCACCTCAACGTTGTTGACCACCAGCGACACCGGCGCCAGGTCGCGCTGTGGGTCATAGGCCAGTTTTTCGTAGAGGGCCGGGTTGATCGCCACCGCGCCCACGCTGGTCAGCCACAGGGTGCTGCCGTCGGCCGGTGAGCGGATCAGTTGCTCAGCCGCCACCGCACCATTGCCGCCAGCCTTGTTGTCCACCAACACTGGCTGGCCGAGTTCTTTGGACAGGGCGTCGGCCAAAGTGCGCGCCACGAAGTCCACCGGCCCGCCGGGCGGAAAGGCGACCAGGATGCGGGTGGTCTTGGGCTGCTGGGCCCAGCTTGCACTGGCGGCCAGCAGGCCGAGCACCAGCAGTGCGCGGCGCAGGGAAAAGCGGTTCTTCATGTCAAGGTCTCCAGGAAAAAGTGTTTGTTGTCAGTCGCAGCGGGCCGACATGCCGCCGTCGACCACGATTTCAGTGCCGGTCACAAAGCGCGATTCATCGCTGGCCAGAAACAGGGCCGCATTGGCGGTGTCCATGCCGTCGCCCATAAAGGGCAGGGGGATGCGACTTTGGCGCTGCGCCAACAGGGCCTGCACATCGCCGCCGGTGCGCTGGCCGGCCAGCCGGTATTCGACCATGGGCGTGTGCAGTTGCCCCGGCACCACCGTGTTGACCCGAATGCCCTGCTTGGCATATTGCACAGCCAGCACCCGCGAGAACTGGATCACCGCCGCCTTGGTGGCGGCATAGGCAATCTGCGCCGAGCCGGTCCAGCGTATGCCCGAGGTCGACGACAGATTGACGATATTGCCCTGCCCGCGCGCCACCATGTGCGGCAGCGCATGCTTGCAGGCCAGAAACACGCTCTTGAGGTTGTGGTCGATCTGCGCGTCCCAGATGTCCTCGCTCATCTCCACCGGACCGCCCTTGGCCGAGCCACCGACATTGTTGACCAGCACGTCGAGCTGTCCGCATTGCGCGATGCATTGCGCCATGGCGTCGGCCAGTGCGGCGCTGTCGGTCACATCGCAGGCCAGGGCGATGAAGCGCCCGCCGGCTGCGGCAATCAGATCGGCCGTTTCCTGCATACGCTCCAGTTCACGGTCCAGGCCGAAGACGGTGGCGCCTTCCTGCGCAAAACGCACGGCAATCGCTCGCCCATTGCCCCAGCCCGGCCCCACCGCGCCGGCGCCGCTGACCAGAGCCACCCGGCCTTCAAGTCGTTTGCTCATGATTCAAAACCTATAAAAGCGTGCCGGGTTGTCGACCAGCAGCGCCTGGCGCTCGGCCGCCTCAGGGGCGATCTGCGCCAGCGCATCGACCAACTGGCCGTCGTCGGGAATATGGGTGTGGTTGGGGTGTGGCCAGTCGGTGCCCCAGACGCAGCGGCTGCCGAATTCACGCACCAGCAACTGCGCCAGCTTGACGCCGTGCGCATAGGGGGCCGGGTCCTGCGGGGGCCGGGGGTCGATGCGGTCGATGCCGCTGACCTTCATATGCACCCGCTCGTCGCGCAGCAGCTCGCACAGGGCCTGAAAATCCGGTGCGTCGGCGCCAGCGGCCGCGTCGACCCGTCCCATGTGGTCGATCATCACCGGCACCCGGCTGCGCCGGATCATGGGCGCCAGGCTATGGATCAGGCTGCTTTCAAAATGCAACTGCAGGTGCAACCCGATGGGCGCCAAGCGCTCGGTCAGCGCCAGCACCTGCTCGGGCGTGGCGCCGCCGCTGAGGTGCTTCATGAAGTTAAAACGTACGCCGCGAAAGCCAGCCGCGGCCAGCCGAGCTAACTCCTGATCGGCGACATCTGGCGGCACCAGGGCCACGCCCAGGTAGCGGCCTTCGCCTTCAGTCAGGGTGTCTTCAACAGCGCTGTTGTCCCAGCCATGGACCGCTGACTGCACCACCACGCAGCGCTCAATGCCCAGCAGCCGGTGCAGGGCGAACAAGCTCTGCCGCGGTGCATCGACCGGCGTGAAATTGCGGCTGGCTGCATAGGCAAAGCGTTCGGCCGGGCCGAACACATGCACATGTGCGTCACAGGCCAGCGCCGGCAGTTGCAGGCTCGGCCGCGAGGGAACTTCCAGATAGGTGCGGATGGCTTCGGACATGGGGGGCGATGTTATCTCTGCCGGGCCAAGATTGCGCAGGTGTGACGGTGGGCGGTGTGGTTTGCGGCCGCGCCTCGGTTCGCAGCCTGCGCGTTCATGTGGGAGCCGCGCCCTCGCGGCGATGCGGCGTTTGCTCGAGTGCTGTGTCTGAGGTAAGGCAGCAGCGCGCTGAGCAGGCTTGGTTTTCAAACTGCTGCGCCACAACGGGTTGGCGCTCGTCAATAAGGGCCTGCAAGCGTACAGCTTGTTACAAAACGGTCGAGCAAGAACGCGAGCTCCTCATTATGCTGGCGGGCCCCTTGGAGTTAAGCATGAGTTCAAACCTATCCTGCGACCCGCAATGGCCGCTTCCCGCCGCAGCTGGTCTGGCCGATCAGTCGCTGGCTCAGTGGCTTGCGCATGAGCTGCGCAATCCCTTGGCCCCGATTGCCACTGCCGCCGAGTTACTGCTCAGTCAGGCCGGTGATGAGCAGACTCGCCAGTTGGGCAGCATCATCGAACGTCATGCCCAGCAGCTGCGCAGCCTGATTGATGAGCTGGTCGACGCGGCCAGCCGCGACCGTGCCTGGGTGGCTCCCCTCGATCTCGCCATGGCTGCAGGCCCGGGCGGCGCTGATCAGCTGCCGCTGCTGTTTGGCAGCGGTGCCCAGGCAGGGGCGGCCATCTCATCGGTGGCTGCGGCTGATGTGGGCCTGCGTATCTTGGTGGTGGACGACAACGCCGATGCCGCTGCCCTGCTCGGTCAGTTTCTGCAGAGCCTGGGCCATGAGGTGAGGGTCCTCACCGATCCCTTGGCTGCGCTGGCCGCTGCTCAGACTTTTGAGCCCCAGGTCGGCCTGCTCGATATCGCCATGCCCGTCATGGACGGCTATGAGCTGGCGCGCCGGCTCATGCAGCTGCCCGGTCGTGCCGACCTGCGGCTGGCGGCAGTGACCGCATTCAGCCAGCCCAGCGACCGTCAGGCGGCCGAACGGGTGGGCTTTGAGCAGTATTTCGTCAAACCGCTGGACGTGTGCGGCTTGCAAGACTGGCTGACGCAGATTCGGCAGTGCGCCTGCGCCTGAGCGCGGCCCTCGGGGCTCGGCGGGCCGGCTTGGGGGCGCTGCGTCATCTGCGCGACCGCAGGCTGCGCCGCCTGGATGTAGAAACGGCGTCTGTTGAAGCAGTGCAAGGACGCAGGCCATGAACAAGTTATCGACAAGCTCGCTGCAAAGGCGCAGCTCATGAGCGGCAAGGTCTGGTTCATCACCGGCTGCTCCAGCGGCTTTGGGCGTGCACTGGCGGTGCGGGCATTGGCCGGTGGCGCGCAGGTCGTGGTGACGGCCCGTGATCCGGCCGTACTGGCCGATCTGGTGCAAGCCGGTGGCCAGCGCTGCTTGGCCTTGGCCCTGGATGTGCGCGATCCCGAGCAATGCCGTGCGGCGGCCCAGCAGGCCGAGCAGCACTTTGGGCGCATTGATGTGTTGGTCAACAACGCCGGCTATGGCTACCAGGCCACTGTCGAAGAGGCTGAAGACGCACAAATTCGCGCGGTCTTTGAGACCAATGTGTTTGGCGTGTTCAACGTCACCCGCGCGGTGGTACCGGGCATGCGCCTGCGGCGCAGCGGCTGCATCATGACCATAGGCTCGGTCGCCGGTTTGGTCGGTTTTGCGGGTTCAGGCTATTACGCGTCCACCAAGCATGCGATCGAGGGCTGGAGCGATGCCCTGGCCGCCGAGCTCAAGCCCCTGGGCGTGCGCGTGAGCTGTATCGAGCCGGGGCCGTTTCGCACCGACTTTGCGGCCCGCTCGCTGCAACAAACCCCGGTGCGCCTGCCTGACTACACAGACACGGCCGGCGTGCGGCTGCAGGCCACCCGCGCGCAAAGCGGGCACCAGCCGGGCGACCCGCAGCGCGCGGCCGACATTCTGGTTAACTTGGTGGATCTCCCCGAATGGCCGCGCCACCTGATCCTCGGCGCTGGGGGCATCGACTGGGTGGTCAATGCCTTGACGGGAACCCTGGCTGAGCTTGAAGCCTGGCGCAAAACCAGTGTCAGTGCCGACTTCCCGGTGTGAGGGCTCGGCCTTCAGGCCCCTAGGCTGAGCGCCTGGCCCCAGCTTTGTTTGCGCGTTGACCGTGCTGCGTGCTGGGGCCGACCGTACCCGGCGCAGCCGCAGGCGGGGCCTTTTTGGGCCGGCTCGGTGGCAGGTAAGCCAGCTTCTTCATGCGGGTATCGAGCCGCCGCAATTGATCCTGAGTGATCAGCTGATCGGCCCCACCATCGCGCTCCTTGTCTGTGGGGCGGTCCGCGTCAACGATGCGCTGCAGCCGTTCGAGCGAGGTGCTGGGTTTTTTATTCATGGGGGGCGAGCTAACGCAAAGCGCGGGATCTGTATTTTGTTACATCTCGGCCTGGCCGACCCTGTTTTTTCACTGTGGACCGATCGCGCGCCCGAGTCCGCGCTGATGACTTTGCTGTGGCACACTCCGCAACGAAGCATGAAAATTTTAGAGGGCAGAGTTTGACACTTCGGGTGTTTATCGTTGATGACAGCGATGCGTTGGTGCAAGCCCTTTCCGAGACCCTCGTCGATTTGGAAATTGCCCGCTGCGTAGGCTCGGCCCTGAGTGAGGACGACGCCTTGGCCTGGCTGAGTGCGCCGCCCGAGCCCTGGGATGTGCTGGTGCTCGAGCCTCGGCTGCAGCAAGGCAATGGCCTGACCCTGCTCGATCACGGTCGCCAGGGGCAACAAAAGCTGCTGGTGCTCACGTATTACGCCAGCGAAGAGATGCGCAGCTACTGCCTGGCTCGCGGCGCCGATGCGGTCTTTGACAAAAGCACCCAGCTGGTGGCCTTGTTGGGCCACATGGAGCAGCTGCGCTCCCTGCAAGCGGTGCAGCGCTGAGGCTCAAAACGGGGGCAACGGGCAGGTCACAGGCTGCACACAGGCGGGGCTGTGCATGTCGAGGCTGCGCGATGCGTCTGGCTAAGTTACAGTCAATCTACGTTTACTTTTTTCTCGTTCTCCTCTTTCTCACTTCACTGAACCCAGCCATGAGCACAAACACCCCTCCTGTTGAGTCTTCTTCCATTGCCCCGGCCGCTGAGGCGCCAGCGGCAGATGCGCCTTTGCGTGGACGCAGCGTTTTTATGGTGGAGACTGTGGCTGCCGGCGTCGCGGTACGGCCCGCCTTTTTGACGGACGACGGTCGCTTGCTGGACTTGCCCGCGGTTTTCCCGGACCTGAACTACGCGATGGCGCAGATCGAAGAGCTCAAGCAGCTGGTCAGCACGCATTTTTCGCAGGCTGCCCAAGTGGGCGCTCAGGTGATTGCTGCGCAGGCAGCAGCCAATGCAGCTGCTGCTGCCGCCAATGCTGAAGCGGCAGCGCCTGCCCTGGCGGCTCAAGCCACCTGATGCCCTGACGGGCTGAGCGCTCGCTGCGGCGAGCGCGGGCTCAGCCAGGGTCTGCCGGGAAGATCCGCGCCGCCGAGTTGATGTTGCGGATCACGTGCTTTTCGTTGAAGGCTGCGGCGCCTTCAACATCGCCTTGTTCCAGCAATTCGATCAGCCTGGCGTGCTCGTCAATGGCGGTGCTGTTTTCAAATTTTTTGGCCAGCAGGCTAAAACGCACCGGCTGCGCCATCTCATTGAGCGGCTCAATCGCTTTTTGCAGCGGCTCATTGCTTGCCGCCGCCAAGATGGCGGCGTGAAATGCCACATTGGCCTCCAGATAGGCCTCGATGTTTCTGGCCCTGAAATGCTCGGCCATGCTGTGGTTGATCGCCCGCAGATCGGCGATCAGGCCCTGGAGCGGTTTGCCGGCCAGGGCTTCGACCGCGTGGCGCTCGAGCACCGCGCGCAGGCGGTAGATCTGGCCGATCAGCGCCCCCGAGTATTCACGCACCCGAAAACCACGCCGCGGCTCATGAGTGACCAGGCCGCGCAGTTGCAGCAAGCGCAGGGCCTCGCGCAAGGGGCCCCGGCTGGTGCCGTATTCCATCTCAAGTTGCTGCTCGCGCAAGGGGCTGGCTGGCGGGTAGCGGCCGCAGATCACCCCCTGCCTGATTTGCTTCATCAGGAAGTAGGGAATCGGATCGGGTTTGGCTTGGCTCATGGCTCGAAGGGGTGGGTGGCGCGCCAGTGCTCGGCCACATCCTGGCGGCGACAGATCCAGACCTTGTCGTGCCGGCGCACATGGGCCAGAAAGCCGGCCAGCGCCTGGGTGCGGGCGGGCCTGCCGCTGATGCGTGCATGCAAGCCTATCGACATCAGCTTGGGCGCGGTTTCGCCTTCGGCATAGAGCCGGTCAAAGGTGGCAGTCAGGTAGTTTTCAAAATCGAAGGGGGTGGAAAAGCCACCGGGCGCGGCAAATTTGCCGTCGTTGGCGTCCATGGTGTAGGGCACGATCAGGTGCGGCTTGCCGCTGACCCTGACCCAATAGGGCAGCTCGTCGTTGTAGGCGTCCGAGTCATACAAAAAGCCGCCTTCGTCCACCAGCAGGCGACGGGTGTTTTCGCTGGCGCCGTAGCGGCAATACCAGCCCACCGGCCGCTGGCCGGTGGTGCGGCGCAGCGACTCGATGGCCATGCCCATGCGCTCTTGCTCCTGTTCGGCCGAGAGTTTGAACTGCTCCTCCCAGCGGTAGCCGTGGCAGCAGACATCCATGCCAGCGGCCACGATGGCCTCGGCGACTTTGGGATTGCGCTCGAGCGCCAGCGCGCAGCCGAAAATCGTGGCGGGCGCCTCGTACTCGCGCATCAGCTGCAGCAGGCGCCAGATGCCCACCCGGCTGCCGTATTCGTACATGCTCTCAAAGGCCATGTCGCGCTGACCGGCGGGCACCCGTCCGCCGGGTGCCTCGGCCAGTCCCAGCTCGGTGCGGCCATCGCCGTCGAGCTGGTTGTACTCAGAGCCCTCTTCATAGTTGATGACGATCTGCAGCGCCACCCGTGCGCCACCGGGCCAGTGGGCCTGCGCAGGCGTTGGGCCGTAGCCCACGAAGTCGCGGGAAGGGGTCCAGAGTTCGGTCATGGGGCGCCTCCTGGTGAGCGTTCTAGGGTTGGGGGTGGCCTCGGCTTGGCGCCTTGCCTGTCAGTCCAGCAGGCCCAGGCGCCGGCCCAGGGCCACCAGGGCCTGCGCTTCCGTGATGAAGGGGCCATCGACCAGCCGACCGTCGACGGAGAACGCGCCGACGCCTGCTGCCAGATTTTGCTCGCAGGCGCGCACCACCTTCAGGGCCTGTTCGAGTTCGGCGGGGGTGGGCATGAACACCTGGTTGGCCAGATCGATCTGGCTGGGGTGTATGCAGCTGCGGCCGGCAAAACCGAGGGCGCGTGCGGCCATCGAATCGCGCCGATAGCCCTCGGTGTCCTTGAAGTTCACATAAGCGCCGTCATAGGCGGCAATGCCGGCCTCGCCGGCGGCCAGCCGCACGGCAGTGCGCACGTATTGGGTGGCCGATGGCTCGCCCGAGGCGATGCCCAGCGGCGCAAACAAATCGCCGTAACCAATTTGCAGACCCATCACCGTGGGATGGGCCAAGGCCAACTCGGCGGCCTTGCGCAGGCCGCGCGGCGACTCGATATTGACCAGCAGCCGGATCGGCTTGGCGATGGCACGGGCCTGCTGCAGCTGTTCGATCTGCTCGGCAGCGCGCTGCACCGTCTCTGGCCCCTCCACCATGGGCAGATTGATCACGTCCAGCGCGGGCCAGACGATGGCTTGCAGATCGGCCTCAAAGTGTTCGCTGCCCACCGCATTGACGCGCACGATCAGGCTTTGATGCGCTGGGGCCACTCGCAGCGGCGCCTGCGGGCCATCGCCGCGCAGCAAGTCGTTCAGCGCGGCCCTGGCCATGGCCTTGCGCTCGGGCGCCACCGCGTCTTCTAGGTCAAAGGAAATCGCGTCGGCCGCGCTGGCCAGGGCTTTGGCAAACAATTCCGGTCGCGATGCCGGCACAAAGAGTTTGGACCTCATGGCCCGACCGCGTCCGGACCCAGACCGGCCAGGTACTGCAGGGCCTCATCGACCCCGACCACGTCGGCAAATTGGCGGTCCATGTCGAACAGGGAGATGGCGTGGGAGATCGGGATGCGGTCGAACACCGCCTCCTGCACCACGATGGTTCGCAGGTTGTAGGAAGAGGCGTCGAAGACGGTGGCGCGTATGCAATTGCTGGTGGCGCCGCCGACGATGATGACGGTATCAATCCGTCGATCGACCAGATAGCCCAGCAGGGGGGTGCCATGAAAGCCGCTGGGTTTTTTCTTCACGAACACGATATCGCCAGCTGCCGGTTGCAGTTCGGGCACCAGCTCGGCGCCGGTGGTGCCGGCCAGGCACCAGTGCTCGCTGGCCAGCAGGTCGCGTTTGCGGGCATAAACACCGATGTCGCTGCCCTGCGGGTCCAGCTGAAACAGGCTGAAAAAGCAGGGCACCTGGGCGCGCTGCGCGGAGCCGACCAGGCGCGCGATCTGCTGCACCGCCTGCCGGCCGATCTCGCCGCAGCTTGAGGGCCACTGCTCGTCAGCGCCGGCTTGGCCCACCATGTATTTTTGGGCGTCGATTACCACGACCGCTGGCCGCCGGCCAAAGCCCATGCGCCGGCCAAAGCGACCGCGTGAAAGTACGGCCTGGTCGGCCGCCGAGAGGTAGGAATCCCAGATCTTCATGGACTGCCTTTGGAAGGGTGAGTCGGCTGAGCCTTAGCGGGCGGCGCCTGCGCTGCGCAGGGCCTCGATGTCGGCCTCGCTGTAGCCCAGGCTCTGCAGCACCCGCTGCGTGTACTCGCCAAAGCTCGGTGCGGCACGCACGGGCACCTGATCGCCCTGGCCAAATTGGATGGGCCGGGCCAGCCCACGGTAGCTGCCGACCTTGGGGTGGGTGTAGGTGGCGACCATCTGCTCGGCCTGCACCTGGGGGTGGTCGAACATGTCTTCAATCGGGTGGGCCACCGCGCAGGGCACCCGCTCGCCAAAAATCGCCTCCCACTGCACAGCACTGTGGGCCTGCAGCGCCCGCGTGACCTGCGGCACCAGCTCGGCCGCATGCTCGGCGCGCAGGCGCACACTGGCGTAGCGCGCATCGCTGGCCAGCTCGGAAAGGCCGATCAGTTCACACAGCGCGGCCCAAAAGTGCGCGGTGTTGGCCGAAATGTAGAGGCTGCCCTTTGCCGTTTTGTAGAGCCCGGTGATGCCGCCTGAGCGCATGTCGCGAAACACATCGCGTGGCTCACCTTCGGCCCAGACAAAGCGGGCCGATTGCATGGCCAGGGCGCTGCGCAGCAGCGAAATACCCACCCGCTGGCCCTGCCCAGTTCGCTCTCGCTGGTAAAGCGCCGAGCTCACGCCGCTGGCCAGCAAGGCGGCGGCGTAGTAGTCCACCACCGAGCCGTAGACGATCTGCGGGTCCTCGGCAGTGCCTTGCAGGGTGCAGATGCCGGTCATGGTCTGCAGCACCTGGTCGTAGCCGGCCTTCTTGCTCAGGGGGCCACTTTCGCCGTAGCCGCTGACGGCGCAGTAGATCAGCCGCTCATTGCGGCTGCGCAGCTGCTCATAGCCTATGCCCAGGCGTTCGGCCACGCCGGGTCGAAAGTTGTGCACCAGCACATCGGCGTCGGCCAGCAGGCGCAGCAGCACCTCGCGGCACCAGGTGCGCAAACGCGCTGGCGCCGAGACTACGCGATCTCTTTCATC
>JBAXEN010000115.1:0-11387 GCA_037140415.1 Betaproteobacteria bacterium | reverse complement strand
GCGGTCGAGACGATGACGGCTTCTTTCATGCGGGGGCTTTCCAGTCAGACAGGCGCCGGCCTTGCTCGGCCAGCGATTGAAGCAGCGGCGACATCGACCAGTACCCGTAGGCATTGCCGCGGGTCTGAGCGTAATGCGCGAGCCGCTGGGCGATGCGTGGCAGGCCGATCTGGTCGGCCATGAAGATCGGCCCGCCGACATGGTCGGGAAAGCCGTAGCCGCAGGTCCAGACCACATCGATATCAGCGGGCCGGTAGGCGATGCCTTCTTCGAGAATCCGGGCCCCTTCGTTGATCAAGGGGTAGAGCAAGCGCTCAGTGATTTCTTCACGGCCGATATCGTTTCGGCGAACGATTCCGTGGGTCTGCGCCAGCTCGCACGCGAGGGCGTCCACCGCCGGGTTGGGCGAGGCCTTGCGCCCTTCATAGCGGTAATACCCGAGCCCGGTTTTCTGGCCAAACTGGCCCCCTTCGAACAGGCGCCGCACCAGGGCGCGGTAGCTCGCATCGGGCGGCAGACCGCCGGCCTTGCCGTATTCGATGACGGTCTTGGCGCCCACATCAATGCCGGCCAGGTCCAGCATCCGGCACGGCCCCATCGCCATGCCCAGATCTTCCACTGCCGCATCGACCTGCGATGGGCTGGCGCCTTCCATGATCAGGAATTCAGCCTCGCGCATGTACACCTCGGCCATGCGGTTGCCGATAAAGCCATAGCACACGCCCGAGACCACCGCCACCTTGCCGATGCTGCGGGCCAATTGCATCACGGTGGCGAGCACCACCGGATCGGTCTGCGCGCCGCGCACCACCTCCAGCAGCTTCATGACATGGGCGGGGCTGAAAAAATGCATGCCGACCACGTCCTGCGGCCGGCCGGTGGCCACCGCCAGGGCATCGACATCGAGCGTGGAGGTGTTGGTGGCGATGATCGCGCCGGGCTTGCAGATCGCACCCAGGCGGGCACAAACCACTTTCTTCAGGGCCATGTCCTCGAACACGGCTTCGATGACCAGGTCGCAATTTGCAAGAGCGCTCTCGTTCACAGCGCCGCTGAGCAGCCCCATGCGCTGCTCCAGCGCGGCGGCTGTCAACCGTCCCTTGGCCACATTGGCCTGGTAGATCTGGCGTATGGCTTCCACAGCAGCTTGCAGCGCCTGCGCGCTTTGCTCGACCAGCAGCACCGGCAGGCCGACGTTGAGGAAGTTGATGGCGATGCCGCGGCCCATGGTGCCTGCGCCGAGCACGCCCACGTGTTGTACGGCCCTGAGCACCAGGTCCTTCGCAAGGCCTGGCACACGAGCAGCCTGGCGCTGGGCGAAAAACAGGTGGCGCAGCGCGCGGGACTGCGGCGATGCGCGCAGGGCCTCAAACAGACGAGCCTCGACCGCCTCGCCCTGCGCAAAAGGCAGGCCAGCAGCCTGCACCGCCTCGACGATGGCTGGCAGGGCGGGGTAGTAACGCCCCTTGCGCTGGGCCTGCTCGGCCGCTTGCTGCAGACTGGCAGCACCGTCGCCGGCAGGCAGGCTGCGCGCGCTGCTTGGCCGCACCGGCGCCTGGCTATCGAGCAGCGACTGAGCATATTTCAAACCCGCTGCCTCTGGTTCTTCGGCAGAGACCGCATCGAGCAGCCCCCAGTTCAGCGCCTGCGCAGCGCCGATGCTCTGCCCGTCCGTGATCATGGCCAGTGCGCGCTCGGTGCCGATCAGGCGCGGCAGGCGCTGGGTGCCGAGCGAGCCTGGCAGCAAGCCCAGTTTGACCTCGGGAAAGCCCAACTGGGTGGTGGAATGAGCGATGCGGTAATGGGCTGCCAGGGCCAGCTCCATGCCGCCGCCCAGGGCGGTTCCGTGCAGGGCGGCGACCACCGGGCGGTCCAGGGCCTCGAGGCGCGCCAGCAGGGTGTTGAAGGGCCGCGCCGAAAAATCGGGCGCGTCGAAGGCGGTGATGTCACCGCCAGCCACAAAAGTGCGGCCCGCGCAGGCGATCACCAGGGCCTGGGCATCGGCATCGTCTGCGAAGGCTTGGACGGCTTGGCTCAAGCCCTCGATCACCGCCTGTGATAAGGCATTGACCGGCGGGTTGGCGATGCGCAGCAGCGCCAGCGGGCCGGCGCGTGTGTAGGAGACGGTAGCGTTCATGGTGCCGGCCTGCACTTCATCAGGCGCAGGGGTTGGTAGACCAGCACCACTTTGCCGGCCTGGTTCTTCACCGTGTTGCGGGTGCGCACCAGCGCCTTGTCGCCGGCCGAAGCCAGTCGCGATTCGATCACCTCGCATTCGACGTAGAGCGTGTCGCCCACCTGTATCGGTCCCTTGACATCCATCTCGGTGTGCAAAAAGGCCTGGCCGGTGCGCTCCATGGACGGCAGCACCAAGCCTTCGGCCATGGCCATCACGAAAATGGCCGGCACCGGCCGGCCCGCGATGGCATTGCCGCCGCGGTCATCCAGGTTGGTAAAGAGCTCTTCGGTGAACCAGGTCAGGTTGACATAGGCGGCCAGGTCGGCCTCGAAGACGGTGCGTCCGGCGCTGTGCCAGCGCGTGCCCACCGGCAGGTCTTCATAAAACAGGCCTCGGCTCAGGCGCCCCAGATCCTTCATAGCGGGTCTTTCGTTCAGTAGGATTTTGGAAGGCCCAGGACCTTCTCTGCGATGTAGCACATGATGAGCTGGATGCTGATCGGCGCGATGCGCAGCAGCATCGCCTCCCGAAAGTAGCGCTCAACGTGGTATTCCTTGGCGTAACCAAAGCCGCCGTGGGTCAATATGGCCTGCTCGCAGGCCTTGAAGCCGGCCTCTCCGGCAAGGTATTTGGCCGCATTCGACTCTGCGCCGCATTCCATGCCTTGGTCGTAACGCCAGGCGGCGTTCATGACCATCAGGTTGGCCGCTTCGAGCTCCATCCAGCATTTGGCCAGCGGGTGCTGCACGCCCTGGTTTTTGCCGATGGGGCGGTCGAACACGATGCGCTCATTGGCATAGGCCGCCGCGCGCTTGAGGGCCACCCGCCCCAGGCCGATGGCGGCAGCCGCAGCCAGGGCCCGCTCCGGATTCATGCCGTGCAGGATGTTGCGGAAACCTTCACCCTCCTTGCCGATCAGGTCAGCGGCGGGCACCGGCAGGTTTTCGATGAACAGCTCATTGGAGTCGACCGCCTTGCGGCCGAGCTTTTCGATTTCACGCACGTCCACGTAGCGGCGGTCGAGGTCGGTGTAGAACAGGCTCAGGCCGTCTGTGGGTTTTTTGACCTGATCGAGCGGGGTGGTGCGCGCGAGCAGCAGCATCTTTTCGGTCACCTGCGCGGTGGTGATCCAGACCTTGCGACCGGTCACGTAGTAGGTGTCGCCCTCTTTTCTGGCGAAGGTTTTGAGCTGGGTGGTGTTCAAGCCGGTGTTGGGCTCGGTGACGGCAAAGCAGGCCTTTTCCTTGCCCGCAATCAAGGGCGGAAGCATGCGCTGCTTTTGCGCATCGGTGCCGAACTTGACCACCGGATTGAGGCCGAAGATGTTCATGTGGATGGCCGACACGCCGCTCAGGCCAGCGCCCGATTCGCTGATGGCCTGGACCAGCAAGGCCGCCTCCTGTATGCCCAGCCCGGCGCCGCCGTACTCGGGCGGCATGCAAATGCCCAGCCAGCCCGCTTCGGCGATGGCGGCATGAAAGTCAAGCGGGAAGCCGCCGTGGCGGTCTTTTTGCAGCCAGTAATCCGCGTCGAATTTTTCGCAGATGCGCAGCACCGCCTCTCGGATCGACTGTTGTTCGGGGGTAATGCTGAAGTCCATGTTCTTGTTCCAGGTTTAGCTCTCGAGCTTGATGCCGGCGTCATCGACGGCCTTTTTGTAGGCCGCCAATTGCTCGGCGATGAAAGCGCCGTAGCGCTGCGGGGTGCTGGCAATGATGTAGGCGCCTTGGCTGGCCAGCGAGTTTTTGAGCTCGGGGTTGTTCATGGCGCGGCCGATTTCCTCGGCCAGCCTGGCCACCACCGCCGCCGGCGTGCCGGCCGGCGCCATCACCCCCTGCCAGGCCGCCATGTCGAAGTTGGCCGCGCCGCTTTCGGCCATGGTGGGCACATTCGGCAGGGCCGGCGAGCGCTGGGCCGAGGTGACGAACAAGGGCTTGATTCGGCCGCCTTTGATCAGCGTCATCGGCGAGTTGACCGAGTCGAATTGGAAATGGGTAGCCCCGCTGAGCATGCCCTGCAAGGCCTCGCTGCTGCCTTTGTAGGGGGTGTGTACCGCCGACAGGCCGTTGGCTTTGAGGATCATGGCCGGCACCACATGGGCCAGGTTGCCCGGCCCGGGGCTGCCGTAGTTGAACTTGCCCGGGTTGGCCCTCACCCGCGCCAGCCAGTCCCGATAGCCCTCGGCAGGAAAGTCGCTGGGCACCACGCACACCAGGGGCAGCGAAGCAGTGCCGGTGACCGGTGTCAGTTCGGCCAGGGGCTCGACCACCTTCTTGGGGTAGAGCGCGGGGCTGAGCGCGAGCGACGAGCTGTTGTAGAGCATGGTGCTGCCGTCGGCCGCGGCCCGGGCCACATGCATGGCGGCGATGTTGCCGTTGGCGCCGGGTCTGTTTTCAACAATCACCTGTTGTTTGAGTTGCTCGGACAGGCGCAGCGCCAGCTGACGGGCGACCAGATCGTTGGGCCCGCCGGCTGCGAAGCCGACCACCAGGACGATGGGGCGGTTGGGTAGTTCGCTTTGGGCGCGGGTACTGGCCGACAGGGCGCTCAGGCCGGCTGCGATGGCGGTGCGGCGGTTGATCAGAGTCATGACGGGGTCTCCATAGCGTTGTTTTGAACGGCAGCGCCGGTCTTGAGCAGATGGGCGATGGTGTCGGCGGGCAGACCGGCGGCCTGCAGCACCTCCACCGTGTGCTGGCCCAGGCGGGGTGGCAGAGTCGGTCGGGCGCCCGCGCCATCGAACTTCAAGGGCGCGTCGGGCATGCGCAGCGTGCCCATTTTGGGGTCTTGCAGCGAGATGAAAAACCCGGATTCGCGCAGATGCTCATCGCTTTCCAGGTCGGCGAGTCGGCGCAGGGGCGCGGCTGGGATATCGAGCCGCTCGCATGCCTGCAGCCACTGCGCGGTCGAGCGGCTCTGCACGCAGGCGGCCAGCTCCCGGTACAGGGCATCGATATGGGCGGTGCGCGCCGATAGGGTGCAAAAGCGTTCGTCTTGCATCAGCTCCGGGCGGCTGGCTTCGGCGAAAAACCGCTGCCAATGGGAGTCGGTGTAGGGAACGATGCAGACATAGCCATCGGTTGTGGCGTAGGGGCGACGCCAAGGCGTGGTCAGGCGGGCATAACCCGGTGGCGTCAGCGGCGGGCTAAAGTGAGCGCCGTAGAAATGTTCGACCAGGGTGAAGTTGACCATCGCCTCGAGCATGGGCACCTCCACATGGCAGCCGCGCCCATGGCGGCCTCGGGCCACCAGCGCGGTCAGGATGGCCTGCACCGCAAACAAGGCGCAGGTCTTGTCGGCCACCACCGAGGGCACATAGCTGGGCTCGCCGCCGCCGACTTCGCTCAGCGATGCCAGCCCGCACAGGCCCTGGATGATGTCGTCATACGCCGGCTTGCCCGCGTAGGGGCCGGCTGAGCCGAAGCCCTGGATGGCCACCACGATCAGCCGCGGGTTGCGCTCGCGCAGCAGCTCCGGCGCCAATCCGAGCGCCGCCATTTTTTGCGGACGTATGCTGCAAATGAGCACGTCGGCGCCGTCGATCAGGCTGAGCAAGGCCTCGCGCGCTGCGGCCTGTTTGAGGTCCAAGACGATGCTGCGCTTGCTGCGATTGGCGCCGATGAAGGTGGCCGCCATGCCCGGCTCAAGCGCAGGGCCGGTGCGCCGGGTGGTGTCGCCCTCGGGCGCTTCGATCTTGATGACTTCGGCGCCATAGTCGCCCAGCTGCTGGGTGGCATAGGGGCCGAGCATCACGCTCGTCAGATCCAGGATGCGGATCCCGGCCAGGGGCAGTTCAGTCGAAGGGGGGGTGGGTCGGCTCATGGATCTGAAGATCGATTGGGGGCTGGCCTGGGGCCTGGGGCCACGCTCAAGCGCGCCGCCCGCCCCGGCTGGCCGCTGACATCACCGCAACCGGCAGGCCAGCGGTGGTGTCGCTCACGCAGTCAGACTCACTCGGGCACGATGCCGCGCGCCTTGGCCACCTCGTGCCAGCGCTTGTTGTCTTGGTCGTAGTAGTCGAACAACTGAGCGCGGCTGCCGCCGATGATGCGCATGCCTGCACCATTGAACCTGTTACGAATCTCAGGCTCGTTCAAAACCGCATTGATCTGGCGGTTCATGTATTCCAGGCGGTCGACCGGCGTTCCCTTGGGCGCCCACAGTGCGTTCCAGGCTTCCATCTGAAAGCCCTTCAAGCCGACTTCCTGCATGGTGGGCAGATCGGGCAGCAGGGCTTCTCTTTGCGCGCTGGCCACCGCCAGTGAGCGCACCAGATCTTTCTTGGCGTTGGCCGTTCCCGAGGGGATGAACATGAAGGGCACGCGTTGAGCGGCGATGTCGATCACCGGGTCGGAAGACCCGAAAGGAACGTGGGTGATGTTGAATTTGCCGATAGAACTCAGCTGTTCGGCGGCAATGTGGGGTGAGCCGCCTCGGCCGTAGGAGGCATAGGCGGTGCCCGGGTTCTTTTGCAGAAATTCAAGCAGGTCTTGCGCCGTCTTGAACTGTGAATTTGCACTCACGATGAGGACCAGCGGAAACACGCCGAAATTGATCACCGGCGCCAAGTCCTTGCGCATGTCATAGCGCATGTTCTTGTAGAAGACATCGGCCGTCGAGCAGGTGATGCCGCAGACGATGTAGCTGTAGCCGTCGGGCGGCGAGTTGGCCACATGCTCGGTGCCGATGTTGCCGTTGGCGCCGGAGCGGTTGTCGATCACCACCGATTGGCCGATCCGGTTGGACAGCGACTGGCTGATGATGCGTGCAAGAAGGTCGGGGGGCGATCCGGCCGGGAATGGCACGACCAGGCGGACCTGCTTTTCAGGAAAGCCGGCCGGTTTTTCGATGTTTTGGGCGTTCGCGTTCAGGGCCGCAAACGCACAGCCGAGCAGGCCTGCGATGAGCTTGGAGATGAACGGACGGCGCGCGAGTCTCAGATGATTCATGGGGTAGCTCCCTCAATGTTGGTTGTTATGGGGTCATGACAAGACAAAGCTCGAAAGCAAGTCTGGAATCGATCATAGAGCCGCATTGTTGTGCAGTGAATCGATCACAAACTGGCCGTCGAGCGCAGCTTGTCAGTCCAGGGCAGGTGCTCCTTCAATGCCCTTTTCTGGCTGGGCCAGGGTCGTGATCCTAGGAACTGCCTCATACGCCGTCTAATATTGTTTTTTGCTAGACTGATACAAATTTGGTATCAGCAAATGGATCTCAAACAAATGCGCCAGGTGCTGGTGCTGGCGGAAACCCTGAACTTCAGGCTGGCGGCAGAGCGTCTGCACATGGCCCAGCCGCCGCTGTCGGTATCGATACGCAAGCTCGAAGAAGAAATCGGGGCCCCCTTGTTCGAGCGTTCGCGGGCCGGGGTCAAGCTCACCGCCGCCGGCAAAGGGGTGCTCGAGCATGCGCGGCGCACGCTCTTTCATGCCGAGCAGTTCAGGCTGTCGGCCCAAATGGGTGCACTCGGGCAGATCGGAACCTTGCGCATCAGCTTTGTGCCCTCGTCCACCATCCGGCTGTTGCCGCGCTCGATCGCGCATTTCCGGGCGCGTCATCCGGGCGTCGATCTTCGCCTGTCGGAATCGGGAACCAATGCCGCCATGATCGGCCTGCGCGACGGCATGATCGACATCGGGCTGGTGCGTTATCCGGTGCCCAACCATCCGAGCGTGGCCACCGTGATTGTGGAGACCAACCACTATGTGGCGGCCTTGCCGGCCAAGCACCCGATGGCGGGCAAGCCGCGTCTGAAATTGGCCGATCTGCGCGATGAGCCCTTCATCATGCCCTCTCCGCTCGAAGGATCAGCCTCCTACCTGTCCATGATGCTCGCCTGCTCGAGTGCGGGATTTACGCCGAACGTCGTGCAGGAGGCCTCGCAGGCCCAGACCATGCTGGCGCTGGTTGAAAGCGGTCTGGGGGTGGCACTGGTGCCCAATGTCTGGCAGCACCTGGCGGCTCGCGCGGTGCGCTTCGAGCAGCTTCACGACCTGCCTGTGAACAACATCGGCCTGGCACTGGCCTACCGCAAGGAGGAAGAGGACTCCGTCTTGCTCAAGGCTTTTCGCCAGTCGGTGGAGGCGGCGGTGCAGGTGGACTGAGCCGGCCCCCCCAGCGTCAGGGCGGGTCAAGGGCTCAAGCCGGCCAAGTCTGCGCCAGCGTTTTGAGCCCGCGGATCAACATCTCCACCGAGATGCTCACCAGCACCAGGCCCATCAGCCGCTCGACGGCGTTGATGACCCGCTCGCCCACCACCCGTTGCAGCCGCTCGGCCATCAGCAAAACCACCGCACACACGGCCATGGTCACGCTCAGGGCCGCCACCCACTCCAAGCGCCGCTCGGGCGCCTGACTGACCAGCAGCAATACGGTGGCCATGGCCGAAGGGCCAGCGAGCGCGGGAACGGCCAGCGGCACGATCAGCGGTTCATGCTCGGGCAAGGCGCTGTCCTCCGGCGTATTGGGCGGAAAGACCATGCGGATCGCAATGAGGAACAGGACCAGCGCGCCGCCAATTTGCAGCGCCACCTCCGACAAGTTCATGGCCCGCAGAAAGGCCTGGCCGCCGAACATGAAGCCCAGCAGCACTGCAAAGGCGATCAGCACTTCGCGCAAGATCACCCGCGCGCGCCGCTCAGCCGGCACGGCCTTCAGGCTGTTGGCGAAGATGGGAATATTGCCCAGTGGATCGGTGATCAGCAACAGCAATATCGTGGCTGAGGCAAAGCTGTGTTCCATCGCGGCTCACCCATCACGCGGCGTAGACCCTGTCCAGGTCGGCAAAGCCCTTGACTTCGATCGGGTTGCCGAAGGGGTCCAGGAAGAACATGGTCCACTGTTCGCCCGGCTGTCCTGCAAAACGCAGCTGGGGTTCGAGCACGAACGCGGTGCCCGCCTGTCGGAGTCGCCCGGCCATGGCTTGCCAGGCTGGCAAAGCCAGCACCAGACCGAAATGCGGCATCGGCACCTTCTTGTCGCCAACCAGCCCGCTCAGGGAGGTGGCAAAAGGCTGGCCCAGGTGCAGCGAGAGCTGGTGGCCGAAAAAATCAAAGTCCACCCAGGTTGGGGTCGAGCGACCTTCGGTGCAGCCGAGCACGCCGCCGTAAAAACGCCGAGCCTGATCCAGGTCGGTGACGTGAAAGGCAAGATGAAAGAGGCTTTTCATGGTCAGCGAGCTTAGCAAATAGTCGGAGCTGGTCAGGCGGTGGCTCGACGAAAAAGCGCCCGGCCGCCCCAGCAGTCATTGCACAATGCAAGGACTGTCTTTTTGTACGGCCCGGGGCCTGCGCAAGCCCGGGCAAGGCCCACGAAGGAGTTTTCATCATGAGCGATGCCCATTCTGGTTTCGGTGACTTCGGCAAGTGGGTGCCCGGCTTTGAGTTTTTACAAAACCTGACCAAGCCAGGGCAGTCGCCCTCGGCGGCATCCGGGCTGGGCCATTGGGTGGCCCCGACGCTCAATGTGGAAGAGCTCGACAAGCGCATTCAGGAGCTCAAGGCGGTCCAGTTCTGGTTGGAGCAAAACGGCACCGCGCTCAAAGCCACCATTCAGGCGCTGGAGGTGCAAAAAATGACCGTCAGCGCCCTCAAGGGCATGAATGTGAGCATGCAGGACATGGCCCAGGCCTTCAATGCCAAGGTGCCTGCCCCTCCCGCAGCCCCTCCCGCAGCCCCCGCCTCAGCTCAGTCCGGGCAAGAGGAGCCGCCGCCAGCGACCAAAACCCGCGCCAAGTCCGCCAAGGCCCGTGCCAAAGAGGCCGCTGCCGCGGCGGGGGTGGTCGATCCCATGCAGTGGTGGGGCGCGCTCACCCAGCAGTTTCAGCACATTGCCAGCACCGCCTTGGCTGACGCCCAGTCGCGCTCGGCGCAGGCGCCGGCCCCAGCGCCAGCCCCCGCCCCTGCGGCCGCTGGCACCGGCAAGAAGCCGGCGGCTGGCCGCCCCGCACGCCACCGCAAGCCGGCTGCGCCGCGCTAAAGACAGCCGATGCATTCATTGTTTGCCTACGGTCACGCCACCCACCCGCGCTGGGGCATGGCTGCCGCCTTGGTGCTGGCGCAGCTGCGTGCGCAGCTCGCCCGGCCTGACGCTGGCAGCCCGCCCACGCTGGGCTTGCTCTACATCACCGACCATTACGCCGAGGATGCGCAGGAGATCATCGACCACCTCAGTGCCCAATTGCCCGAGGTGGTCGACTGGGCTGGCACGGTCGGTGTGGGCATCGCATCGAACAACGTCGAGTATTTTGACGAGCCAGCCATGGCGCTCATGCTCTGCGCGCTGCCGGCCGACCAGTACCGGGTGTTCTCCGGGGTGGCGCCGCTCAGTGCCGCGGGCAGCGGTTTTGCGGCCCACACCGCACTGGTTCATGCTGACCCGGGCGAGCCCGAGCTGGTTGAGCTGATCGCCGAGATGGCGCAGCGCACCCGCAGTGGCTATCTGTTTGGCGGCTTGGCCGCCAGTCGCAGCGCGGTGGTGCAGTTCGCCCAAAGCGGGCAGGGCCATCTGCGCGGCCAGGGCGCGAGCGGCAGTGTGTTTGCCGGCGGGCTCAGCGGCGTCGCTTTTGGCCCCGAGGTGGCGCTGATCTCGCGGGTGACCCAGGGCTGCCAGCCGATCTCGGCCGAGCGGGTCATCACCGCCTGCGACGGCCATGTGGTGCTCGAGCTCGACGGCCAGCCCGCCCTGGAGACCTTGCTGGCCGATTTGCAGGTCAGCCTCGATGAGCCGCAGGCGGCGCTGGCCCAGGTGCGGCGTACCCTGGTTGGGCTGCGGCCTGCGCCGGCCCCTGGTGAGCGCCAGCGGCGCGGCGGCCCCTTTGGCGCCGACACCCTGGTGCGTCACATCATTGGCTTGGACCCGGTGCGCCAGGCGGTGGCGGTGGCTCAGGCCACCGAGGTGGGCATGCGGCTGAGCTTTTGCGAGCGCCATGCGGCCGCTGCGCGCAGCGATCTGGTGCGCATCTGCGCCGAAATCCGCGAGGAGATTGAGGCGACCGAGGAGGCCGAAGCGGCATTGCCGGCCTGGGCACAGGCGGGGTCGGCTGCGGCCTCGCAGCGGCGCATCGCCGGTGCCATTTATGTCAGCTGTTCGGGTCGGGGCGGGGCGCATTTTGGCGGTGCCAGCGCCGAGCTGCAAATCGTGCGCCATGCGCTCGGCGATGTGCCCCTGGTCGGGTTTTTTGCGGCCGGCGAAATTGCCGGCAACAGCC
>JBAXEN010000114.1:0-11390 GCA_037140415.1 Betaproteobacteria bacterium | reverse complement strand
TGCCTGGGGCAGTTTGACCGGCCATAAGTGGGGCAGTTTGGGGTGGCCATCGGGGAAGGGCTGCGCAATCGTGATGCTTTTGCTGCTGGAAGGGAGCAGGTCATGGCCTACAAACCGACGGGATTCTCGCACTGGGCTAAAGTGCCGGGCTGTTTCTTACCGGAGTCGCCATGAAGCGTCTGATTGAAGCCAGAAAGCGGCTGGATCTATGACCGGTGAAGACCCTCGGTGCTGCGGCACTGGAATGTGCATCATTGACCCGGAGGGTCGGTGCTGGTGCGGTCAAATCTGGGATGGTGAGAAGCTGTGCCATCCCGGCAGTGTCGGCAGCCGTCACGTCGAGCAGTCCGCGGATGATGCAGAGCAGCCAAGCTCTTACCAAGGCTGAGTCCATGGACCCCGCGCTAAGCCCACGTCCCCCGCACTTCCAGCGGGGGTGTTAGACCACTTCACACCCGACCTGGCCTGTTGTTCGACCCGCACCCACCCTAGCGCGGTCTGCAGCGGCGCCGGCGATCGGATCGCACCCCCTCGCGGTGTCCATGGCCGCAGCTTGAAGCCCTGCTGGAAGGCGACGGCTCTGTCACTGAGGAAGCCGAGCCAACGCTTTAGCGAGTTTTTGTACCACTTTCGCGTCGGCTGCTGCAGCATCCGCACCAACCCGGAGCTCTAGGCCTTCAGCAGCCGCGATGACAGGGCCGCCGATCAGCACTTTGGCGCAGGGATTTTGGGCGTGTGCTCTGATTCGCTTGATCAAGGCCTTCAGAGCAGAGACGTCGTCTTTCAGGCTGATCGATATTCCGATGACATCGAACCATTCACCTTGAACGACTTTCAGCAGCTTCTGCTCCGTCAGCCTCGTCTCCATGGACACCTGCCATCCCTCATTCCTAAACAGCTCCGAAACCATCATGACGCCAAGGGTGTGCTGGGAATTCGGAATGGGCGCGAAAAGTGCACGCAGCAGGTGCTGCGCTGGCTCAACCGAATGAAGGACGCTTTGACTCAGGCCCATGGCAATGCTCTGCATGCGTGCCAGGCCCAGAGTGACTTGGGTGAAGTCACAAATGTCTCTGTCCCACAGATGGCCCAGATGACGCGCAGCTGGAGCGATTAAACCGTCAAACACGGCCCCGATGTTGAGGCCGTCCACGACCATTTGCCGCGCGTATGCCGTGGCTATTGTTCCATCTTGCATCAGACAGAGCTTGGCAAAAGCTGCAATTTCTTCCGGCGTTTGAAGTGTTGGCCCCAGCGCGTTCAGCTCCTGACGTACGACATGCGGAGGCAGTCGCTCTAACATCGCCGGCACAACGGCAGCTTCCAGCAGGCCGGGCAGCTTGACTCGCATCGATTTCTCAGATTCGACCGCCGAGTCGGTGGGGGCCTGTGATGGAGAAAGTAGGGCGCCCAGCGAGTTGACGGACTGGGAGCTTGTCTGACTGGCCACTTGAGATCCAATTTGCCGTGTCTACAAGGGCATCTCAAGGGGCGGTATGGCTTTGAGTACTGCAGACGGCCGGAGACTACCAGATCGACGACATGCAGTCACATCTTGTTTCACGGACCGCAATTTTTTAAGGGAAGCTGATGGGGTGAGCCGAGGGGCAGCCCCGGCCGCTGCCGTCATCCGGATCGCCCGCCTGGCTGGGGCGGCATGAATCGTGTTTGTTGGTCGAAAAGTGTACTTGAAAGACTGTATAAATGTACAGTATATTCGGTGCGATGACAGCCCTTGCTTTTCCCAACCTTGCGCAGGTGCGCGTCCCCGAGAACAAGGTCTGGCTTCAAGTCTGCCCATGGCCCGTTCCCGCTGGCTTTCCTTCACCTGCGGCCGACTACGCCTGCAAGCGCATTGATCTGAACGAGCATCTGATCCGTAACAAGGAGGCCACCTTCGTCTTTAAGGTCAAGGGCGACTCGATGTGCGGTGTAGGCATCACCGAGGGCGACGAATTGTTGGTGGATCGCTCCATTGAACCGCGCCATGGGCACATCGTCATTGCCGTTCTGAACGGGGAGTTCACCGTCAAGCGGCTGCACAGCCGTGGCGGGATCGTTAAGCTCGTCGCTGAAAACCCCCGCTATCCGGCCATCGTGCTCAAGGACGGGCAAGAGTTGGTCGTCTGGGGAGTGGTGACCCGCAACCTTCCCAAACCGTTCTGAGGCCATGCAGCCAGATATTTCCTTACGGTCGCATCAGATCGACCCGGCCTCGCTGGATGCGCTGCCGCGCACAAGCGGGGTGTACATCTTCAAGGGCGCAGGTGCTTTGCCCCTCTACATCGGCAAGAGCGTGGACATTCGCAGCCGGGTGCTGGCGCACCTTCGCGCAGGCGATGAGGCGGAGATGATCGCCCAGGCGCGCCGATTGGAATTCATCGAGACCGCCGGGGAGATCGGCGCATTGCTGTTGGAGGCCAGACTGGTCAAGCAGCAAAGCCCCTTGTTCAATGTCCGGCTTCGGCGCATTCGCAAGCTGTGCTCGATCCGCTTGGAAGAGGGGGCAGATGGACTCAGGCAGGAAGTGGTCACCAGCAAAGACCTGTCCTTGGGCCAGACCGACGGTCTTTATGGGCTCTTCAGTTCGGTGCTCGCGGCGCAGGGCAAGCTGCGGGAGTTGGCGGATCAGCACCGGCTCTGCCTGGGCTTGTTGGGACTGGAGAAAACCAGCAAACGGGGCTGCTTTGGCCTTCAGGTCAAGACTTGCTTGGGAGCATGCGTGGGACTGGAAAGCAGACTGGCGCATAACCAGCGGCTGATGTCAGCGATGGCCGATCTCAAGGTAGAGCCGTGGCCATTTGCAGGCGCGGTAGACCTGATCGAGGCCTGCGGTGATTGGGTGCAGCGGCATCGGATAGAGGATTGGCGCCACACCGGCACATGGTGCTCGCGAGCGCAGACGTTCAGTTCCATTGAGCAGCAGGGGTTTGATCCAGACACTTACAAGATTTTGGTCAAGCCCATCATGCTCAACACCGTGACCTTGGAGTTGGCATGATCGAGCAACTGGCCCTGGTGGACTGCAACAACTTCTACGTCTCCTGCGAGCGGCTCTTCAGGCCAGACCTCGAAGGGGTGCCCATGGTTGTCCTGTCGAACAACGACGGTTGCGTGGTCTCTCGCAGCAACGAGTCCAAGGCACTGGGCGTGAAGATGGGCCAGCCGTGGTTCGAATGCAAGGAGCTGGCAGACCAGCACGGCATTCTTGCCTTCAGCAGCAACTACGAGCTGTATGCCGACATATCCAACCGGGTGATGAGCACCCTCAGCGGCTTCTCGCCATCACAAGAGGTCTACTCGATTGATGAATGCTTCGTTGATCTGACTGGCATTCCCAAGCTTCGTGAGGTCAGCTATGCGATGCGCCAGCGGGTAGCGACCTGGGTGGGCATGCCCGTCTGTATCGGCATTGGACCCACAAAGACCCTGGCCAAACTGGCCAATCATGTGGCCAAAAAACACCCTCGCTCCAAGGGCGTTTTCAACTACAACGCACTCGGCGCTGAGCAAAAGAGCAGGCTGCTTGGACAGCTGCCCGTTGAGGAGGTGTGGGGAGTCGGGCGCAGACTGACCCAGAAACTGGCCCTGCATGGCGTTCAGACAGCGCTGGATTTGCGCGAGGCACACGTGCCCACGCTGCGCTCCGAGTTCGGCGTAGTCATGGAAAAAATACAGCGAGAACTGCAGGAGAGCGCCTGTATCGGGATGGAAGAAATGCAGCCGGATAAGCAGCAGATCATCTCCAGCAGGTCCTTTGGCAGCATGGTCACCGAGTTGCCCGTGCTCAAAGATGCAGTGTCCACATTTGTGGCTAACGCCTGCGCCAAGCTGCGAGCACAGAGCAGCCACGCGGCAGTGATCCAGGTCTTCCTGCAGACCAACCGATTTCGCCGCGACCTGCCCCAGTACATGCCCAGCCTGGCAGTGCCATTGCCGCACCCGACCAACGATAGCCTGGAGGTCAGCCGCTGGGCAGGCCTCCTGTGTGAGCGGATGTTCAAGGCAGGCTATCAGTACAAAAAAGCTGGGATCATGCTCAGCGACATCAGCCCAGTGACGCATCAGCAGGGCGATCTGCTGGAGGCTGCGCCTGCAGGTAACAGCAGACTCATGCAGGCCCTGGACAGCCTGAACCACCGGTATGGACGAGGCGCGGTGAAGGTGTCCACGCAGGGCGCTTACAAGGATTGGCAGATGCGCCAAGAGCGAAAGTCACCGTGCTACACGACCCGGTGGGAAGAACTCCCCGTCGCCTGAAATGGGGGCGAAACCTAGCGAGCATGGGGCAGGCTCCTGGGTATGGGGCCAGACTCCCCCATCAGCCTACTGTCTTGCCGACATGTCGATGAACCCGTCACGATTGGGCATCTTCACACCCGGCAGTATTGCTGCATTCATCACGGCGTCGGGGCCCACGATGCCATTGAGATGCAGCAGATAAGCGGTCACGGCGTAAACGTCGTCGTTGCTCAGGCTCAGGGGGGCGGTAGGGGGCATGGCGCGGCGGGTGTAGTCAAAGAGCGTGGTGGCGTAGGGCCAGTAGCTGCCGACGGTGCGCACTGCCGCGTTGCCTCGCGCCAGTGAGCCGATGCCCCCGACCAGCGCATCGGCTGGCTTGCCGGCCCCTTTTTCACCGTGGCAAGCCAGGCACTTGGTGGCGTAGACCGCGGCGCCCTGGCTCACACTGCCACTGCCGGCGGGTAACCCGGCGCCGCTGGGTGGAATGCTGATATCGACTGCGGCGACCGCCGCGGCTGTGGCAGGTTTGCCCAACCTGGCCCCTTGCTGTGGGGGTGCGTTACCGGTCAGAGGTGTTGTGCAGGCCATCAGCACAGCACAGGCCGCTGCCACCGCGATGAATTTATGCATAAACATTGCTGACTCCTCCGTCGGCACCGACCGCCCAGGTTTGAATCATGTTGTTGTGGAAGCGGTTGGCGGCCGAGTAGCTGGCCGTCCAGGCCGCCCGCGAGGGTTGGACCTGTCCCTGATCGTCCGTGGCTCGACTTTGCAGCAAGGCCGGTGAGCCATTCCAGTCCCATGGCAACCTGAAACGCACAGCCGCCTTGGACTGCGCTTGACCATCGAGCTGAGCCTCGCGCCAGTGGGCTCCGCCGTCAACCGAGACCTCGACCTTGGTGATGCGACCAGCCCCCGACCAGGCCAGGCCAGAAATTTCCTGAAACCCACGACCGGGCATGGTCATGGACCCTGACGGATGGGTGATTACCGACTTGACTCCCATCACAAAAGGAAATTGCTGAGCCTTGCCATCGGGCAGCAAATTGGAGTATTTGGAGGTCTCGTCCTTGGTGTGGGTCGCTTCGTTGGTGACTTTGATCCTGCGCAGCCACTTGACACTCATATTGCCCTGGTAGCCGGGCAGCAGCAGGCGCAGGGGGTAGCCCTGCTCTGGCCGCAGTCGCTCACCATTTTGATAAAGCGCCAGCATGGCGTCGCCCAGCCCCTTGGCCAGCGGGAAGCTGCGACTCATCGCCGCTGCGTCAGCGCCCTCGGCCAGCAGCCACGACGACTGCGGATCGATCCCCGCCTCGGCCAGCAAGATGGCCAAAGGAATGCCGGTCCACTCGGCGTTTGAAAACAGGCCGTGAATCGCTTGCACGCTCTGCTGGGGGGCGGTCGGGGTGGCGTTGGCCGCGCTGTTGCCGGCGCACTCGATGAAGTGCACGCGGCTGACCATGGGGTAGCGCAGCAGGTCCTTGACCGAAAACACCAGCGGCTGGCGGACCATGCCGTGGATCATCAATTCATGCTGCGAGGGGTCGATGTCCGGCACGCCGTTGTGGTGGCGCTCGAAATGCAGGCCATTGGGCGTGATCGTGCCATGGAGCGACTGCAGTGGCGTGCGTGAAGCGCCGGTCCCTGGTGAGACCGTCGGATAGCCCGTGCCCCAGCTGCGCTGCACCTTTTCCTCGAACCGGGAAGGCTGACCGTAGCCTTTGGACAGAGCTCCTGGCTTGAGCATCCATTGCGGCCCGCTGACCTGTGCCGCCGCGCTGTGCATGACCGCCGCGCTGCCGGCGGCGATGGCGCCGGCGGCTTTAGCCCCGCGCGTTAAAAATTGGCGGCGCCCGGGTGAGTCATTGACGCCCTCAGCCTGCGGCTCAGGCATACGGTGCTTTTTGCTTTCCATCGCGTCCCTCCGAAAAAAAGTCAGTGCCTCGGTCAATCAGCCGATGGGGCAGTCTAGGACCAAGCCGCAGTCACGACCATCGGGAATCCCCCTGTTCTTCGCCGCTGTGAGATGGAGATTGCTGACACAGCCAGGATGAGTGCTCGCTTGCTGCGATGACGCTGACAGACCCCCGTAAACGCAAAAAGGACTTAGCCCCTTTCGAAGCTAAGTCCTTGATGTGAATGGTGCCGGAGAGATGAATCGAACACCCGACCTTCTCATTACGAATGAGCTGCTCTACCGACTGAGCTACACCGGCTGAAGGGGTAAATTATAGCCAGCGTAGCTCGGGCTCAGACCGGCTGGTGGTAGGCGGTGATGCGTTCGACTTCGTTCTTGCTGCCCAGCACCACGCTCACCCGCTCGTGCAGCTTGGTCGGCTGCAGGTCGAGGATGCGGGTTCTGGCGTTGGTGGCGGCGCCGCCGGCTTGTTCCACCAGCCAGGCCATGGGGTTGGCCTCGTACATCAGGCGCAGCTTGCCGGCTTTGTCGGGCTCGCGCTTGTCCCAGGGGTACATGAAGACGCCGCCGCGGGTGAGGATGCGGTGGACATCGGCCACCATGGAGGCGATCCAGCGCATGTTGAAGTCCTTGCCGCGCGGACCGTCCTTGCCCTGCAGGCATTCGTCGATATAGCGTTTGACCGGCTCGTCCCAGTGGCGCATATTGCTCATATTGATGGCAAATTCTTTGGTGTCGGGCGGAATCTGCACGTTCTCCTGAGTCAGAACAAATGAGCCTTGTTCGCGGTCGAGTGTGAACATGGCCACGCCCTTGCCGACGGTGAGCACCAAGGTGGTCTGGGGGCCGTAGACGCAGTAGCCGGCGGCCACTTGCTTGTTGCCTGCTTGCAGGAAATCTTTTTCTTCGACCGCAGCGCCGCCCTCGGGCTTGACGAGGACGCTGAAGATGGTGCCGATGCTGACATTGACATCAATGTTGCTCGAGCCGTCGAGCGGGTCAAACAGCAGCAGGTATTCGCCTTGGGGGTAGCGGTTGGGCACCGCGTAGATGCTGTCCATCTCTTCCGACGCCATGGCGGCCAGATGCCCGCCCCATTCATTGGCCTCGATCAGCACCTCGTTGGCGATGATGTCGAGTTTTTTCTGCACCTCGCCCTGAATGTTCTCGCTGCCGGCCGAGCCCAGCACCCCGCCGAGCGCGCCCTTGGTGACCGCCTGGCTGATGCCTTTGCAGGCGCGCGCCACCACTTCGAGCAGCAGCCGCAGCTGGGCTGGGATCTGACCGTGGTCACGCTGCTGTTCGACCAGGTAGCGGGTGAGGGAAATCTTGTTCATGGCGTCTCCTGTGGAGCAAGCGGGACAGAGGGGGATAACGGGGGGCGAAGGGGTCAAGGGTAGCGCCTCATGCTCAGGCTGTGCTGCCCTCACCCCAACCCTCTCCCCAACCCTCTCCCAGGGGGAGAGGGAGCCATCATCAGTCAGCCAGAGCGCGACTGACCACCTCGCGCACGTCCTTGCTCAGCTCGGGCTTGGCGGCCACCCGGGCGATGGCTTCGCGGGCGGCGCTGCGGTAGGGCTCGGCCAGTTTCTTCCAGCGGTCGAGCGCGCGCGCCAAGCGGGCCGCCACCTGCGGGTTGAAGGCGTCGAGTTCGAGCACCCGCTCGCCCCAAAACACATAGCCGGCCGCATCCAGGCGGTGGAAGGCGCCCGGGTTGCCTTGGCAGAAGGTGCTGACGACGCTGCGCGCGCGGTTGGGGTTGCGCAGGTTGTAATCCGGGTGTTTGATGAGCTGGCGCACGATGGGCAGCACATGGCCGCCGTGGTCGGGCGCGCCGGCCTGCAGGCTGAACCATTTGTCAATGACCAGATCCTCCTGCTTGAACAGGGCATGAAAGCGCTGCAGCGCTTGCTCGGCCAGGGGGTGGCCACTGGTGACCAGGGCGCTCAGGGCGTTGAAGCGGTCCGTCATGTTGCCGGCTGCTTCGAAGCGTTCGAGCGCCAGAGTCGGCCAGCGCACTTCGCGCTCGGCCACGTCGGCCAGGCACAGGTGCACGAGGGCCATGCCAGCCAGCGCCCGCCGGCCGCTCGAGCGGGCGTCGGGCTGGTAGGCGCCGGTGTCGCTGTGCGCCTGCCAGGCCTGCTCCCAGTCCTCGCGCAAGGCCATGGCCAGCTGCAGGCGCATGGACTGGCGCACCGCGTGGATGCGCTGCGGATCGACCACCTCGACCTGCTCGGCCAGATAGGCCTCAGAAGGCAGGGTCAGTACCAGTTCCTTGAAAGCAGCGTCCAGTCCGGGGTGGCGCAGCACCGCACGCATGGCCTGCACATAGCCGTCGCTGAGCAGCTCGTCGCTGTTGTCATGGGCCAGGGCCTGCAGGGCCAGGCGTATGCCCAGGCGCTGCCCGGCTTCCCAGCGGCTGAAGGGGTCGCTGTCGTGGGCCAGCAGGTGCAGCAGCTGGGCGTCCGTTTGCTCCGTCACCACAATGACCGGCGCGCTCATGCCGCGCAGCAGCGAGGGCACAGGCTCGCTCGCCACGTTCTGGAACACATAGCTCTGTTCGCTGGCAGCGAGCACCAAGGTGCGGGTGGTGGGCGTTTGGCCGTCGCCGAGGTCCAGCGGCAGGTCTTGCCCGTCGGGGCCGACCAGGCCCAGGTTGACCGGAATCACAAAGGGCTCTTTCGCGCTTTGGCCCGGGGTGGCCGGGCAGCTTTGCGCCAGGCTCAGGGTGTAGGTTTGGGCGGCGCTATCGTAGTGGCCGCTGGCTTGCAGCCGAGGCGTGCCGGCCTGGCTGTACCAGCGTTTGAAGGGCTCGAGCAGCCGGGCCAGCTCAGAGGCCGGGTTGGCGTCCGCAATGGCCTGGGCAAAGTCGTCGCAGGTCACCGCCTGGCCGTCGTGGCGCTCAAAGTAGAGCTTCATGCCGCGGGCAAAACCTTCACGGCCCACCAGGGTCTGCATCATGCGCACCACCTCGGCGCCTTTTTCGTAGATGGTGACGGTGTAGAAGTTGTTGATCTCGACATAGCTGTCGGGTCGCACCGGGTGGGCCATGGGGCCGGCGTCCTCCGGAAACTGTGCGGTGCGCAGCACCCGCACGTCCTCGATGCGCTTGACCGCCCGGGCCGAGGCCTCGGCGCACAGGTCTTGCGAGAACTCTTGGTCGCGAAAGACGGTCAGGCCTTCTTTGAGCGAGAGCTGGAACCAGTCGCGGCAGGTGATGCGGTTGCCGGTCCAGTTGTGAAAGTACTCATGCCCGACCACGCTTTCGATGTTGGCAAAGTCGGTGTCGGTGGCCGTCGCCTGGCTGGCCAGCACGTACTTGGTGTTGAAGATGTTCAGGCCCTTGTTCTCCATCGCGCCCATGTTGAAGTCGCTGGTGGCGACAATCATGAAGCGCTCAAGATCGAGCGGCAGGCCAAAGCGCGCCTCGTCCCAGGCCACCGAGGCCATCAGCGAGTTCATGGCGTGCTCGGTCTTGTCGAGGTCGCCAGGGCGCACATAGACCTGCAGCAGATGCTCCTGGCCCGAGCGGGCGGTGATGCGCTGCTCGCGGCAGACCAGTTGGCCGGCGACCAGGGCAAACAGATAGCAGGGCTTTTTGTGCGGATCGACCCAGCGGGCAAAGTGCCGGCCGTCTTCGAGCTCGCCTTGCTCGACCAGATTGCCGTTGGACAGCAGCACCGGATACCTGGCCTTGTCGGCGCGCAGGGTGACGCTGTAGCTGGCCATCACATCGGGGCGGTCGAGGAAGTAGGTGATGCGCCGAAAGCCCTCGGCCTCGCATTGGGTGAAGAAGGAATCGTTGCTGACGTACAGCCCCATCAGCTTGCTGTTCTTGGCCGGATTGCAGGTGGTGAAGATTTCCAGCTCGAAGGCCTGTGGCCCCTCGGGCAGGTTCTCCAGCACCAACTGGCCGCCGTCCATCTTGAAGGAGGTGCCCTGGCCGTTGACCAGTACCCGCGCCAGGTTGAGTTCCTCGCCGTCGAGCCGCAGGGGCTGGGCCGCCACATCCGGGTTGCGCCGCAGCTTCATTCGGTTGAGCACCCGGGTCTTTTGCGGGTCGAGGTCAAAGCTGAGGTCGACCGCGTCGACCCAGAAAGCGGGGCTCTGATAGTCGGCGCGCAAAATGGCACCGGCCGGGGACTGTCCGTCACGCATGAAAACTCCTTGGTCGGGCGTCAGACGCCCTGTTTGAGCGAGGCCTCGATAAAGGCGTCGAGGTCGCCATCCAGCACTTTTTGGGTGGCCGAGGTTTCGAAGTTGGTTCGCAGGTCCTTGACGCGGCTCTGGTCGAGCACATAGCTGCGGATCTGGTGGCCCCAGCCCACGTCGGTTTTGCTGTCTTCGAGCTTTTGCTGCTCGGCCTGGCGCTTGCGCAGTTCATGGTCATACAAGCGCGAGCGCAGGCGCTTCCAGGCCACGTCCCGGTTGCTGTGCTGCGAGCGCCCGTCCTGGCACTGCACCACGATGCCGGTGGGGATGTGGGTCAGGCGCACCGCCGAGTCGGTCTTGTTGATGTGCTGGCCCCCCGCGCCCGAGGCGCGGAAGGTGTCGGTGCGCACATCGGCCGGGTTGATGTCGATCTCGATCGAGTCGTCGATCTCCGGGTAGACAAAAATCGACGCGAACGAGGTGTGGCGCCCGCCCGAGGAGTCAAACGGTGACTTGCGCACCAGCCGGTGTACACCGGTTTCGGTACGCAGCAGGCCGAAGGCGTACTCGCCCTCGATCTTGATGGTCGCGCTCTTGATGCCGGCACTGTCGCCGGCCGACTCGTCTTCGACGGTGGTCTTGAAGCCCTTGCGCTCGGCGTAGCGCAGGTACTGGCGCAGCAGCATGCTGGCCCAGTCGCAGGCTTCGGTGCCGCCGGCGCCGGCCTGGATGTCGACAAAGGCATTGAGCGGGTCAGCCTGGTTGCCGAACATGCGCCGAAATTCCAGCTTTTCCACCTCGGCGCTCACCTTGGCCGCTTCGGCCTCGATGGTCAGCAGCCCTGCTTCGTCGCCGTCCTCGCGCGACATCTCAAACAGCTCGGAGTTGTCGGTGATCTCCTGGCTGAGCCTGTCGAGCACCAGCACCACGTCCTCGAGTGATTTTTTCTCCTTGCCCAGCTCCTGCGCGCGTTTGGGGTTGTCCCAGACCTTGGGGTCTTCCAGCGCGGCGATCACTTCATGGAGTTTGCGTTCCTTGGCAGGGTAGTCAAAGATACCCCCGAAGCTCTTGCACCCGC
>JBAXEN010000113.1:0-11437 GCA_037140415.1 Betaproteobacteria bacterium | reverse complement strand
GCGGTGCTCACCGGCTGGTAGCCCATCGGCCCCTCGGGCGGCTCAAACACATGGGCCCACTGGTGCTCCATCATATTGAAGGCGGCCATGGTCTCGAACATCGGGATCTGCACCTCCTGCCCCTGACCGGTGCGCTGCTTGTGCATCAGCGCGGCCAAAATGGCATAAGCCGCATGCAGCCCGCTGACCTTGTCGGCCACGATGGTGGGAATGAAACGCGGTTGGCCCGCCACCACGGTCTGCAACTGCGCCAAGCCCGAGGCGGCCTGGATGATGTCATCATAAGCGGGCCGACCGGCATACAAGCCGTCTTCCCCATAGCCTGTCACATGGCAATGCACCAGGCCGGGCCGCTGCGCACGCACCGTCTGCGGATCCAGGCCGAGCTTGCGCGCGGCCGGGCTGCGCATGGAATGCAGCAGCACGTCGGCACTGTCAAGCAGGCGAGACAAGACCTGTCGGCCCTCCTCGGTTTTGAGGTCGACCACGATGGAGCGCTTGCTGCGGTTGCTGGTGATGAAAAACGAGCCCATCAAGGGCGAATGACGCGGCCCGATGGAGCGGGTCAAATCACCCTCGGGGGGCTCGACCTTGATGACGTCGGCGCCCAGGTCGCCCAGATACTGCCCGGCCAGCGGGCCGAAGATCATGGAGGCGACCTCGATCACCCGAAAGCCAGCCAAGGGACCAGCCGGCGTGCTCGCTGAAGCGCTCATCACAGCACCGCCAAGGGGCTGAGCGGGCTGCCGGTAGCACCCACGATAGGCAGGGCCGCGGCCACGAACAAAAATTCACGCCGGCCGGTGCGCACCAGCGGCTCCAGCTGCAGGCCTTCGATCAGGGGAATGCCATAGTCGCGGATCACGCATTGGTGAACCGGGAACACCGTACCCTGCGCAAAGGGGAGCACCTCCACTGCAAAGTTATCGGCGCCAATCATGGCCACGTCCTGCTGGGCCAGCCACAAGCCAGCCTCGTGATCAATGCCGGGCTCAGCATTGAAGTCGACCGGCCCCTGGTGGGCCAGGTTGGCGGCCAGCCAGCCGGTGTGCAACAGCACCACATCGCCGGGCTCGACACGCAAGCCATCGCGCGCCAGGCAGGCCTGGATGTCGGCCAGCGAGATCACCTCCCCATCGTTGAGCGTGCGCCCACGCAGAGCCACCACGTCGATGAGCAGCCCGCGGGTGACGGCCGGCGGCATCTTGTCCACGCCGAGCCGGGTCGCGCCGGTGGTGCTGCGCAGGGTGTTCTCACGGTAGTTGTTGAACAGGCGGCCGTCACACCAGGCATGGCACAGCGCATCGACATGGGTGCCGATGTGCAGCGGCATGATGACCGTGTCTTCAGCGAACTGAAATCCACCGGGCCGCCCGGCGCCGGCCGCATAGTCGCCGCCGTCTCGGCCCATAAAGTGCTGCAAGCCGCTGCGGTGGCCAGGCACCGGCGTGCGCCGTGACAGCGGCTGGGCCAGACGAATCACCTCGCCGGTGCGCACCAGGCTGGTCGCGCGCAGCACCTGGGCTGCGCCGATGTGGTTGAGAGCGCCGGCTTCGTCCTGCGCGCCCCAGCGGGCCCAGGCATTGGGGCGCTTATTGATGTAGTCGTCACTCATGGGTCGGTCCAATCAGTCGAGCAAGGTATGCAGCTTCATTTTCTGCAACTTGCCGGTGGTGGTCAGCGGAAGCTGATCCGGGGTGGTGAAATGAAAGCGCGAAGGCACCTTGTAGGCCGCCAGCTCCCGCTGGCAATGGGCCTTGAGTGCATCGGGCTGCGCCTGTGCGCCCGGCTGGGTAATGATGATGGCCACCAAGGCCTCATCGAGCGTGGGATGGGGCACACCGATCACATAGGCCGTCAGCACCGAGGGGTGGCGCATCAAGCTCTCTTCCACCTCAACAGGGGCGATATTGATGCCGCCGCTCTTGATCATTTCCTTGAGTCGGCCGCGGTAATACAGCCGCCCTTGCTCGTCGAGCAAACCGAGGTCACCGCTGCGAAAGTAGCCGTCCTCGTCATAGGACTCGCGGGTTTTCTCCGGCTCTTTGTAATAGGCCAGAAACAGCGGGCCCCGGATGCGGATTTCGCCGACCTCGCCCACCGGCAAAACCGCACCCGTCTCAATGTGGCAAATGCGCGCTGTCACATCCGGCAGCGGCTGACCCACCGAGTGCAGACGCATCTCCAGCGGCTCAGCCGCGTCGATGACGGCGCAATTGCCATAGGTCTCGCTCAGGCCGTAGACGTTGCAAATCTCGCGCACGCCCAGAGCCACCACCTGGCCGATCTGCTCGGGCGTGCCGATGGTGGCACCGCTGCGCAGGCTGCTCAGGTCACGGCGCACGCGGTCGGGGTGATCGCTCATGGCCTGCACCATATTGGGCGTCACATAAACAATGCTGCAGCGCTCACGCTCAATCAGCTCCAAAGCCCCACCCGCATCAAAATGCTCCTGCAGCACCACGCAGCCTCCATGGCTGAGCAAATTGGGCATGGCATTGACGCTGCCGAAACTCCAAAACAAGGACACCCCCAGCCAGACCCGGTCTTCATGGGTCACATGCTGGCGCTCACCAATATGAAAGGAATTGGTGATCCAGTGGCCCTGCTGCAGCAAGATGCCTTTGGGCGTTGCAGTGGAGCCCGAGGTGTAGAGCAGCATGCCGACGTCGTCAGGGCTCACCGCCTCGCCTGCTGCTTCAACCTGAGTCTGCGCGACCTGAGGGGCCAAAGCCATCAGGTCCTGCCAGCTCAATTCACCCGCTTGTGCATCCAGCTGGGGTGGACGCTGCGGGTCGGCCGCCAGCCAGACCGTGCGGCGCAAGTCAGGCAGACGCTGCGCATGGGGCGCCATATCGGCCAGCACCGCCCGGTAGTCCGAACGCCGAAAGCTGTCGACCGTGATCAGGCAGCTGATCTGGGCGTGCGAGAGCGCGAATTCAAGCTCGCGGGGCGTGGCCCAGGTGTTCAAGCCCACCGCCACAGCGCCCAGCTGCTGCAGTGCAAGAAAAGACAACACCCATTCGACCCGGTTGCCCATGAGAATGGCCACATGGTCGCCTCGCTTGACACCCAGCGCCGCCAAAGCGCGCGCAGTGTGCAAGACCTGCTGATGCAGCTGGCTGTAGCTCAGTCGCTCGGAGCCAGCAACGATCGCCTCGCGCTGGCCATGTTCGAGCGCCTGCTCACGCAGCAAGGCTGGAATGGTGCGACTGACCGGCATGGGGGTGCTCATGATTCTTCCTCTGTCATCCAATAAGTTACGGGCTCAGCCCAATCCATTCCAAACCGCATCCACGTCGGCCTGGGCGCCAGCGGCGGGCAGCGCTTGGGTGCTGCAATAGCGCCCGGCGCTGAACACCAGCGGCGGCCCATCGTTCCAGCGTATGCGCTGCACGCGGCCTATGAAAAGCACATGGTCGCCGCCATCCACAGTGCGCGCGGTCTGGCATTCAAAGCTCGCCAAAGCGCCCACCAGCAAGGGGACGCCGCCGAGCCCCTCCTCAAAGGCATGCCGGGTGAAACGATCGCCCTGCGCCGTGGCAAAGTGGTGCGAGACATCGGCCTGCTCCAGCGCCAGCACATTGACTGCGAACTGCCCCGAAGCCACGAAGTCGGCGAGCGACGCCGAGCGCTTGACCATGCTCCAGAGCACCAAGGCGGGATCGAGCGAGAGCGCCGAAAAGGAATTGACGGTCAACCCGAGTCTGAGCCCCTGCTCGGTGCAGGTGGTGATGACCGTCACTCCGGTGGCAAAGCGCGCCAGTGCCTGACGCAGCTGCCGGCCATCGTGCTGGCCATCGAGCAAGGCTTCGTTCACGCGCCGGCCCGGGCTCAAGCCTGCATCAGCGGTACAACCTTTTCGGCCATCAGCTGCATCGAACGGCGCGCCAATTCAGGATCGGTCCAGTCAACGCCGGCATACATGAGCGTGCCAAAGTCCCCAGTCTCCTGGCGCAGGGCCTGCAGCTGATCGGCCACGCGCTGGGGCGAGCCGTAGATCACCAGCTTGTCGATCACGCTCTCCAGCGTGATTTCAGAATCGGGCTGCTTGGGGTCGGAGCGAAACACATCGAGCGCGCCGCGCCGTTTGAGCTTGCTGTAGAGGGATCGGTAATAGTAGTAGTAAGGGCCATCGCTGCCGGTGGCGTAGGCACGGGCCTTGGCCTCGTCTTCGCACACAAACACCGTCTTGGCCACACGCCAGTTGGCCGGATCGGCCACCCGCCCCACCCGGTTGCAGCCCTCCTCGTATTTGGTCCAATGGCTGCGCACCCACTTGGGCAGCAGGAAGTTGGCAGAAATCGGGTCCCAGCCGCGCGCCGCCGCTTCGGTGATGCCTTGCGAAAACGGCGCCACTGCGGTCACCACGATGGGCGGGTGCGGCCGCTGCAGCGGCTTGGGCACCGTCCCCATGCCGGTTTCGGGAATGTGGGTGCGGGCTGTGCTGATGTTCCAGAACTGCCCTTTGATGTCATAGGGGGGGTCACTGGCCCAGATCTGCAGCAACTGGTTGATGGCCTCCAGAAACATGGCCGGCCGGTTCATGTCCATATTGCCGTAGACCTCGGCGTCTGACGGCAAGGCGCCAGGGCTGATGCCCAGGATAAAGCGCCCGCCGAGCAAATGGTCGAGCATGGCGATCTGGCCGGCCACAGCCGCCGGGTGATGGTTGGGCATGTTCAGCGTGCCGGTGCCCAGCTTGATGCGCTTGGTGGCGTCGACCAAAGTGGCCATGAACAAGGCCGAGGAGGTGATGTTTTCCTCAGGATCGGTGGCATGCTCGCCGCAGTAACCCTCGACAAAACCCAGCTCATCGGCCAATATGAAGGCCTGCCTGTCTTCGCGCAAGCTCTGCTGCCAGTCCTTGCCAATGGGATGCATAGGCATGGTGAAAAAACCGAGTTCCATCGAATCTCCTGAGATGAAAAATAGAGCGCAGGGCAGCAGCAACAATCTGCTAAGATTTCGATATCTGGAAAAGATATCTATTTTTTCGAAAAGTTTAACAGCCTCTTTTTGCCTTGACAAGCCGCCAGGTGACACCTAGGAGCCATGCCATCTCGCCAGCTCGCCCTAGAATGTTCGAGCGAAAAATTCCGATCCGGGTCAACAACAACCCAGCAGGCCGCGCATGATCTTGCAACAATCACTGGAACTAAGCCGACCCACCTACCGCCGGGTTGAACTGCCCCACTTTCGTGGCGCGGTGATTGATTTCATCGAACCGCCACCGGGCCCGGGCCTGCCCCGACCCCAAGCCTTCCTGGTCCAGCAAGACCCGCACTGCGTTTTGCCCACCCACTTTCACCAAGAGCACCAATTCCAGTTGTTCGTCGGCGGTGGTGCCAGCCTGGGCCAGCACGTGGTGCGCCACCTGGAAGTGCACTATGCCTCGCCCCATTCAGCCTATGGGCCATTGAAGGCCGATGAGCGTGGGCTGGAGTACCTCACACTGCGCGCGGTCAGCGACCAAGGCGCCTGGATTCTGCCCAACAAGCGCAGCGACCTGCTGCTGCGCATCCCCAAAATGCAAAAGCACGCTGCGCCGCAACGCACCGCAGACACGCAAGCGCTGCTGCAGCTGGGCGCGCCCGAGCAGGAAACCCTGATTGCGCCCGAGCCAGGTGGGCCCGGCGCCTGGATCATGCGTTTGCCGCCCAAGGCCAGTGGCCTGGCGCCAGCGCCCAGCCCCGGCAGCGCCGGGCGCTTTCATGTGCTCACCTGCGGGCAGGCCAGCACCAGCGAGGGCGACCTGGAGGCACTGGCCGTGATCTGGAGCGGGCCGGGCGAAGAGGTCCAGATCCAGGCAGGACCTAAAGGCGCCGAGGTGGTGGTCATGGAGTACCCGCAGCAGGCCGCTCGCTCCTTTGTCAAAGACATGAATCTGAACGCCGTGCCCTACTGAGCGCTCTGCGGAGCTGCTTTGTTTCTTTGCGCCCGCTGGCCTCAAGCATCACATTGCCATGAACCCTCAACGCTACCTTCGCACCTTCGACATCCTGAACTTGCTGCTGTCGCACAAGCAGGGCCTCAAACTCACCGAAATCAAGCAGGCTCTGAACCTGCCGGTCAGCAGCGTGCACAACGCGCTGCAGACCATGGTCAGCGCCGATGTGGTGAGCGTCGACGACGATCTGCGCTACACCGTCGGCCCGCGCACGGTGGCGCTGGCCTTGCGCACGGTGCAATCGCTGGACCTGCGCAGCTTGGCACGCCGCCCGCTGCAGGACCTGGCCAAGGACATCGGCGACGATGTCTACTTGGGCCTGCGCCTGGGCAAGCGGGTGATCTACGCCGACCGCATTCTTGGCACCCGCCGCATCTCCCTGGACATCCGCTTGGGCGAACCGCTGTTTTTACACAGCACCGCCACAGGCAAGCTGTTTGCCGCTTTTGACGACAAGCTCGCCAGCCTGGCGCTGGCCGATAAGCTGCCCAAGCTCACCCCCAACACCATCATCGACAAAAAAGAACTCGAGCGCGAATACGAGCGCATCCGAGAGGTGGGTTATTCCAAGAGCCAGGAAGAGTCGTCGGCGGGTATCGTCGGCTACGCCTTTCCAGTGCATGACGCAGCGGGCTCGCTGGCCGCCGCGGTTCACGTATCGGTGCTGGCCACCCGCGCCACCCGTGCGCATGAGCGCCAACTGTTGCCAGCCGGGCGCAATTGCGCCGAGATGATTGAAAAGGCCATGGGTCACATTCGGGACAACACCCCCAACAAGAGCGAGAAGCCCCGCCGCAGCGCCTCCGCATGAGCTACAGGCCCGGGCTGGGGCAAGAGGCCACAGGGCCCGTCAGACCCCTGCCCCCGCAGCCTGGCAGAAAATCCCGCGCTCTGCTATAGTTTCGAAACCCCGTATATTTTTTCGTGAATTCGAAATTACAACAACAAGGGAAAGGGTGGTCTGCCGCCTGAGCCGGCGCAGACTGATCGATTCATACATGAAAGTAACCATGGACAATGACATCAAGGTCGCTGTCGTCGGGAGCGCCCTGTTTGCGCCCCGCGACAGTGGGCGCACCTCGCTAGAGGAAGCGCTACATCAAGTCACCCAGGCTGCGCTGCGAGATGCAGGCATGACCATCGAGGACATCGATGGCATCATGGTCGCAGCCAACGACCAGTACGACGGTCGCGCCATTTCCATCATGATGGCCTCTGGCGCGGTTGGCGGCGTGCACCGTGACATCCTGAGCACCCCCTCCTGCGCTGAGCATGCCTTTGTGATGGGCGCGCTGCGGGTGCGCTCGGGCATGTACGCCACGCAACTGGTCATCGCTTGGAGTCCGCTGGAAAATCAAAACCTGCCGGAAACCCAGCGCCTGGCCACCGACCCCTACTTCCACCGCCCCCTGCCGCAGGACGACCTGGCTGCTGACGCTTTGCTGGCTGTGGCCCTGGAAGCCAATGTACCCGGCCTGCGCAAGGCGGCGATTCAGGTCACCGAGAGCAACCGCCACAACGGCACCTACGCTTATCCGGAATATGCGGCCTCGCCCCGCGAGCCAGTGCTGATTGAGCGCAGCAAGATGCTGCGCTACCCGCTCACCGAAGGCATGGTCAGCGCACCGGCCTTTGCCGCGGTCGCCCTGGTGCTGGCTGGCGACGAATGGGTTGCCCAACACCCCCAAGCGCAAGTGGCCTGGGTGCAGGGCATGGGCTGGGCCACCGAGCCGGCCTGGATCGGCGACCGCAAGCTGGCTCAGCTTCCGTCCTTGCAAGCTGCGGCTGCACAGGCCTACAGCGAGGCCGGCATCGAAGGCCAGCCCCAGTTCGACCTGGCTGAAGTGGCCGATGCCACCGGCTACCAGCAATTGCTGGCCCTCGAAGGCTTGGGTCTGTGCCCGCGCGAGCAGTGGGTGGCAGCAGCCGGCGACGGCCGCTTCGGCCAAGACGGCTCTTTGCCGGTCAACCTGTCGGGTGGCGCGCTGAGCTTTAATCCGCTGTTTTGCAGCGGCTTGCTGCGCATCACCGAGGCGGCCAACCAGATCCGCGGTCGCGCCGGCGCGCACCAAAAGCGCGGCGCCCGCCGCGCCCTGGCGCACGGCGCCAGCGGACAGGCCATGCACTACAACACCGTCGTCGTCTTCGGCGACCAGCCCACGGGAGTCCCGTCATGAAAAAGTTTCCCCGTGTCGGCATCATCGGCATAGGCCAAACCCGCCACCAGGCCCGGCGCGACGACGCAAACTACCCGGAGCTGGTGCGCGAGGCCGTCTCGCTGGCCATGGCCGACTGCAAGCGCGAGCTCGACGAAATCGAAGCGGTTGTCTATTCGCTGGCGCCCGACGCCCTGCTGGGTATCTCCAACGCCGAGCGCCAGGGCATCGACGCCGTCGGCGCCCGCAACAAGCGCTTTATGCGCATCAACACCGGTGGATCCACCGGGCTGTCGGCCTTGGCCGCTGCGCACTCGCACATTCTGGCGGGCGCCTGTGACCTGGTCCTGGTGGCCGGCGCCGACAAGATCGGCGAGTGCGGTGACTCGCAGACCATTCTCAACAAGATCTGGGACCCGACCTACGAGCGCTCACTGCCGCTGGGCACCATCACCATGTTGGCCATGTCGGCGGTGCGCTACATGCACAAATACGGCATGACCGAGGAAGACATGGCGCGGGTGGTGGTTAAAAACCGCTATCACGCCTCGCTCAACCCCAACGCCCATCTGCGCAAGCCCACCACCATTGAAGAGGTCATGGCTTCGCGCATGGTGTCTTGGCCCATCAAGTTGTTCGACGCCTGCCCGCAATCGAGCGGCGGCTGCGCCATGGTGCTGGCCTCGGAGGACTATATCCGCCGCAATGCGCTGGACGCGGTCTGGATCACCGGGGTGGGCCACAGCTCGGAGAGCTACTTCATTGGCGACCGCATGGGCAATGGCTACAGCGCCGACCACGGCGACGCCCTGGCGCTCAAAGAAGCCATCGACCGCGCCTACAAAATGGCCGGCGTCACCGACCCGGTGGCGCAGATCGATGTGGCCGAGGTATACGCGCCCTTCAGTAACACCGAGTTCCATGCCATCGAGGCCGCCGGGCTGGCCGCCCTGGGCGCCTCGCCAGCCATGCTGCGCGCAGGCGAGTTCCACATCGGCTCACGCAACGTGGTCAACCCGTCGGGCGGCACCCTGTGCGCCAACCCGATTGCGGCCACCGCCATGATCCGGGTGGCCGAGGCAGCCTTGCAGGTCTGGGGCCGCGCGGGCGCCCACCAGGTCAAGGGCGCCAAGCGGGGCCTGGGCACTGGTAACGGTGGCGACCACCAATTCTTCGGCGCAATGGTCGTCGAAGCCTGAACAAGCAATCAAAGAACACTGTACAAAGGACAAAGATCATGGAACTGATGACACGCATCGAGAAGTGGGACATCACCTACCGTCACGCCCTGGGCGAGACCGCCAGCTGGTTCTTCCAGCAGTTGCGCGACAACAAGCAAATTTACGGCCGTCGCGACGCCAAGTCCGGCCGGGTGATGGTGCCGCCACGGGCTTTCTCCGACGAAACCCTTGAGCCCACCCGCGACTGGGTGCCGGTTGGCCCGGAAGGCAGCATTGAGTGCTTCACCATCGTCTACGCCGCCTTCAACGGCCTGCCCGATCCCCCCTATGCCTTCGGCTATGTGCTGCTCAAGGGAGCCGATACCGCCATTGGTGGCTTCTTCAAGGGACTGGATCTGAGCGACAGCGGCCGGGCCGCTGAGAAGCTCAAGGTCGGCACACCGGTGATCACCCGCTTTGCCGAAAAGCGCACCGGCGACGTGCTGGACTTCTGGTTCGAAATTCAGGAGTAAATCCATGGCCAGGACAATCCACCTTCCCTCCCGACGTCAGCTCATGGCCACGGCAGCCGCCTCGGCCTGTGGGATGCTGGTGGGACAGCCTGTCCTGGCTCAGGACAACAGCCTGCGCCTGGCGGTGGGCTTTCCGCCGGGCGGCTCGGGCGACCTGTTCGCCCGCTTTTTAGCCGACGCACTGCGTGAAGAACTCGGCCGCGCCGTGGTGGTGGAAAACCGCCCCGGCGGCGGCGGCATGACGGTGGCCATCAGCTTCCTGCGGGCCCCCAAAGACGGCAACCACCTGATGCTGGCCACCGGTTCGACCGCCATCTCAGCGCCGATCTCGCGTGCCAAGACGCCCTACAACCCGGTGGATGACTTTCAGTGGATCGCGCTGATGTCCAACGCGCCCTTCGTGATCGCCCTGCACCCGAGCGTGCCGGTGCGCGACCTGCCGGGACTGGTGGCCTACTGCAAAGACAACCCGGGCAAGCTCTCCTATGGCCATGCGGGCCTGGGCACCACCGTGCACCTGGCCGGCGAGCTGTTCAAGGACCGCGCCGGCATCAATATCCTGGACGTGCCCTACGCGGGCAGCGCGCCAGCCATCAATGACACCCTGGCCGGCACGGTGCAGATGAACATCGAAACATCGGCCACCTTGCTGCCGCACCATAAATCGGGCCGGCTGCGCATCATCTGCACCATGGCCGAGGCGCGCGAAAAAATCGCGCCCGAAATCCCCACCGCCCGCGAAGCCGGCATGGACCTGATCGCCGGCACCTGCAACCTGCTGGCCGCTCCGCTGGGCACGCCAGCGGCGCTGATCGAACCGATTGCCAAGGCCGTCTCGCGCGTGATGGAAAAACCGGCCGTGGTCGAGCGGCTGCTGCAGCAGGGCATACAGCCCATCAGCAACTCCAATCCGGCCCAGGCCCGTGCCTATGTGACGAGCGAGGTGGCGCGCTGGTCGGCGGTGGTCAAGAAGCTGGGCATCGCCCTCTAAAGCCCGGCAGCGCCTGGCGCTGCTGCTGTCCACCGAAACCAAGAGTTCCAAGCCATGCAAACCCCTCTGTGTCGGCGGCTCGGCTGCGAACTGCCGATTTTTGCATTCTCCCATTGCCGAGATGTGGTCGTTGCCGTCACCAAGGCCGGCGGCTTTGGCGTGCTGGGCGCGGCCACCTTCTCGCCGCAACAGCTCGAGGCCGAGCTGCGCTGGATCGACCAGCATGTGGACGGGCGGCCTTATGGGGTGGATGTGATCATTCCCACCGCCTACGACAAGCAGGCGGAAGAGGCCAGTGCCGAAGACCTGGCCGCCATGATCCCGAGCGAACACCGCGCCTTCATGGACCACTTGCTCAGCCAGGCCAATGTGCCGCCGCTGCCCGACGGCGAGCGCGAGCGCATCACCCGCGAGATCGTCGAAGGCCGTGGCAGCATGACGCCCGACGGCGCACGCCGCCTGCTGGCTGTAGCGCTTGAGCATCCACAGGTCAAGATGGTGGTCAGCGCGCTGGGCTCGCCCCCGCCCGATGTGATCGCCCTGCTGCGCGAACGCGAGATCGTGATCGGCGCGATGTGCGGTAAAGCCGAACATGCGGCCCGCCATATGCAGGCCGGGGTCGATGTGATCGTCGCCCAGGGCACCGA
>JBAXEN010000112.1:0-11470 GCA_037140415.1 Betaproteobacteria bacterium | reverse complement strand
GGCCACCAGATTGCGCACCCGGCCATGGCCGGGCGCCAGCCCGTCGTCTTCAACGCGTTGCCACACGCCCCAGACAGCCAACAAGCGCGCGTGCAGCAACTCGTTGCGCTGGCGCTCGCGCAGCGGCCGACCGACGATCACATTGACCGAGCCCGATTCATCTTCCAGAGTGAGAAAAGTTGTCCCTTTGGCAGTCGATGGCTGCTGGCGTACCGTCACGATGCCGCAGGCGGCCACCCGGCGGCCGTCGGGCAGGGCCTCCAGTTGGCCAGCCGCAAGCAGACCGCGCCGCGCCAACGCTGGACGCAGCAGAGCCAAGGGGTGACGGCGCAGGGTCAGCCCCAGGGCGTGGTAGTCGCCCACGATGTCCTGGGCCTCGGCCATGGGGATAAGTTGCAGGGCCGGCTCATGGACCGGCACCGAACGCAACAGGGCCGGCGCCGGCTGCAGGGCCGAGGCGGCCCAGACCTGCTGGCGCCGGTGACCCGCCAAGGCCACCAGCGCATCGGCCGCCGCCAGGGCGTCCAGATCGCGCCGACCGAGCTCGGCGCGCAAAGCCAAGTCTTCCACGCTGGCAAAGGGCTGCTGGCCCCTGGCCGCCAGCAGGCGTTCGGCGCCAACCTTAGACATACCTGAGACCATGCGCAGGCCTAGACGTACGGCAGGCTGCGCGCAGGCCGCCGACACCTGCTCCAGCGTGCAATCCCAGCTGCTGCTCATCACATCCACCGGCCGCACTTCAATGCCGTGCCGGCGCGCGTCCTGCACCAGCTGCGAGGGCGAATAAAAGCCCAGCGGCTGGGCATTGAGCATGGCGGCCAAAAAGCAAGCGGGCTCATGGCGCTTGAGCCAGCAGCTCACATAGACCAGCTTGGCAAAACTGGCGGCGTGGCTCTCCGGAAAGCCGTACTCGCCAAAGCCCTCGATCTGGCTGAAGATGCGCTGGGCAAACTCAGGGTCGTAGCCCTTCTCGACCATGCGGCCGACCAGGCGCTGCCGGAAAGGGTCGAGCCCGCCCTTGCGTTTCCAGGCGGCCATGGCGCGGCGCAGCTGATCGGCCTCGCCCGGTGTGAAGTCGGCGGCGATCATGGCGATCTGCATCACCTGCTCCTGGAAAATCGGCACGCCCAGGGTGCGGCCCAGGGCGGGTTCGAGTTCGGGGTGTTCCGGCTTCCTCTGGGAGTGAGCTGGGGCAAAGGCGTCGTCTTGTACCGCCGCTGGCCCCCGCCCCTGCCCTTCCCCAGAGGGGGAGGGCGTCAAAGCATTGAGCTGTGCTGCATGCCCCTGCACTTTCCCTGTGGGAGCCAAAGCGCGGCGCAGGCGCCGGCGCTGCTCCAGATAGGGGTGCACCATGCCGCCCTGGATCGGACCCGGCCGCACGATGGCCACCTGCACCACCAGGTCGTAGTAGCAGCGCGGCTGCAGGCGTGGCAGCATGCCCATCTGGGCTCGGCTTTCAATCTGGAACACGCCCACGGTGTCGGCGGCGCAGATCATGTCGTAGGTGGCGCCATCATCTGCCGGGATCTGATGCATCTGCAGCGCACTGCCGCGCCACTGTTGACGCAGGTCCAGACAGCCGCGAATGGCCGAGAGCATGCCCAGGGCCAGCACATCGACCTTCATCAGGCCGACCGCCTCGAGGTCGTCCTTGTCCCACTGGATGATGTAGCGATCCTGCATGGCCGCAGGCTGCACCGGCACCAGCCGGGTGAGCTTGTCGTGGGTGAGCACAAAGCCGCCTACATGCTGACCCAAATGGCGCGGCATGTCCAAGGCTTGCAGCGTCAGCGCCAGCCACTGCTGCACGGCCGGGTCCTGCGGATCGACGCCTTCGGGCCAGGCCGGCGGCTCTGGGTCGCGGCCCAGCCAACTGCAGTCTCGGCTCAGGGACTCAATCATCTCGGGCTGCAGGCCCAGGGCCTTGCCCACATCGCGCAATGCGCTGCGCGGCCGGTAGCGGATCACCGTAGCGGCAATGGCCGCGCGCTCATGGCCGTACTGTCGGTAGATGTAAGCAATGACCTCCTCGCGCCGCTGGTGCTCGAAGTCCACATCAATGTCGGGCGGCTCCAGCCGCTCGCGGCTGATGAAACGCTCAAACAGCAGTCGACTCTCGGCCGGATCGATCGCGGTGATGCCCAGGCAATAGCACACCGCTGAATTGGCTGCCGAGCCGCGCCCCTGGCACAAAATTGCCTGCGAGCGGGCAAAGCGCACGATGTCGTACACCGTCAGGAAATACATCTCATAGTGCAGTTCGGCAATCAAGCTGAGCTCATGCGCGATCTGCTGCGTCACCGGCACCGGCGCGCCCTGCGGGTAGCGCTCGCGCAGGCCCTCCTCGGTGAGCCGCTGCAAGCACTGCAACGGCGTGTGGCCGGCCGGCACGCTGTCATGGCGGGGATAGGCATAGTGGGCACGAATCTCATCGAGGCTGAAGCGGCAGCGCCCCGCCACCGTCAAAGTGGCCGCCAGCAAATCAGGCGGGTAGAGCTCGGCCAGCCGCAGACGCGAGCGCAGATGGGCCTGGGCATTGGGCTGCAGCGCCCGCCCGGCCCCGCGCACGGTGCAGCCCAGGCCGATGGCGGTTATCACATCGTGCAGGGGCTTGCGCGAGCGCAGGTGCATCAGCACGCCGCCAGCGGCCACCAGGGGCACGCCGGTGCGCTCGGACAGCTGCTCGAGTTGCTGCAGTCGCAGCGCATCGTCGAGCCGCTGCTGCAGATGCACCGCCAACCACAGCCGACCCGCCCACAGCGCACGGGCCCAGTGCAGCAAGCTGGCCAGCACCGCCGTGTCGATGGGCTGCTCGATCAGGGGGCACAGCAGCAGCTCGCAGGCGCGCAGCCGCTCAAACGCCGCCTCGCCCAGGGCCACCCGGTAACCCGCATCCGTGCCCTGCCCGGCCTGCCGCGCCGCCGTGATGAACTCGCACAAATCGCCCCAGCCCTGCATGTCGTGTGGCAGCACCACCAGGCGCACCGGCTGCTCATGCAGGCGAAACTCCGCGCCCGGCATCAGCTGCAGGCCGCAGGCCTTGGCCGCCTGGTGCGCCCGCACCACGCCGGCCACCGAGCACTCGTCGCTCAAGGCCAGCGCCGAATAACCCAAGGCCCGGGCCCGTTCGACCAACTCGTCAGGTTGCGAGGCACCGCGCTGAAAGCTGAAGTTGCTCAGCGCATGCAGCTCTGCGTAGTTGGGCAAAACAAATGCCATGGCCGGGCCTCAGGCAAAGATGCCGTGCAAAAACCACGATTGCGCCGCATCGGGCCGACGCTCGCGGTAAATCCAAAGCAGGCCAGCCTGCGCGCTGCGGGCAATGAAGTAGTCGCGCATGACCGAACCCTCGGCAGGCTGCGGCTGCACCGCCTGCGCCAGCGCCATCCAGGCGCTGCTTTCCAGCCGCTGCGGCCCCACCAGCAGGGCCAACGGCCCTCCATAGCAGGGCCGCTCGCCCTGTAGCCGCAAAGGCTCAGGCTTGGGCAAAAGCCAGGTGGGAAGCAGATCGCCCTGCCCCCAGCCTCCCCCTTGTGGGAAGACATCAGATCCCGTCTTTTTCTCCCTTCCCCTTTGGGGGAGGGTTGGGGTGGAGGCTGAGCCCAAACCTTGACCCACGCCGCCTGCTTTCGAACCTGCTTTTAAGCTGGCTGCCGAAACGGCTAAAGGCTCCGGATGTGAGATCGCCCGAGACCTTGTGGGAGACCTTGTGGGAGCTGCGCCCTCGCGGCGATGCGGCGCCATACCGCCCAGCCCCGCCACAGAGTCCACCGCCAAAGCCGGCAACCACTGCTGCATGCACTCGGGCACATGGCGTTCGCACGCTTGCCAGCGCTGGACCTGCGCGCTGCCCAAGCGTTGGACCAGGCGTTCCACCAACTGCACCAGGCTCTCGCCTCGACGCTGCTCGTCTGGCAAAAGGCTCTGGCTCTCCAGCCGCACCGGAACCGTCTCGACCGTGCGCAGCACCAGGGCCTGCACCGGTGCGCTCAGGCGCAGGCCGGCCAGCCGCTCGGCCAGCAGACGCAGCACATGGGCCATGTCTTGCGTGGGCTCGCTCAGGCGCAGCGGCAAGAGCGCCGGCGCGCTGCTGCCCCGGCGCGCGTCGATCTGCCAATGCAACTCCAAGCCCAGTACCCCTTGGCTGCGGGCCAGCAGCCAGGCCTGCAGGCGCTGCAACAGGCGGCGAGCGGCAAACAGCAGGGCCTGGGCATGTTCGACGCCGCTGGGCCACTGCAAGCGGTCTTCAAAGACCTCGGGCAGTTGCAGCCAGTCGCAAAGATCGGGCCGATCGCCATAGGCCTGGTCCAGCGCATCGAGCAGGCCCTGGCCAAAGCGGCGGGCTACGCCGTCACGCGGCAAGGCCCGCAGGTCCTGCCATTGCCGGCAGCCCAGGCGCTCGAGCACCGACAAATGAGGCCCGGCTGCGCTCAGGCAGGCCAGGGGCAACTTCCCGATGGGAATGCGGGCCGACTCGCGCCAGGGCAGGCCCAGCTGCAAACGCGCCAGGGCCTGCAGCGCGGTCTGGCCCGGGGCTGCCTGCAAAGCCACTGCCTCGACCATGCCGCTGGCCAAAATCTGCTGGCGCAACTGCGCCAGCATGGGCGAGAGCCCGCCAAACAGGCGCAGGCTGGAAGAAACCTCCATCAGCACCGCCGCCGGCACCAAGCTCACCCGGGGGGTGCAGCGCAGGGCGTGGCAGGCGAGCGCCTGCAGGCTGCCGGCATCGACAAGCCCGGCCTCAGGCCAGGCTCTGAGCGCGATCCACAGCATCGGGCACCTCCGCAAGCGCCAGGTTCTGCACCAGCCGCGCCCGACGGCGTCGCGCCTGCGCGTGGCTGGCCGCCAGCAAGTGCTGCAAGGCGCTCGGCTGCATCTGCAAGAGCAAGGGCGCGGCCAGCGGCGGCCCCCGCCGTTTGAACACCTCCACCTGCAAAGCCGGTGGCTGCCCGCCGCTCTCAAGCGCAGCAGGCACTGACCAGTCCAAGAGCAGCCGCAAGGGCGCAGGCGAGGCCTCCTGCCGGGCCGCTGGCGGCCGGCAGACAAACAGCAGACGGCTGTGCTCCTGTGCCAGCGTCTGCAAGCGCCGCAAGGGCCCGGCTGCCACCGCCCCCAGCCACAGCAGCACCGCTGGCACATCGGCACAGCGCAGGGCCTGCTCGGCCGCCCACAGCCGGTCGCTCAGGCCATCGGCCTGCACCTGCAGCAAAGCGCCCGGCGCGCAGGCCCGCGCGGCCAGCGCTGGGCCAAAGGGCACAAAAGGCGCGCCGATGAGCACCACCGACGAGCGCACAGGCCGCAGCGCCTGCGCCGCCAACTGGCTCAAAGCCGGCGCCAGCAAGCCCCATTCGGCATGCACACCCGGCGCCTGCAGCAACTCACTCATGCCCCCCACCGGCCAGCCGCCGCCCGGCAAGGCCGCATCCAGCGCGGCATGACCGGTGGGCAGCACCAGACCCGGCTGCCGCGCCAACTCACTGGCGCGCCAAACATCAGGCAAAGCATGAGCAGGCAAAGACATGACAACACAGCAGCCCATCCCCGCGGCTTTGCCGGCGGAACACAGATGGGCTCCAAAGACTGGATAAATATACAGTACTTTGACGAGGGGTCAAGCTTGGTGACGATCTGGCACTGTTGGGTTGGGGGAGTTCGGGTGTTTTTCCGGGAAAGCGTTTTAGGGACCTTGGCCACTGAGCTGTCTGATGGGAAGGTCGCCTCTTGGCTGCCGACCTTGGCCGGGCGGGTGGCGAGGTCTCCGAGATACACAAGATTGCAGTCGTCCGCCACCGTCACGGTTGACCCTCTTCTTTAATGTAGCTACATTAAAGCGTGCTGATTGAGTTCGACCCACTCAAAAATCAATCTAACCTCGCAAAACACGGGGTGTCATTAGCTCTCGCCTCTGAGTTGGATTGGGACGAAGCGCTGGTTTGGGTTGACGATCGGTTCGAGTACGGCGAGCGTCGAATGATCGCCCTGGCTCCACGTACTGGCATCTTGTATTACGTGGCTTTCGTGGATCGCCACCGCGTGCGCAGATTCATCAGCCTGCGCCGTGCCAATCGTCGAGAGGTGAAGCACTATGTCAAAGACAACTAAACGCCCCAGTGTCGTCATGCCTAGCATTGCCGAAGACCGGGTCATCACTGCCGCTGCCAAGGCCGATCCAGACGCACAGCCTCTGACGCCAAGCCAGCTCAAGTCCATGGTTCGCGCCCCGCGCGGCCGGCCTGCGCTGGAATCCAAGAAAAAACTGGTCTCGATTCGCTACAGCCCAGAGGTGCTGGAGTATTTCAAAGCGACCGGCGAGGGCTGGCAGTCACGCATGGATGGTGTGCTTAAGGAATACATCGCCAAGCTCAGCCGTGGTGCATCCAGAGCCTGAGCCTTCGCACAAACTGCCGGAGACAAGCCGGGTGTCGCACCAGACCGAGATCGCGTTTTTTCAGAGGCGGATACCGACGAAGACGGGTTGCGTGAGTACGCGATGAGCCGTTACCTTCTTTTGGTAAGCACGCATCAAGGGCACGGTCTACTTGTTGTCGGTCCCGGCTGTGAGCCCAAAAACAAGGTAACCGGTGCGACGCCGCACTCAGCCCTGCCGGCCATCATGCCTCTCCGCATGGTCGGCCAGGCAGGTCAGGACGGCAACAAAGAAACATGCGCCTGCAACTCGTCCCATGGAGCAGACAGCTTTCGACCTTCGCGGATCAGCAAGCCCGTCGCCTCCAAAACGGCAACATCCTGATGCACGTTTTTGTAGTCCCGGCCCAGTGCATGCGCCAGTTCTCTGGTGCTGCTGGCGCCGTGCTGGCGGACATGGCGTAGCAGCTCAAGGCGGCGAGGGGACAGCGTGTCCAGCATGGTTTGGACCTTGAGAAAGGTCACATGGGTCTCTTGAACCTGCTCACCTGCTGCAGCGCGATTCCAGGCCTGAGCAAACCGCTGGCCCATGTCGGCCAAGCTGCCCACATTGACTTGAACTTTAGGTGTCCTGCTCATTCGTCGCCCTTTCAACATCGGCCAAAAAATCAGCCACCAACTTTTCCACGCTCTCAAACTTGTAGGGAGTTTCCACTTCACCGATGTGTTTGTGGTCACCCTTGCCGCGTTCGTTGTCGTACCCCACGATGCGGACTCCATCACGCCCATAAAAGAGGCTGTACTTCAACCCGTGCGGCCTTTCAAACGATGGTTTTGGGAGCTGCCAGATGGTCATCTCGACAATGGCTCCGTCTGGCAAGACAGCCTTGTCGTAGAAAATTCGCTCCGCTCTCATGGGGTTAATCTAACCATCATTAATTATGGTGTCAATAGCCATCATTTTTGAAGGGAGTACAAGCGCCCTTCGACTAAGGGACATTGCCAGAGCCCCGTCAGCCAGCGCAGACAGATCACGCAGCCTGGGAGATGCTCCAGGTTTCCAAGAGGGAAACACGAGTTCCTTTTCGAGGCTCAGGGCTATACTGCCCCGGACTCCCAGCCCTCGCCCTGCCCTTACCACTTTGCACACGGAGACCCACATGCGTCTGCTTCGTCGCCCCCTGCTCCTGGCCGGCCTGCTCGGGCTGTGTTTGCCGCTTGCAGCGCAGGACTTTCCCAATCGGCCGATCAAGCTGCTGGTGGGCTTTGCGGCGGGCGGGCCGCTCGATGTGTTCACCCGGGTGCTGGCGCAGGAGATGAGCACGGTGGTCGGCCAGGCGGTGGTGGTGGAAAACCGCAGTGGTGCCAGCGGTCAGCTGGCCACCGATGCGGTGGCCAAGGCCGAGCCCGATGGCTATACCCTGCTGTCGACCGCATCGACCTTCATCGTCAACCCCATCCTCAGCGGACGCAATTCACCGGACCCGCAAAAGGATTTCGCGCCGGTGGCGCACACCGCCGTGCTGCCGACCATCCTGGTGACTGCGCCAGACCTGCCGGTGCAGTCGCTGCAAGATTTGATCAAGCTGGCCCGCACCCGGCCCATGACCTATTCATCGGCTGGCAATGGCGGGCCGGCCCACTTGGCCGGCGCACTGCTGGGCCAGACCACCGGCACCCAGATGACCCATGTGCCCTACCGGGGCGCTGCGCCGGGCCTGGCCGATGTGATGGCCAGCCGCATCGACTTCACCTTCTACACCATGTCCGGCCTGAAGGAGCAGGTGGCGGCCAAGCGGGTCAAGCCCTTGGCCATCACCTCGGCGCGCCGCCATCCGGACTTTGCCGACGTGCCGACCATGAGCGAGGCCGGCATTGCCGGCTTTGACCATGTAGGCGCCTGGTTTGGGGTGGTGGCCCCGGCTGGCACGCCTGCGGCGGTGGTCAGCAGGCTCAACCGGGCCATCGATCAGGTGCTGAACAAACCAGAGGCACGGGAGCGCATCGCCAAGATGGGCATGATCCCGGTGGGCGGCAGCAGCGATTCTTTCAAGCAGTTTTTGGCCAGCGACTCGCAGCGCTGGACCGATCTGATCCGGGCTGCCAACATCAAGGAATAAAGCCGCATCGCTGCGAGCGGGCAGCTCCCGCTCCTCTTCTTGCAGGCCCAGCGCAACCCTGGTGGCAGGGCCGCCCTCGGCCCGATGGGGGCTGTCGATGGGTCACCCGGCTCAATGGACCGCCGTATCGCTGCGAGGGCGCAGCTCCCACTCCCGAATCCGAGCCTCGTTGATTTTGCGGGGCCGCCACGCCATCTGATGTTGCGGCGGTGCCGCCCCATCAAAGCCCTCAGGCGCAGACCCGGCGGCGTGCCTCTTCGTATTCGTGGCGCAGTTGAGCGATGTAATCACCGGCGGTCTGCACCTTGTCGATGGCGCCTATGCCCTGGCCGCAGCCCCAGATGTCCTTCCAGGCTTTGGCTGCGATGTCGCCGCCAAAGTTCATCTTGCTGGGGTCGCTGGTGGGCAGGTTCTCAGGGTCGAGCCCAGCTTTGCGGATGGCCGGCGCCAAGTAGTTACCGTGCACGCCGGTGAACAGGTTGGTGTAGACGATGTCGTCTGAATTGCAATCGACCACCGCCTGCTTGTAGTCCTCGGAAGCGCGCGCCTCTTCGGTGGCAATGAAGGCCGAACCAATGTAGGCAAAGTCGGCGCCCATGGCCTGCGCGGCCAGCACCGCACCGCCGGTAGAAATCGCGCCCGACAGGGCCAGCGGGCCGTCAAACCATTGGCGGATTTCCTGGATCAGGGCAAACGGGCTCTTCACGCCTGCATGGCCGCCGGCGCCGGCGGCCACCGCCACCAGACCATCGGCGCCTTTTTCAATCGCCTTGTGGGCAAAGGCGTTGTTGATGATGTCGTGCAGCACCACGCCGCCGTGGCTGTGGGCGGCCTGGTAGACGTCTTCGCGGGCGCCCAGCGAGGTGATGTAAATCGGCACCTTGTGCTTGACGCACAGGGCCATGTCGTGCTCGAGCCTGTCGTTGGACTTGTGCACGATTTGGTTGATCGCAAACGGCGCGGCCGGCTTGTCGGGGTTGGCCTGGTTGTAAGCGGCCAGGGTCTCGGTGATCTCGGCCAACCAGTCGTCGAGTTGCGAGGCCGGCCTCGCATTGAGCGAGGGCATGGAGCCAACCACGCCGGCAATGCACTGGGCAATCACCAGCTTGGGCGTGCTCAGGATGAACATCGGCGAGCCGATCACCGGAAACGGCAGGTGCGCCAGAGCGCCGGGCAGTTTGGACATGGTCTGGCCTTTCAAGGGCTGAGGTTGGAAGGGACGGTCAGAAGGATTCCAGCGCCAGCTCGGTCACGCAGTCGGCGCCTTCCACAATGGCGTCGCGCTGGCCGGGGGCCTTGCTCAGAATATGGTCGGCATAAAACCGTGCGGTGGTGATCTTGGCTTGCAGGAAGGCCGCGCCGAAGTCCTCGCCCTCGCCGCTGCCCAGCAGTTGCTCGGCTGCCAGCAGCGCGCGCCCCATCTGCCAGCCAGCCACCAGGTTGCCCGCCAGCATCAGGTAAGGGACGCTGCCGGCATAGACCGCATTCGGCGAGGCCTTGGCGCCGGCGCAAACAAAATCAACCACATCCAAAAAGGCCTGCCGAGCGGCGCCCAGCCGCTTGGCCACCGCCTGCGCCTGCGCGCTGCCCTGGCGCAGCAGGCCTTCGGTGGCCTCAATCTGAGCGGCCAGCGCCTTGGCGGTACGGCCGCCGTCGCGCGCGGTCTTGCGGCCGATCAGGTCATTGGCCTGAATGGCGGTGGTGCCTTCGTAGATGGTCAAGATTTTGGCGTCGCGGTAGTACTGCGCAGCGCCGGTCTCTTCGATGAAGCCCATGCCACCGTGCACCTGCACGCCCAGGCTGGCCACATCAATGCTCATCTCGGTGCTGTAGCCCTTGACCAGCGGCACCATGAATTCGTAGAAGGCCTGGTTGTGCTGGCGCACCTGCTCATCAGGGTGATGGTGCGAAGCATCATAGGCAGCGGCAGCCACAGCGGCCATGGCGCGGCAGCCCTCGGTATAGGCGCGCATGGTCATGAGCATGCGCCGCACATCCGGGTGATGAATGATCGGGCCGGCCTTGGGCAGGCTGCCATCGACCGGGCGGCTTTGCACCCGGTCACGGGCATACTGCACCGCCTTTTGATAAGCGCGCTCGGCAATCGAGATGCCCTGCACGCCCACCGCGTAACGGGCCGCGTTCATCATGATGAACATGTACTCCAGACCGCGGTTTTCTTCGCCGACCAGAAAGCCCACAGCGCCGGGTCCGGCGCTGTCTGCAATGCTCGCCGCCGTGCCATCGCCGTACTGCAGCACCGCCGTCGGGCTGGCCTTGATGCCCATTTTGTGCTCAATGCTCACGCAATGCACATCGTTGCGCTCGCCCAGCGAGCCGTCGTCATTGACCAGCACCTTGGGCACCACAAACAGGCTGATGCCCTTGACGCCCTCGGGCGCACCCTGCACCCGGGCCAGCACCAAATGGATGATGTTCTCAGCCATGTCGTGCTCACCGTAGGTGATGTAGATCTTGGTGCCAAAGATCTTGTAAGTGCCGTTGGGCAGCGGCTCGGCGCGGGTGCGGACCGCCGCCAGGTCAGAGCCGGCTTGCGGCTCGGTCAGGTTCATGGTGCCGCTCCACTGGCCAGAGATCAGCTTGTCCAGGTATTTGGCCTTCATCGCATCAGAGCCGGCCGTGAGCAGCGCCTCGATCGCGCCGTCGGTGAGCATGGGGCACAGGGCAAAGCTCATATTGGCCGAGTTGAGCATCTCGCCACAGGCCGCGCCAATAAGTTTGGGCAGGCCCTGGCCGCCATACTGGCTCGGATGCTGCAGCCCTTGCCAGCCGGCCTCGCTGAACTGCCGATAAGCCTCCTTAAAGCCCGGGGTGGTGCTCACGCCGCTGCCGTTGTGGAAAGACGGGTTCTTGTCGCCCTCCCAGTTCAAGGGCGCCAGCACCTCCTGGTTGAACTTGGCGCACTCCTCCAGCACCGCCTGCGCGGTGTCATAGCCGGCGTCCTCAAAGCCCGGAATCTTGGC
>JBAXEN010000111.1:0-11485 GCA_037140415.1 Betaproteobacteria bacterium | reverse complement strand
TTCATGGCCTCGGTGGAGGCGGTGGCGCAGGAAAACGGCGCGGTGATCAGCAGCCTGAGCGCGCAGGGCGTGGCGGTGTTTCCCGCGGACGATGACTACACCGGCTTGTGGCGCGAGCTGGCCGGCGCGCGCCGCTGCATCAGCTTTGCTCTCGATGGACCGGCCGACGTCAGCGCGCAGGCGCGCTGGATGGGGTCGCACTGGCAGGTGCAGGCAGACACCCCCGAAGGTTCTTTGGAATTTACGCTGCAGGTGGCGGGCCGGCACAACGTGAAGAACGCCCTGGCCGCCCTCGCTTGCGCGCAGGCCGCTGGTGTGCCGCTGGCAGCCGTGGCGCAGGGCTTGTCGCATTTCGAGCCGGTGCAGGGCCGCTCGCGTGCCCGTCGGCTCACTCTGGCGACCCAGCCCGAGCGGGCATTGGTGCTGGTTGATGACAGCTACAACGCCAACCCCGATTCGGTGCGCGCGGCCATTGAAGTCATGCGCGACCTGCCCGGTCCGCATTTGCTGGTGCTCGGCGACATGGGCGAGGTGGGCGAGCGCGGGCCGCAATTTCATGCCGAGGTCGGCGCTTATGCCCGCGCGCTTGGCATCGAGCAGCTGTGGTGCACCGGGGCGCTGATGCGCCATGCGGCTCAGGCCTTCCCTGGGGCGCAGCATTTTGAGCGCATCGATGAGCTGCTGGCCCAGCTGGCGTCGGCCTTGCCCGGCTATGCCAGCGTGTTGGTCAAGGGCTCGCGCTTCATGCGCATGGAGCGGGTGGTGCAGGCCATCGAGGAGCGGGCGACGCTAGCAGCCCTTGCTCAGGAGGAGCCCGCATGCTGATCTGGCTGGCTCAATGGCTGCAAAGCCTGTCGCCCGAGTTGAGCTTCTTCCGGGTGTTCCAGTACCTGACCTTCAGGGCGGTGATGGCGGCCATGACGGCGCTGTTGATCGGTCTGGTGGCCGGCCCCTGGGTGATCTCGCGTCTGACGGCGCTCAAGATCGGGCAGCCGGTGCGTGGCTATGGCCTGCAAACCCATCTGGTCAAAAGCGGCACGCCCACCATGGGCGGCGTGCTGATTTTGTTGTCGATCGCGATCGCTACCTTGTTGTGGTTCGATTGGTCCAACCGCTTCGTCTGGATTGTGTTGATCGTCACCCTGGGTTTTGGCGCCATTGGCTGGGCCGACGACTGGCGCAAGGTGGTGCGCAAAGACCCGGAGGGCATGCCCTCGCGTGAAAAATACCTCTGGCAGTCGCTCATCGGCCTGGTCGCTGCGCTGTACCTGGTGTTCAGCATTGCCGAAAGCTCCAATGCGCGGGTGCTCGAGCTGTTTCTCAACTGGGTGGGCTCGGGCTTTGATGTCAACCTGCCACCCAAGGCCGGTCTGATGGTGCCCTTCTTCAAAGAAGTGAGCTACCCGCTGGGCGTATTTGGCTTCGTCATCCTCACTTATTTGGTCATCGTCGGATCGAGCAATGCGGTCAATTTAACCGACGGCCTCGACGGTCTGGCCATCATGCCGGTGGTGATGGTGGGATCGGCCTTGGGCGTGTTCGCCTATGTGACCGGCAGCTCCATCTATGCCAAGTATTTGTTCCTGCCCTACATTCCCGGCGCTGGTGAACTGCTGATTTTCTGCGCCGCCATGGCCGGCGCAGGGCTGGCCTTTCTGTGGTTCAACACCCACCCGGCGCAGGTATTCATGGGCGATGTCGGCGCCTTGGCCCTGGGTGCGGCGCTGGGCACGATTGCCATCATCGTGCGCCAAGAGATTGTGCTGGCCATCATGGGGGGCATCTTCGTGGTCGAGGCTCTGTCGGTGATGGCGCAGGTGACTTACTTCAAGTACACCAAGAAGAAATACGGCGAGGGCCGGCGCATCCTGAAGATGGCGCCGTTGCATCATCATTTTGAAAAGAGCGGCTGGAAGGAAACGCAGGTGGTCGTGCGTTTCTGGATCATCACCATGCTGCTGTGTCTGGTGGGCCTGTCCACCCTGAAACTGCGATGAAAAGCCTGCAAGATAAGCATGTGCTGGTGCTTGGCTTGGGCCTGTCAGGCCTGGCCCTGGCTCGCTGGTGCCTGCGCTGCGGCGCGCAGGTGACGGTGGCCGACACCCGCCAGGCGCCGCCTCAGTGGCCGGCGCTGCAGGCGCATGCGCCCGAGGTGCGTTTCATCAGCGGCCCCTTCGGCGCTGAGTTGGTCCAAGGCCAGCAGGCCGTGTTCAAGAGCCCGGGGCTGTCGCCGGCCGAAGTTGCCCCGGTGGTCGACGCTGCACGCGCTATAGGCTTGCATGTGGGCAATGAGCTCACGCTGTTTGCGCAGGCCCTGGCCGAGCTGGCCGTGCCGCCCCAGTGGCCTGAGCCATCCGCCTCGCTCGAGTTGACAGTGTTGCCATCGGACGAGCTGCTGCTGCCCACCCGCAGCGCTGAGCTCGAGCCTCAGCAGTTTGAAGCTGCGCAGCCGATGAGTCACAGCGAGCCCGGCGAGGCGATGGAGTTGCCCGCTGATGACGAGGCAGACGCAGTGCACAGCAGTGCTGCCCTTGATGAGGCGGCGTCGGCCGACGCCGCTCCTGCTGCGCCTGAGCCACCACCGCCGGGCTATCGGCCCAAGGTTTTGGCCATCACCGGCACCAACGGCAAAACCACGGTGACCTCGTTGACCGGTTTGCTGGTTGAGCGGGCCGGCCGGTCGGTGGCGGTGGCGGGCAATATCGGGCCGACCCTGCTGGACACCTTGACGGCCGCGCTCGATGCTGACCGTTTGCCCGAGGTCTGGGTGCTGGAGTTGTCGAGCTTTCAGCTCGACGAGGTCAGCGACTTTGAACCCAGCGCTGCCACGGTGCTCAACCTCACGCAAGATCACCTGGACTGGCACGGCTCGATGCCAGCCTATGCCAAAGCCAAGTCCAACATCTATGGCCGCAAGGCCTTGATGCTGCTCACCCGCGACGACCCGATGGTCATGGCGCAGTTGCCGGTGCCTGCGCCGGTCAAGGGCAAGGCCAAGGCAGCGCGGGTGCGCGCGCATCAGACCTTTGGCACCGACCTGCCCACCCGGCCTGGCGACTGGGGCCTGGAAGAGGTCGGCGGCATGAGCTGGCTGGTGCGTGCGGCCGAGGCGGACGAGACGATCAAGCGCGGCAAGGTCGATGACGAGCCGATCTACATCCAGCGCCTGATGCCGGCCGAAGCCCTGCACATACGCGGCCGGCACAACGCCAGCAATGCCTTGGCCGCCCTGGCCCTGGCCACGGCGGCCGGCTGCAGCCTGGCACCGATGCTCCATGGCCTGCGCCAATACCGTGGCGAGCCGCATCGGGTCGAGCCGGTGGGCGTGATCGCCGGCGTGGAGTTCTTTGACGACAGCAAGGGCACCAATGTCGGTGCTACAGCGGCCGCCCTCAAGGGCCTGGGCGCTGAGCGGAAGGTGGTGCCCATCCTCGGCGGGCAGGGCAAGGGCCAGGACTTTGCGCCTTTGGCCGCGCCGCTGGCGCGCTACAGCCGTGCGGCCGTCTTGATCGGCCGCGACGCCCCTGCGCTGCGCCTGGCGCTGGCTCAAACCGGGGTGCCGCTGCACGATGCGCCTGACATGGCCGCAGCAGTGCGCGCCGCCTTTGGCTTGGCACAGTCGGGCGATGCGGTGCTGCTGTCGCCGGCCTGCGCCAGCTTCGACATGTTTCGCGACTACGAACACCGGGCAAAGGTGTTTTGTGAGGCGGTTCAGGACCTGGCACATGAGCAAGGGGTGATGCTGTGATCGGCGCCTGGATCTCGCGCATCAAGGCCTCCCTGGGCCTGCTCACTGCCGAGCCGTCTGCAGCCCTGCCGGTGCGCACCGGCATGCCCGGACGGGTGAACGGGCCCTCGATGCCGGTGCGTCTGCTCGGCTTTGACCAGGCGCTGGTGTTTGTCACCGTGGCGCTGCTGCTGTGGGGCTTGGTGATGGTGTATTCGGCCTCGGTGGCCATGCCGGACAACCCGAAGTTCTCTCGCTATGCGAACACGCACTTCTTGGTGCGGCATGTGTTTTCCTTGCTCAGCGCTTTTGTGGTGGCGGTGCTGGCCTTCCAGGTCCCGATGTCGACCTGGGAAAAACTGGCGCCGTGGCTGTTCATTGCATCACTGGCCTTGCTGGTGGTGGTCTTGGTTCCCTTTATAGGCCGCGGCGTCAACGGCGCGCGGCGCTGGATCTCGCTGGGGGTGATGAACTTTCAGCCTTCGGAATTGGCCAAGTTTGCGGTGCTCATGTATGCGGCCGATTACATGGTGCGCAAGATGGAGGTCAAGGAGCGCTTCTTCCGTGCGGTGCTGCCCATGGGGGTGGCTGTCGGCGTGGTGGGCATGCTGCTGCTGGCCGAGCCCGATATGGGGGCCTTCCTGGTGATCGTGGTGATCGCCATGGGCATCCTGTTCCTGGGCGGGGTCAATGCCCGCATGTTCTTTTTCATCGGGACGATTGTGGTCCTGGCTTTTGCCGTGATGATCTGGTCCAGCCCCTGGCGGCGCGAGCGTATTTTTGCCTACCTCGATCCCTGGTCGGCCGAAAACGCGATCCGCAAGGGCTACCAGCTCTCGCATTCCCTGATCGCTTTTGGGCGGGGTGAATGGTCCGGCGTCGGCCTGGGCGGCAGCATCGAGAAGCTGCACTGGCTGCCCGAGGCCCATACCGACTTTTTGCTCGCGGTCATTGGCGAAGAATTTGGCCTGGTCGGCGTTTTGGTGGTGATCAGTCTTTTTCTCTGGCTGACCCGCCGCATCATGCACATTGGCCGCCAGGCCATTGCCATGGACCGTCTGTTCTCGGGGCTGGTTGCGCAAGGCGTGGGCATCTGGATCGGTTTTCAGTCGCTCATCAATATGGGCGTGAATCTGGGCGCGTTGCCGACCAAGGGCCTGACCCTGCCGCTGATGAGTTATGGCGGCTCGGCCATCATGATGAATCTGGTGGCGCTGGCTGTGGTGCTGCGCATCGACCATGAAAACCGGATCATGATGCGGGGAGGGCGGCCATGATCGGCAGTCCTTGCGCCCTGGTCATGGCCGGCGGCACCGGCGGGCATATCTTTCCGGGGCTGGCGGTGGCCGAGGCCCTGCGCGATCGCGGCTGGCGGGTGCACTGGTTGGGCGGGCGTGGGTCTGCCGAGCGTCCGAGCATGGAAAGCCAGCTGGTGCCGGCGCGGGGGCTGCCTTTTGAAAGCATCGATTTCGGTGGCCTGCGCGGCAAGGGCGCTGTGACGATAGCGCTGCTGCCGCTGCGGCTGCTGCGTGCCTTCTGGCAGTGCCTGTCCTTGCTGCGGCGCATCCGCCCGGATGTGGTCATCGGCTTGGGCGGCTATGTCACCTTCCCTGGCGGCTTGATGGGCGTGCTGCTGGGCAAACCGCTGGTGCTGCATGAGCAGAACTCGGTGGCCGGGCTGGCCAACCGGGTGCTGGCCGAGGTGGCCGACCGGGTGTTCACCGCCTTTCCTCGGGTGTTGAAAAAAGCCGAGTGTGTCGGCAATCCGCTGCGCACCGCTTTCGTGTCGCAAGGTGATCCGGCTGCGCGTTTTGCCGGCCGCAGCGGCCCCTTGCGCATCTGTGTGGTCGGCGGCAGCCTGGGCGCGCAGGCACTCAACGAGGTACTGCCGCAAGCCCTGGCGCTGATTCCTGAAGCCCAGCGCCCGCAGGTGCTCCATCAAAGTGGCGCCCGGCATCTGCAGAGCCTGCAAGCCGCCTATGCGGCGGCCGGTGTGCAGGCCGAAGTCACTGCATTTATTGAAGACACGGCCAGCGCCTTCGCCCAGGCCGATCTGCTGATCTGCCGAGCCGGCGCATCGACCGTGACCGAAATCGCCGCCATCGGCGCGGCAGCGATTTTTGTGCCCTTTCCGCATGCGGTCGATGACCACCAGACGCACAACGCACGCTTTTTGGTCGATGCTGGCGCTGGTTGGCTGCTGCCGCAGCCTGCGTTAAAAGCCCAGGCGCTGGCCGAACTGATCATGGGCTTGGAGCGCGCCGAGCTGCTGCAAAAGGCGCAGGTGGCCAAAGGCTTGCAGCAGACCCAGGCCACCGAGCGGGTGGTGCGGGCCTGTGAGGAGTTGCTGCCATGAAGCATGCCGTCAAGCGCATCCATTTCATCGGCTTGGGCGGCTCGGGCATGTCGGGCATCGCCGAGGTGCTGCACAACCTGGGTTACGAGATCTCGGGTTCGGACCTGGCCGACGGCGCCACCTTGCGCCGTCTGGCCGGTCTGGGTATCCGCACTTTTGTCGGCCATGACGCTGCGCACCTCAGCCATGTCGATGCGGTGGTCACCTCCACTGCGGTGCGTGGCGACAATCCTGAGGTACTGGCCGCGCGGCAGAAAAAAATCCCGGTGGTGCCGCGTGCGCTGATGCTGGCCGAGTTGATGCGGCTCAAGCGTGGCATCGCTATTGCCGGCACCCATGGCAAGACCACCACCACCAGTTTGGTGGCCAGCGTATTGGCCGAAGGCGGGCTGGACCCCACCTTTGTGATTGGTGGGCGCCTGAACAGTGCGGGTGCCAATGCCAAGCTGGGCTCGGGAGAGTACATCGTGGTCGAGGCCGACGAGTCTGACGCGTCTTTCCTGAATTTGCTGCCGGTGATGGCGGTGGTCACCAACATCGACGCCGACCACATGGAAACCTATGGCCACGACTTCGTGCGTCTGCAGGCGGCCTTCGTCGATTTTCTGCACCGCATGCCGTTTTATGGCACGGCGGTCTTGTGCACCGACGATCCGGCGGTACGCGCCATCCTCAGCCAGGTCTCCTGCCCCATCACCAGCTACGGCTTGGGCGCCGACGCCGAGGTGCGTGCGGTCGATGTTCGCCATGTCAATGGGCAGATGCACTTTACCGTGCAGCGCCGCAATGGCACCACCATGCCGGATCTGCCGGTGGTGCTCAATTTGCCGGGTGAGCACAATGTGCTCAACGCGCTGGCGGCCATTGCGGTGGCGGTCGAACTCGAGATTGCCGATGCGGCGGTGCAAAAGGCGCTGGCCGGCTTTCGCGGCGTGGGCCGGCGCTTTCAGCTCTACGGCCAGGCGCCGGCGCGCGATGGCGGCAGCTTCAGCGTGATCGACGACTACGGCCACCACCCGGTGGAGATGGGCGCTACCTTGGCGGCAGCGCGCGGCGCTTATCCAGGGCGCCGCCTGGTGCTGGCGTTTCAGCCGCACCGCTACAGCCGCACCCGCGACTGCTTTGAGGATTTCGTCAAGGTCATCGGCCACGCCGACGCGGTGCTGCTGACCGAGGTCTACCCGGCCGGTGAGGCGCCGATCGTCGCTGCCGACGGGCGCGCCCTGATGCGGGCCCTGCGGGTGACGGGCAAGGTCGAGCCCTTGTTTGTGGCGGACATTGCCGATCTGCCGCAAGCCATTTTGGACAATGCCCGCAGCGGCGATGTGGTGCTGTGCATGGGCGCGGGCTCGATCGGGCTGGTGGCGGGCAAGGTCATCGAGCGCGCGGGGGTGCAGCCATGAGCGTGGATGTGCGCAGCTTGGGCAAGGTCGCCGTGCTGATGGGCGGGCGCTCAGGCGAGCGTGAGATTTCGTTGATGTCGGGCCGTGGGGTGCTTGAGGCGCTGCGCCAGCGCGGCGTCGATGCCCACGCCTTCGATCCGGCTGAACGGCCCCTCGATGCCTTGAAGAGCGAAGGCTTTGCCCGCTGCTTCGTCGCTTTGCATGGACGCTTTGGCGAAGACGGGACGGTGCAGGGTGCGCTCGAATTGCTGGGCATCCCTTACACCGGCTCGGGCGTGATGGCCTCGAGCATCGCCATCGACAAGGCCATGACCAAGCGCCTGTGGCTGGCCGAAGGCCTGTCCACCCCGCGCCATGTGCTGCTCAAGCGGGGTCAGTACAGTGCGCCCCAGGTGCAGGCCGTGCCCGGCCACCTGGGCCTGCCGCTGATCGTCAAGCCTGCACGGGAGGGTTCGTCCATCGGCCTGACCAAGGTCATCGAGGCGGCGCAGATGCATGAGGCGGTCGAGCGCGCCGCCGCGCTCGATGCCGACGTGCTGTGCGAGCAGTTCATCGCTGGCGACGAGGTCACCTGCCCGGTGCTGGGCACAGGCGAGGGCGCGCGCGCCTTGCCGGTGATCCGTATCGTCGCCCCCGATGGCAACTACGATTACCAGAACAAGTACTTCACTGACGACACCCAGTACCTGGTGCCTTGCGGCCTGCCGGCCGGTGAGGAGCAGGCCATCCAGCACCTCGTGCTGCAGGCCTTTCGCAGCCTGGGCTGCCGGGGCTGGGCGCGTGCCGACGTGATGATCGACGCCGCCACCCGTCGCCCTTTTCTGCTGGAGATCAACACCTCGCCGGGCATGACCAGCCATTCGCTGGTGCCGATGTCGGCGCGCGCTGCCGGCCTGTCGTATGAAGACCTGTGCTTGCAGGTGCTTGCGCTGGCCCGTTTGGACTATGAGGGGGCGCAATGAGCGATGAGTTGCTGACGCTGCCGCCCGATGTGCGCCTGATGAATGGCTTGAGTCTGCTCCTGGCCGGGGTGTTTGGCTTGCTGGTGCTCGGCCTGGCGGCACAGTGGCTGCTGCACCGTCCGGTGTTCGGCCTGCGGGCGATACAGATTGACAGCGAGCTCAGCCATAACAATGCCGTGACCCTGCGGGCCAACGTGGCGTCCAAGCTGGCAGGCAATTTCTTTACCCTGGATCTGGCGCAAGCCAAGTCGACCTTCGAGGCTGTGCCCTGGGTGCGCATGGCGGTGGTGCGACGCGATTTTCCGGACCGCCTGCGGGTGCGCATCGAAGAGCATGAGCCGGTGGCGCTGTGGGGACCGGACGAGGATGTGCGTCTGGTCAACACCCACGGCGAGGTGTTCGAGGTGAACCAGGGCGATGTTGAGGCCGAGAGCCTGCCGCGCCTGATCGGCCCGCGCGCGCAGTCGCCGTTGGTGCTGCAGGCCTACCGCCAGTTGGCGCCCTTGTTTGAAGCGGTCGACAGCCCGCTGGCACAGCTGGAGTTGACCGGCCGCGGCAGCTGGCGTGCCCGGCTTGACAACGGCGCACTGATCGACATCGGACCGGGCTCGATCGATGAAATCCGTCAGCGTGTCCTGCGGTTTATGGCCACATTCGCGCAGACGCCCTCGCGCCTGGGTCGCAACATCGAATCGGCCGATCTGCGCTACCCCAACGGCTACGCGCTGCGCCTGCGGGGCGTGACCACGGCGGGCGCCGACCGAGCTCAAAAGAAAACAAGGTGAATTTATGGCCAAGGAATACAAAGATTTGGTAGTGGGGCTGGACATTGGTACCAGCAAGGTGATGGTGGTGGTCGGCGAGGTCATGCCTGGTGGCGAGCTCAAGCTGGCCGGCATGGGCGTGGCCGCCAGCAACGGTCTCAAGCGGGGCGTGGTGGTCAACATCGACGCCACGGTGCAGAGCATTCAGCAGGCGCTCAAGGAAGCCGAGTTGATGGCCGACTGCAAGATCTCGCGGGTCTATACCGGCATCACCGGTAGCCACATCCGGGGCATGAATTCCAGCGGGATGGTGGCCGTCAAGGACAAGGAGGTCACCCAGGCCGATGTGGCGCGGGTGATCGAGACGGCCAAGGCCATCAACATCTCGACCGATCAGCGCCTGCTCTTGGTCGAGCCGCAGGAATTTGTGATCGATGGTCAGGACGTGCGCGAGCCCATCGGCATGAGTGGCATCCGCTTGGAGGCCAAGGTCCACATCGTCACCGGCGCTCAAAGCGCGGCCGAGAACATCGTCAAGTGCGTGCGCCGCTGCGGCCTCGAGGTTGATCAGCTGATGCTCAATCCGCTGGCTTCCAGCCTGGCGGTGCTCAGCCAGGACGAGCAGGAGCTGGGCGTGGCGCTGGTCGATATTGGGGCGGGCACCACCGATGTGGCCATCTTTACCGGCGGAGCGATCCGCCACACCGCGGTCATCCCGATTGCGGGCGATCTCATTACCAGCGACATCGCCATGGCGCTGCGCACGCCGACCAAGGATGCCGAAGACATCAAAGTGGAAAGCGGCTGCGCCAAGCAGCTGCTGGCCGACCCGGAAACCCAGGTCGAGGTGCCGGGTCTGGGCGATCGCGGCCCGCGCATGCTCAGCCGCCAGGCCCTGGCCGGCGTGATCGAGCCGCGGGTGGAAGAAATCTACACCTTGGTGCAGCAGGTCATCCGCGAGTCGGGCTATGAGGAAATGCTGTCCTCGGGCATCGTCATCACCGGCGGCAGTGCCGTCATGGCCGGCATGGTCGAGCTGGGCGAGGACATTTTTCTCAAGCCGGTGCGCCGCGGCCTGCCGCGCTACTCCAGCGGCTTGTCTGACATGGTGGCGCAGCCCCGGGCAGCCACCGTCATGGGTTTGATGGAAGAGGCCAGGCTGGCGCGCATGCGCGGCCTGAAGGTGGCTCAAAAGGCCGGCAGTGTGCAAAATGCATTCGGCCGGATCAAAGAATGGCTGGTGGGGAACTTCTGATGAAACGCACACAGGCAGACGAGCCGCGCTTCAATGGCTTGACCCATGCAGGAGGTGCCGACCCGCCCTCATGATCCCCATGCGAACAGGTATTCAATAAAAAATCGGTTTGGTTTAAACGGCTCAAATTCAAGGCAACTGCAGGAAAGAAGGAGGCTCTTATGAGCATCGAAATGATGGAAATCGAGGAATTCAATCAGGGTACGCAGATCAAGGTGATCGGCGTCGGCGGCGGCGGCGGCAACGCGGTCGAGCACATGATCATGACCCAGGTCCAAGGCGTGGAATTCATTTGCGCCAACACCGACGCGCAGGCGCTCAATCGCGTGGGCGCCGAAAAAATCATCCAGCTCGGTGGCACGGGCTTGGGCGCCGGCAGCAAGCCCGACAAGGGCCGTGAAGCGGCTGAGATGGCCGCCGACGAGATCCGCAACGCCATCGACGGCGCGCACATGCTGTTCATCACCGCAGGCATGGGTGGCGGCACCGGCACCGGCGCGGCGCCAGTGATCGCGCGCATCGCCAAGGAAATGGGCATTTTGACGGTGGGCGTGGTGACCAAGCCCTTCGACTTCGAAGGCGGCCGGCGCATGGCCAATGCCGACGCTGGTCTGGCCGAGCTCGAAGCCAATGTGGACTCCTTGATCGTGGTGCTCAATGAGAAGCTGCTCGACGTTCTGGGCGAGGACATCTCCCAGGACGAGGCCTTTGCCCATGCCAATGACGTGCTCAAGAACGCCGTCGGCGGCATTGCCGAGATCATCAACGTGCAGGCCCTGGTCAACGTCGACTTTGAAGACGTGCGCACCGTCATGGGTGAGCCGGGTAAAGCCATGATGGGCACCGCCAAGGCCAGCGGCCCGGACCGCGCCCGCATCGCAGCCGAGCAGGCTGTGGCCTGCCCGCTGCTTGACGGGGTTGACATGAACGGCGCCAAGGGCGTGCTGGTGCTCATCAGCGCGGCCAAGGGCTCGCTCAAGCTCAACGAGACCAAGCTGGCGATGAAGACCATCAGCGC
>JBAXEN010000110.1:0-11547 GCA_037140415.1 Betaproteobacteria bacterium | reverse complement strand
GCCTCGGGATCAAGGCGGCGCATTTCGGCCTCGATCCACTGCTCGACTTCGGCCATCAATTCATCGGGCCTGCGCCCAAGGCTGGGGATAGCCGGGCCTATAGATACATCGACGATGCCGGGCCGCTTGATGAGTGCCTTGCGCGGCCAGCATTTGGCCGAGGTCACCGCTACCGGAATCACCGGCGCGCCGCATTCAATGGCCAGGCGGGTGCCGCCGGATTTGTAAGTGCCTTGCTGGCCGCGCTCGATGCGGGTGCCCTCGGGGAACATGATCACCCAAACGCCCTGCCCCATCAGGCGCCGGCCTTGCTGCACCACTTTGGCAAAGGCTTCGTTGCGCTTGCTGCGGTCGATGTGGATCATGTCCATGCGGCTCATGGCCCAACCAAAAAACGGCACCCGCAGCAATTCCTTCTTGAACACGTAGGCCAGCGGATGCGGCATCAGGGTGGGCATGAGAAAGGTCTCAAAGGTGCTCTGGTGCTTGAGCAACAAGACGGCCGCACTGGTCTGCCCCTGCGGCAGGTTCTCCCAGCCGCTGACCCGCACCTGTATGCCCAGGATAAAGCGAGCGCCGGCCACCGCGCAACGCAGCCAGCCTGCGCACATCCAGTAGATGGTGGTGCTGCTCACGAACAGGGATGCGACCAGCACCACAATGGCCCAGGGCACCACGGTGATGCCCATCCACATGAGATGAAGAACAGAGCGCAACAAAGCCATGGTCGTCAAGCCGCGCCGAGCGAGCCGTGCTCGATCAGATGGTCGGCAAAGGCCGCCAGGTCGGCATGCACCCGCGAGCCTTCAGGCAGGCCCTGCCTGGCCTTTTCGGGGCTCAGGCCGGCCGATTTGCCAGTGAGCACCAGATGCGGCTGGCAGCCGGCACGGCTGCCAGCCAGCAGGTCGCGCAGTGAGTCGCCCACCGCCGGCACGCCTTTGAGCGATACGCCAAAGCGAGCGCCGATTTGCTCGAACAAACCGGGCAGCGGCTTGCGACACTGGCAGTCTTCGTCGGCGGTGTGCGGGCAAAAAAAGATGGCATCAATGCGCCCGCCCACAGCAGCCAGCGACTGGTGCAGCTTGTCATGCATGGCATTGAGGGCGGCCATGTCAAACAGGCCGCGGCCCAGGCCCGACTGATTGGACGCGACCGCCACATGCCAGCCGGCATGGTTGAGCCGGGCAATGGCCTCCAGGCTGCCGGGCAGGGCTTGCCATTCCTGGGGCGACTTGACGAAGTCGTCACGGTCGAGGTTGATGGTGCCGTCGCGGTCGAGGATGACGAGCTTGAGCTTGCGGTCGGACATGGTGGGCTTTAGGCCAGGCGCGAGAGGTCGGCCACACGGTTCATGGCCTGGTGCAGGCTTTGCAGCAGGCCCTGGCGGTTCAGACGCAGGTCCATTTCCTCGGCATTGACCATCACATCGTCAAAGAAGGCATCGACCGGGCCACGCAGCGCGGCCAGGGTCTGCAAGCTGGCGGTGTAGTCGCCGGCCTGGAACTGCGCGTGCGACTCGGGCAGCAACTTTTGCATGACGGCATACAGGACTTTCTCGGCTTCGTCCTTGAGCAGGGCGGGGTTGACATGCGCGTCGACCTCGCCGGCTTTCTTCAAAATATTGCCGATGCGTTTGTTGGCTGCGGCCAGGGAGGCGCTTTCGGGCAAGGCAGCGAAGGCGCGCACGGCTTGCAGCCGGCGCTGCACATCGGCCAGACGGGCCGGCTTGAGAGCGAGCACCGCATCGACCTCCTGGGCGCTGTAAGCGTGCTCGCGCAGATTGCCGGCCAGCCGTTCGTAGATGAAGTCACTCAAGGCCGCGCTGGGGTCGCTGATTTTGTCGCCAAAGGCGGGCACTGCCGCCTGCAGCAGCGCAGACAGATCGAGTGCCAGCTCTTTTTCAATGAGCAGGCGCACCACGCCCAGCGCATGGCGACGCAGTGCAAACGGGTCTTTGTCGCCCGTCGGCAGGTTGCCGATGCCGAACATGCCGACCAGGGTTTCGAGCTTGTCGGCCAGCGCCACCACCACGCCCACCGGATTGCGCGGCAGCTCGTCGCCGGCAAAGCGCGGCTTGTAGTGGTCTTCAACCGCTTCGGCGATGTCGGCCGGCAAGCCGTCATGACGCGCGTAATAGCCGCCCATGATGCCTTGCAGCTCAGGGAATTCGCCCACCATGTCGGTGAGCAGGTCGGTCTTGGCCAGACGCGCAGCCAACACGGCCTGCTGGGCCAGCTCGGCGCCACCGAGTTGGTTCGCTATCGCCTGGGCAATCGCGCAGACCCGCGCCATGCGCTCGCCCTGGCTGCCCAGCTTGTTGTGATAGACCACCTTGGACAGGCCATCGACGCGCGATTCGAGCGTCTTCTTGCGGTCTTGGTCGAAGAAGAATTTGGCATCGGCCAGGCGCGGTCGCACCACCCGCTCATTGCCTTGAATCACGGCAGATGCGTCATCGGGGGTGATGTTGCTCACCACCAGAAATTGGTGGGTCAGCTTGCCGGCGGCATCGAGCAGCGGGAAGTATTTCTGGTTGGCCTTCATCGTGAGGATGAGGCATTCCTGCGGCACGTCGAGGAACTGCTTTTCGAATGCACAGACCAGTACATTGGGCCGCTCAACCAGGGCGCTCACTTCGTCGAGCAGGGCAGCGTCGTCGATCGGCCGCACACCGCCGCCAAGCCCTGCGGCTGCGGCCTGCAGTTGCCGCTCGATCTCGGCGCGGCGCTCGGCGAAGCTGGCGATCACCGCACCGTCGGATTGGAGCGTTTGCGCATAGCGATCGGCATGGGTGATCACCACCGGATTGACCGGCGCCTCAAAGCGGTGACCCTGGGTGCGGTTGCCCGCCGTCAGGCCCAGCGCCTTCACCGGCACCACCGCATCGCCATGCAGGGCCAGCAGAGCGTGCGCCGGCCGGACAAAGTTCACGCTGCTCCAGCCCGGCAACTCGCAGTCAGTCTCGAGCTGATATTGCATGACCTTGGGAATGGGCAGCTTGGCGATGGCTTCGTCCAGCGCTTTTTGCAGGCCGGCGGCCAGACTCGCGCCTTTCACCACGCTGTCGTAGAACAGGGCTTCGGCCTTGCCATCAGGAGCGCGCTTCAAAGCCGCTACGGCCGCAGCCGGCTCGCTCACATCGACCCCTAGAGCCTGCAGCTTTTTGAGCAGGGCCGGTGTGGCATGGCCGCTGGCGTCCAGGCCCACGCTGACCGGCATGAGTTTTTGCTGCACGGCCTTGTCAGCCGCTTGCGCCAGCACACCCGTCACATGGGCGGCCAGGCGGCGCGGCGAGGCAAAGGCGGTCACGGCGGCATCGGACGTGGCCAGCCCCTGGGCCTTGAGTTGCTCGGCCAGCACGCTGGCAAAAGCCGCGCCCAGCTTGCTCAGCGCCTTGGGCGGCAGCTCTTCGACAAAAAGTTCGACCAGAAGATTTTGGGAGCTCATGGTTCAGGCCGCTTTCTTGGCCATTTGCGCCACCCACTCGCGCGGGGCCATGGGAAAGCCCAGGCGCTCGCGGCTGTCGTAGTAGCTTTGGGCCACTGCTCTGGCCAGGTTGCGGATGCGGCCAATGTAGGCGGCGCGCTCGGTCACGCTGATGGCGCCACGCGCATCGAGCAGGTTGAAGGTGTGCGCGGCCTTGAGCACTTGCTCGTAGGCGGGCAGCGCCAGTTGCTGCTCCATCAGGTACTTGGCCTGCTTTTCATGCGCGCCAAAGGCGGTGAACAAAAACTCGACGTCTGAGTGCTCGAAGTTGTAGGCCGACTGCTCCTGCTCGTTTTGCAGGTACACATCGCCGTAGCTCATGCTGTCGGTCCACTGCAGTTTGTAGACGTTGTCCACGCCTTGCAGGTACATCGCCAGGCGCTCCAGGCCGTAGGTGATTTCGCCGGTAATTGGCCTGCAGTCGATGCCACCGACCTGCTGGAAGTAGGTGAACTGTGTCACCTCCATGCCGTTGAGCCAGACCTCCCAGCCCAGGCCCCAGGCGCCCAAGGTGGGGTTCTCCCAGTCGTCTTCCACAAAGCGGATGTCGTTCTTCTTGAGGTCAAAGCCCAGGGCTTCGAGCGAGCCCAGGTAGAGCTCGAGGATGTTGCTCGGCGCGGGCTTCAAGACCACCTGGTACTGGTAGTAGTGCTGCAGGCGGTTGGGGTTCTCGCCGTAGCGGCCGTCCTTGGGGCGACGGCTGGGCTGCACATAGGCCGCCTTCCAGGGCTCGGGGCCGAGGGCGCGCAAGAAGGTGGCGGTGTGGCTGGTGCCAGCGCCCACCTCCATGTCATAGGGCTGCAGCAGGGCGCAGCCCTGGGCGTCCCAGTAAGACTGCAGCTTGAGGATGATTTGCTGGAAAGTGAGCATGGTTTGATAAGCGCCGGTTCCGGGCAAGTGTCCGGGCGGGGGTCCGGGCGAGCTGAGCAGCAAGGGCGAGAAAACCTCTCATTCTACTGAGCGCCCCTGATGCTGCGGTATGCCCAGCGGCGCAGGACTGTCAAGGAATTCAGATATCCTTGAAGCTCCGCAACTTCCAATCACCCCGTGTCCGACCTTCCCCCCAGGCCCCCCCGGCCTGAAGACAAGCGTGGCTTCCTGCAAAAGCTGGCCGAGATGCTCCATCCCGGCCCTGATTCCAAGGCCGAGCTGATCGAGACCCTGGCCGAAGCCCAGGAAAAGGACGTGATCGGCGCGCAAAGCCGAGAAATGCTCGAAGGGGTTCTGCGCATGGCCGACATGACGGCCGGCGACGTGATGGTGGCGGCCCCGCGCATGGATGTGATCGACATCGACGCGCCCTACGATGAATTGCTGCACCAGGTCATCGAGACCGCGCACTCGCGTTTTCCCGTCCACGAGGGCGAGAAGGAAAACATCATCGGCATCTTGCTGGCCAAGGACTTGCTCAAGCTGCAGCGCGCGCCCGAGCTCAATATCCGGGCCTTGCTGCGCCCGGCCGCCTTTGTGCCCGAGAGCAAGGGCCTCAATGAGCTGCTGCGCGACTTTCGGGGCAACCGCAATCACCTGGCCATCGTGATCGATGAGTTTGGCCGCGTCGCCGGGCTGATCACCATCGAAGACGTGCTCGAGCAGATCGTCGGCGAGATTGAAGACGAGTTCGACAGCGCCGATGACGAGGGCGACATCTTCGCGCTGTCCGACCGCAGCCACCGGGTCAATGGAGACACCGCCATCGAGCGCATCAACGAGGCGTTCGGGGTGGCGCTGCCGGCCGGTGAGTTTGACACCATCGGCGGGCTGATTGCCCATGAAATGGGCCATGTGCCCAAACGCGGCGAGAGCTACAACCTCGGCGGCCTGCGCTTTGTGGTGCAGCTCGCGCGGGGCGGCGCGGTTCGCTGGTTCAAGGTCTCGCGCGCCGGCTGAGGCTGGCGCTTGAGCTGTCCCCTGCAGCCCTCCAAATGTCATTGAGCGACGCGCCGCGCCCGCCCCTGCCCACCGCTGTGGCCGCGCTGCTCATGCTGCTGGCCGGCCTGGGCCACGCGCTGAGCATGGCCTGGCCGTTTGCCGCCTTCGGGCTTGAAGGTCAAAGCCTGCCGGCCCTGCAGCTCTTGGCCATGGGCACCGCCGTGGCGGTGCTCGAGCGCTGCGACAGCCGGCGGCAAGCGGGCGCGCTGGCCTGGCTGTTTGCCACCAGCATGCTGGCCTCGACCTTCTGGTGGCTCTACATCTCCATGCATGTGTACGGCGGTCTGGCTGCGCCGCTGGCAGCGCTGGCGGTGCTGGCCCTGTCCGCTGCCCTGGGCCTGTACTACGCGATGGCCGGCGCCCTCTATCAGCGCTGGCGACCTGCCGCCCTGGCCGGGCGAGCGCTGTTGTGGGCGGGGCTGTGGCTGGCAGCCGAGTTGGCGCGGGTGGTGATATTGACCGGCTTTCCCTGGGGCCAGTCGGGCTACGCCCATGTCGACGGCTGGGCCCGGCCCCTGGCCGGCTGGATCGGGGTGCACGGCCTGAGCTGGCTGTCGGCTGCCGTGGCCGCTGCGCTGGCGCTGTGGCTGTGGCCGGCCCAGGGCCGGCGGCGACCGTGGCCGGCCTTGGGCCTGGCCGCAGCCTCGGTGGCACTGGCCTGGCTGCCACCGGCTGCGCAAACGCAGGCCTTGCGACCGCCGCTGGCCCTTACTCTGGTGCAGGGCAATATCGCGCAGGACGAAAAATTCATCCCCGGCAGCGGCGTGGCGCAGGCCCTGGCCTTTTACGCCCAAGCACTGGAGTCGGCAGACACCGACTTGGTGGTGTTGCCCGAGACTGCCATCCCAGTGCTGCCCAGTCAACTGGATGCGGCCTACTGGGATGCACTGACTGCACCCTTCACCCAGGGGCACAAAGCCGCCTTGCTCGGCCTGCCGCTGGGCTCCTTCGAGCAGGGTTACACCAATTCGGTGATCGGCATCAAACCCGGTGCGACTCAGGCCTACCGCTACGACAAGCACCATCTGGTGCCCTTTGGCGAGTTCATCCCGCCGCTATTCCGATGGTTTGTCGAGCTGATGAACATTCCGCTGGGCGACTTCAATCGGGGTGCGGTGGGACAGCCTTCCTTCGAGTGGCAGGGCGAGCGGCTGGCGCCTAACATTTGTTATGAAGACCTGTTTGGCGAAGAACTGGGCGCGCGCTTTGCCGACGCGGCCAGCGCACCCACCGTGTTTGTGAACCTGAGCAACATCGGCTGGTTTGGCGATACCGTGGCCATCGACCAGCATCTGCAGATCTCGCGCATGCGCGCCCTGGAATTTGGCCGACCGATGGTGCGCGCCACCAACACCGGCGCTACGGTGGTGATTGATGCGCAGGGCCAGGTCAGCCACGCGCTGGCGCGCCACACCCGCGGCACGCTGGTGGCGCAGGTGCAAGGCACCGAGGGCTTGACCGTCTATGCGCGCCTGGTGTCCAGCGCTGGCCTGTTGCCCTGGTATGGCCTGGCTGCGCTGAGCATCGTGCTGGCGGCCTGGTTACGCAGGCGCGGCGGCGCGGCGCTGGCCTGAAGGCCGCAGGCAAAATAGGCTTGTGATGAACGACATGCTGTTTCCCGGTCTGCAGGTGGTCGAGCGCGGCTGGCTGTCGGCCAATATGGTGATCGCCCAGGGCCGGCAAACGGCGGTGGTCGACACCGGCTATGTCCGACACGAGGCACAAACCGTGGCGCTGGTGCGCTCTGCCTTTGGCGAGGGCGGCCCGCAGTTGCTGGTCAACACCCATTTGCACAGCGACCACTGCGGCGGCAATGCAGCGCTGCAAAAGGCCTTCCCAGCGCTGCGCACCCTGATTCCGCCCGGCCACGCCGCCGAGGTGGCTGCCTGGGACGCGTACACGCTGAGCTACGAGCCCACCGGGCAGTTGTGCCCGCGCTTTGGCTTTGATGCCACGCTCACGCCCGGACAGGAGCTGCAGCTCGGTGATCGCGCTTGGCAGGTGCTGGCCGCCCCCGGTCACGACCCGCACAGCGTGGTGCTGTTCGAGCCCAACAGCCGCACGCTGATCTCGGCCGACGCGCTGTGGGAAAACGGTTTTGGCGTGGTGTTTCCCGAGCTCGAAGGCCTGCATGCCTTTGCCGAGGTCGGCGCCACCTTGGACCTGATCGAGGCGCTGCAGCCCCAAACAGTGATCCCCGGCCACGGCGCGGTGTTCGGCTACCGGCCCGAGGTGATGGCGCGCGCACGCCAGCGCCTGGCCTCCTTTGTCAGTGACCCCAAGCGGCATGCCCAGCACGCCGTCAAGGTGCTGCTCAAATACAAGCTGCTCGAAGTGCAGCAGCAGCCGTTGGCCGAGTTCATGGCCTGGGCGCACGGCACCGCGTATATGCAGACCCTGCACACCCGCTGGTTTGCCCAGCACAGCATGCAAGAGTGGCTGACCGCCCTGCTGGCCGATTTGCAGCGGGTGGGGGCGGCCCAGGTGCAGGACGGCCTGGTGCTCAATCAGGGTTGAGGGGCTGTATCAGCAGGCCCGTCACAGGTGGAGCGCCCAACTTTGGCCGCTTGTGTGGGCGGCCCTGATCCCTCTGAGCGCCGAAGTTTGTCAGGATGCGCGGGAGCTGCGCCTGATCAAGCGCCACATCGCGCCGAGGGCGGCGCTCCTACAAATCTACAGCATGCCGCGTTGAGGGGGCGTGGGAGATGCGCCCTCGCAGCGATGCGGCGATGGGTCGGACGCCGCCTCGCATCATCAAGCTGATCGCGCCGAGGGCGACTCTCCCGCAGCCTCAAGCAGCAGCTGTGCAGGGGCCACAGCCGCCGTCGACCCACGATCTCAGCTGAACGCAGCGATGCCGGTGATGGCACGGCCCAGGATGAGGGCGTGGATGTCGTGGGTGCCCTCGTAGGTGTTGACCACCTCCAGGTTCACCAGGTGGCGGGCCACGCCGTATTCGTCGCTGATGCCGTTGCCGCCCATCATGTCGCGGGCCACGCGGGCGATGTCCAGTGCCTTGCCGCAGCTGTTGCGCTTCAAGATGGAAGTGATTTCCACCGAGGCCGTGCCCTCGTCCTTCATGCGGCCCAGGCGCAGGCAACCTTGCAGGCCCAGGGAAATCTCGGTGACCATATCGGCCAGCTTCTTTTGGATCAGCTGATTGGCCGCCAGCGGCCGGCCGAACTGTTGGCGGTCCAGCACATACTGGCGGGCGCGCAGGTAGCAGTCCTCGGCCGCGCCGAGAGCGCCCCAGGCGATGCCGTAGCGCGCGCTGTTGAGGCAGGTGAAAGGGCCTTTGAGGCCGCGCACATCGGGCATCGCGTTTTCTTCGGGGCAGAACACCTCGTCCATCACGATCTCGCCGGTGATCGAGGCGCGCAGGCCCACCTTGCCATGCACCGCCGGCGCCGACAGGCCCTTCCAGCCTTTTTCGAGGATGAAGCCGCGGATCGCGCCTTCGTCGTCCTTGGCCCAGACCACAAACACGTCGGCGATCGGGCTGTTGCTGATCCACATCTTGGCGCCCGACAGGCTGTAGCCGCCAGCGACCTTGCGGGCGCGGGTGATCATGCTGCCCGGGTCCGAGCCGTGGTTGGGCTCGGTCAGGCCAAAGCAGCCCACCCACTGGCCGGTGGCCAGCTTGGGCAGGTATTTTTGCCGCTGAGCCTCGGTGCCGAACTCATAAATCGGCAGCATCACCAAGGAAGACTGCACGCTCATCATCGAGCGGTAGCCGGAGTCGACCCGCTCAACCTCGCGCGCCACCAGGCCGTAGCAGACATAGTTCAGGCCGGCGCCGCCGTACTGCTCGGGGATGGTGGGGCCAAGCAGGCCGAGTTCGCCCATTTCATTGAAGATGGCGCGGTCGGTCTGCTCGTTGCGAAAGGCCATTTGCACCCGAGGCAGCAGTTTTTCCTGGCAGTAGGCATGCGCCGCTTCGCGCACCTGACGCTCGTCATCGGTGAGTTGGTCGTCGAGGAGAAAGGGGTCAGACCAGGAAAAGGACGCTTTGGCTTTGGACACGGAACACTCCTTGCAAGGGAAACCAGCGAAAAACAATCATTGAATGGGGGGCAGAGCATAGCGCCGGAGCGGGCCGCCTGCGGCGCCGCTCTGGCATGCCCGACTGAAGCGCAGGTCATCACCGCATCATCCAAATGTTCTACAAATAGAACATTTGGCCGATCATTCAGGAATAACGGCGGTGACCTCGATTTCGACCTTGGCTTGGTCTTCGATCAGGGCGGTGACTTGCACCGCCGTCATGGCGATGCTGAAGCTGCCTATGGTGTTGCGGAAGATCTGGCCGATCTTGGCGGAGGAAGCCAGGTACTCACGCTTGTCGGTCACGTACCAGGTCATGCGCACAATGTGCTCGGGCCGGGCGCCGGCTTCGGCCAGCACCGCCACCACGTTGTCCAGCGCCTGCTGCACCTGATCGGCCATGTCGGCGCTGTGGAACACGCCCTGGGCGTCCCAGCCCACCATGCCGGCCACAAACACCATGCGCCCGCTGACCGCCACACCGTTGGCATAGCCCTTGGGTCTGGGCCAGCCCGGGGGAAGAAGCACCTGCATCCGTTTTCTCCTTGTAGTGATTTTTTGCGGAAGGGATTCAAGCCCCGCCTTTGAGCAGTTCGCGCGCGATGATGAGCTGCTGCACCTCGGTGGCGCCTTCATAGATGCGCAGGGCGCGAATCTCGCGGTACAGGCGCTCGACCGGCATTTGGCTGACCACGCCCAGGCCGCCCCAGATCTGCACCGCACCGTCAATGACCTGCTGCGCGTTTTCGGTGGCCACCATCTTGGCCATGGCCGCCTCCCGGGTGACGCTGTGACCCTGGTCGCGCCGCCAGGCGGCGCGGTAGGTCAGCAAGGCTGCGCTGTCGATGGCGGTGGCCATCTGGGCCAGCTTGGCCTGGGTGAGCTGCAAGTCAGCCAGCACGCCGCCGAACATCTTGCGCGAGCGCGCGCGCTCGAGCGCCTCGTCGAGGGCGCGGCGGGCAAAGCCCAATGCGGCTGCGGCCACCGAGGTGCGAAACACATCCAGGGTGCGCATGGCCAGTTTGAAGCCTTCGCCGGGCGCGCCCAGGCGGGCGCTGGCCGGAATGCGGCAGTCTGTGAACTGCAGGCGCGCCAGCGGATGCGGCGCGATCACATCGATGCGCTCGGCAATCTCCAGCCCCGGCGTGTCGGCGTCGACGATGAAGGCGCTGATGCCGCGCGCGCCCGGGGCCTCACCGGTGCGGGCAAAGACCACATAAAAGTCCGCGATGCCGCCGTTGGAGATCCAGGTCTTTTGGCCGCTGAGCACATAGTCGGAGCCCTCAGCGCGGGCGCTGCAGGCCAGCGCCGCAACGTCGGAGCCAGCATCGGGCTCGGACAGCGCGAAGGCGGCAATCGCCTGGCCCGAAGCCACCCGCGGCAGATAGCGGCGGCGCTGTTCAGGGGTGCCTTGCAGGCTGATGGCGCCCGAGCCCAAGCCTTGCATCGCAAACGCAAAATCGGCCAAGCCGTCGTGGCGGCCCAGGGTTTCGCGGATCAGGCAAACCGCGCGGGTGTCGATCACATCGGTCGCACCGCCCACGTCGGTGCCGGCCACCGCATGGCTGAGCCAGCCGGCCTGGCCGAGCGAGCGCACCAGATCGCGGCAGTGGCCGTCCACATCGCTGCCGCTGTGCGCGCTGATGTGCTCGGTGGCCCAGGCATCGAGCCGGCGGGCCAGCTCACCATGGTGGGGCTCAAAAAAAGGCCATTCGAGGTAATGGGTGTCGGACATATCAGGCCTCCGCCGGGCCGCCCCAAGGCAGGCCTGCGCCCCCTTGGGGGGCAGCGATACACACGAAGTAGTGGAGAGCGTGGGGGTTCATTTCAGGCCTCCGCCGGGCCGCCCCAAGGCAGGCCTGCGCCCCCTTGGGGGGCAGCGATACACACGATGTGGAGAGCGTGGGGGCACATCTCAATTCCCCTCGAACTGGGGCTTTTGCTTGGCAACAAAGGCGCGGTAGGCACGGCCAAAGTCTTCGGTCAGCATGCAGATGGCCTGGGCCTGGGCTTCGGCCTCGATGGCCTGCTCGATGGTCATGGCCCATTCCTGGTGCAGCATGGTCTTGGTGATGCCGTTGGCAA
>JBAXEN010000109.1:0-11558 GCA_037140415.1 Betaproteobacteria bacterium | reverse complement strand
CTGGGGGAATTTGGGGTGGCCACGGGTGGGGGAATTTGAAGTGGCCATCGGGGCTCCTAAGTCAGATTCTCTGCCCAGCAGAGCCCAGCAGAGCCCAGCGGCCTAGCCCTGTTTGCTCTCACATGGAGCCCACGAACTCGGCCCTACAAGCGCTTTAAAGTAAACCACATTGAGATTCAACGACATTCAGGGCCGAAGCCAGGCCTAGCCAAGGGCATATATAGGGAAAACCCCGGTAAATATATACATATGGTCTGACCAAATCAACTTTAAGCCAAATATGATCTGATCTTTCATGAACCGCCCATCATGTTGGATCTGACGCCCATCGACATCCCCAAGGCCGCCGACGTGCTGGCTGATGTCTTGCGCGAGCAAATCCTCGATGGGCAACTGCTGGTCGGTGTGTCCCTGCCCAGCGAGCGCGAATTGGCCCTCCAATCTGGCTTGTCCAGGGCCACGGTCCGTGAGGCTTTGCTCATCCTCGAGGTTGAAGGCTTGGTGATGACGCGCACCGGCCGCAATGGCGGCACCGAGGTCATGCGTCCGCGTACCGAGACGGTCCAGCGCTCCATACAGACCTTCATTCGGGGCCAGGGCATTCGTTTCGAGTCGGTGCTGCAAGCACGCGAGGCCATTGAGCCGCAGTCGGCTCGACTAGCGGCTGTGCATCACACCGAAGAAGACTGGACGGGTCTGCTCGAGCGTCATCGACACATCCAAGACTGCATCGCCGATGTACCGGCCTTCTTGCAGGCCAATTTGCAGTGGCATGTGAGCCTGGTGCGGGCCAGCCATAACGAATTGTTGATTGCCTTCACGCAGGCGATTTCGCAGGCGGTATATGAGGCCACTGATCTTCGGGGTTTTAACTCGCCCGAGGTGCGCCAAGCAGTGGTGCAGGCTCATCAGAAGGTGATGGATGCGATCGAGCGACGCGATGGAGACGCCGCCTGGCGGCGCATGGGCCGTCATGTGGGCGCTTATGTCGATGCGGTCGACAAGAGAAGCAAAGAAGCAGCGGCCCAGCGCCTCAATCGATTGGGCGGCACGGGCAAAAAGAATCTGGAATAAGACGACGAACACCCCGCCTCGAAGCGGGGGTCGTCGGGGGCAGTGCTCAGCGGCATTGCCCCGCATGGAACGCGGGGACCCGCAAGGGTGGGAGGAGTAACGATGATCGATAAAACCTGTCAGGGCGGCACGACTGTCTGCGCCGCAAGCCTTGGCGCCAAAGTGGGCCGTCGACTATGGGCTGCTTTGCTGCTGTCGGCTGCGGCCATGAGCACTGCCTGGGCTCAGTCCACTGCAGCGGCCTATCCGAGCGGGCCGGTGAAGATTGTGGTGCCCTTCGGCCCGGGCAGCGGCTCCGATATAGCCACTCGGCTGATGGCCCAGCATCTCAGTACGGCGCTCAAGCAGCCTGTGGTGGTCGAAAACCGGCCCGGGGCCAATGGGGCGATCGCCACCATGGCGGTGGCCCGCGCCAACCCCGATGGCCTGACCTTGCTGCTGGGTACCAGCGGCACCCATGGGGTCAACCCGGGCCTGGTCGCCAAGCTGGGCTACGACCCCGTCAAGGATTTCGCCCCGATCGGCCTGATCGCCACTTTCTCCAGTTTTTTGGTGGTCCACCCCTCGGTGCCTGCCCGCACACCCGCCGAATTGCTGGCCTATATCAAGGCCAATCCCAAGATCGTAACTTTTGCGGCAGGCAACACCTCCAGCCTGATGATGGGCGAAATGTTTGCGCGTCGCGCCGGCGCCGAGATGCTGCGCGTCCCGTATCAAAGCAACCCCTTGGGTCTGACCGATGTGATCGCAGGCCGGGTGCAGGTGATGTTCCCGGACATCAGTTCCAGCATGGCCCATGTCAAATCCGGCGCGGTACGCGCCCTGGGCGTGGTCAGCATGGGCGGGCGCAGCTCTCAAGCCCCGGAGCTGCCGAGCTTGGTGGAGACCGGTATCGCTGACTTCAATTTTGTCGGCTGGATCGGCCTGTTTGCACCGACGGGTACGCCCGATCCCATAGTCAAGAAGGTCGCCGAAGAACTCGAGCGTCTGGTCAAGAGCCCCGAGATTGCGCAGCGCCTGGGTCAGATCGGCGCCGACCCTTACTGGATGGGCCCCGCCGAGTTCGGCGGCTTTGTACGCTCAGAAGTCGAGCGCATGAAGCGCCTGCTTGCGTCCATCGGGGTGCAACCGCAGTAATGCTGCGCCACAGGGACTGACGCCACCATGCCTTTGCACCCCTTCATCGCAGCCGAACTGGCGGCCGCCTCAGCCGCTGGGGGCGTGCCCTATCACCAGCTGCCGATCGAGCAGGCACGCGCTCAGATGAAGAAGGCCTATGCCCGCCAGAATCTCATTGAGCTGGCACAGGTGCGAGATTTGCAGGTGCGTGGCCCGGCCCGGCCTTTGAATGTGCGCGTCTACACGCCCGCGGCTAGCCAGCTGGCTCTGCCCTTGACGGTGTTTTTCCATGGCAGTGGGTTTTGCAGCTTGGATCTCGACACCCACGACGAGATCTGCCGACGCTTGGCCCAGGGCTCGGGCTCTGTGGTGGCCTCGGTCGACTATAGGCTGGCTCCCGAACACCCCTTCCCCGCCGGCCCTGACGACTGCCTGGCTGCAACCCGCGAGCTCACCGCCATGGCCGCTGAGCTGGGCGCCGACGCGGCTGCGCTGAGCCTGGCCGGCGACAGTGCCGGCGCCTGCCTGGCCGCGGTCACCGCACTGCGCCTGCGCGACGAGGGTGGGCCCAAGGCGCAGGCGCTGGTGCTTTGGTACCCGGTGACTGACCATCCCAGCGGCCAGTGGCCCTCTTATCAGCGCTATGCCCAGGGCTATGGCCTGAGCGCACAGGGCATGGCCTGGTTTTGGTCACATTACCTCAGTGACCCGGCGCAGGCCCTGCATCCGCATGCCAGACCCATGCGCGCCCCCGATTTGCGCGGCATGCCAGCGACCTGGCTGATGGCGGCCGAGTACGACGTGCTGTGCGACGAGGGCCTGGCCTTTGCCGAGCGCCTCCGGCAGGCCGGCGTGCCGGTCCAGTCTCACTGTGCGCAAGGGCTCAACCACGGCTTTCTCAAACACGCTGCCCGCTTGCAGCCGGCGGCCGACGGCATGGCCCGGGCCTGCGCCTGGCTGCGCGATATCCACGCTGCGAGTGCAGTGCCCAAACAACAGTAATCACACCGGGCCCAGGCCCCGAGTTTCAGACAGGAGTCAACACATGACAGGAACAGTAGGCATCGATGTCGGTGGAACTTTCACCGACTTGTACTTTTCCGGCAGCGCCGGCAAGCCGCACCAAATTCTCAAGGTGCCTTCCACCCCGCACGACCCTTCCGTCGGGCTGCTCAATGCGCTGCAGGCCGCCGGTCTGCGGCCCGACGAGCTCGACGCCATCTTGCACGGCACCACCATCGCCACCAACGCAGTGATCGAGCGCAAGGGCGCGCGTTGCGCGCTGATCACCACCCGCGGCTTTCGGGACCTGATTGAGCTCGGTCGCCGCGACCGGCCCAATATGTACGGTCTCGAGGGCGTACACGAGCCCCTGGTGCCACGCGAGCTGCGCTTTGAGGTCGACGAGCGTCTCGACTACGAGGGCAAGGTCCTGCAGCCGCTGGACGAGGCGGGCCTGCGCGCCATTGCCCAGGAATTGCAGGCGCGCAAGGTCGAGTCGGTGGTGATCGCCTTCATGCACGCCTATGCCAACACCGCTCACGAAGACCAGGCGCGCGCCATCCTGGCCCAGATCAACCCGGCCTGGGAACTGGTGACCGCGACCTCGGTGGTGCGTGAATACTATGAGTTCGAGCGCACCAGCACCGCGGTGGTCCAGGGCTTTTTGCAGCCCCTGGTGGCCCGCTACGCCAAGAACCTGGCCGACAAGCTCAAGGGCTGGGGCTATGAGCGCGAAGTGGCCATCATGCAGTCCAACGGCGGTGTGGCGCCGCTGCGCCAGCTCGGCCAGCGCTCGGCCTATATCGTGCGCTCGGGCCCGGCCGCCGGGGTCACCGCCGCCGCCCTGATTGCGGCCGAATCGGGCTTTAGCCATGTGATCACTGGCGACATGGGCGGCACCAGCTTCGATGTGGCCGTCATCATCAACGGCAAGCCCGAAGTGGCCGAGCTGACCAACCTGGACTTTCGCATCCCGCTGCGTCTGCCGATGATCGATGTGCACACCATCGGCGCCGGCGGCGGCAGCATTGCTCACCTCGATCGCGGCGGCATGCTGCAGGTGGGGCCGCGCAGCGCCGGTGCGGTGCCTGGCCCGGTGGCCTACCGCCGAGGCGGTACCGAGCCCACCGTGACCGACGCCAATGTGGTGCTCGGCCGCATCAACCCGGACAGTCGCATGAACGGCGACGGCAGCACCCTCAATGTCGAGGGCGCACGCAAGGCGGTGGCCGACCTGGGTGAAAAGCTCGGCCTGGGCATGGAGCAGACTGCCGAGGCGATTTTGGCGGTGGTCAACCAACGCATGGCCGGCCGCATGCGCCTGATGTCCATCGAGCGCGGGCTCGATCCGCGCGACTTTGCCTTGGTCGCCTTCGGTGGCGCGGGCCCCTTGCACGGCGGCGCATTGATCCGCGAGGTGGGCGTGAGCACCATGCTGGTGCCGCAATACCCCGGCGTGCTCTGCGCCCTGGGTTGCGCCTATGCCGACCTGCGCTACGACATTTCGCAGACGGTCGAAAAGCGGCTTGACGCCATTGCCACCGAAGACCTGGCAGCCATCTTCGCGCGCCAGCGCGAGCAAGCGCAGCAGCAAATCAACGACAGCCAGGTGCCGGTCGACTCGGTGGTGCTCTCGCATGCGGCCGATATGGCCTACGCCGGCCAGATCCACTCCCTGCGGGTGCCGGTGCAGCCCGGCATGGACCATGCCGCACTTGAGCAGGCTTTCATCGAGACCTACCGCAGTCAGTTTGGCAACACCCTCAATGACATCCCGGTGGTGATGGTCAATCTGCGCACCGTGGCGGTGGGTTCGCGCAGCACGGTCGCCGCAGCGCGGCCGCAGGTCCAGGCCTCCAGCGCCACGCCCCAGCCGATCAACCGGCGGCCCGTTCATTTCCACCGCTGGTATGACACGCCGGTGTACCAGCGCGACGACCTGCTGCCGGGCATGCGCTTTGACGGCCCGGCCATCATTGAGCAGAAAGACACCACCACCGTGGTCGAGCCCGACATGACCCTGGTGGTCGATCCCCACAGCAATCTTTTGGTGAAGGTGAAGTAAATGGATCCAGTGACCTTGGCCGTGGTTCGCGGCAGCCTTGAACAAATCGCCGACGAGATGGACCTGCAACTCATTCATGCAGCCATCTCGCCCATCATCTCTGAAACCAACGACTGCGCCAACGGCATCTTCCATCCGGAGACGGGTGAGACCATTGCGCAGGGCCGCTACGGCCTGCCGGTGTTCCTGGCCTATATGCAGTTTGCGGTGCAGCACATCATTGGGCTGGCACGCGCGCAAGGTGGCTTCAAGCCAGGTGACATCTGGATCATGAACGACACCTATGTCGGCGGCAGCCACCTGCAGGACGTGCAGTTGGTGGCGCCCATCTTTGCCGACGGCAAGCTGTTTGCGGTGCTGGCCACCACCGGCCACTGGATGGACATTGGTGGCAACGTGCCAGGCGGATGGGGCCCCAAGGCCACCGAGATCCACCAAGAAGGCATCGTCATCCCGCCGGTCAAGCTCTACGAAGAGGGGCGCTTGAACGAGGCCCTGCTGGCCATGTTCAAGGCCAATGTGCGCCTGCCCAAGGAAATCGCCGGTGATCTCTCGGCCATGGTCAACGTGTTCGCTGTCGGACATCGCGGCATTGAAGCTCTGGTCACGCGCTATGGCCGCGACACGCTCAGCCAGTGCCTCAACGAGATGATTGCCTACTCCGAGCGCCAAATGCGCTCCTACATCGCCGAGATTCCTGACGGCACCTACCGCTGCGAGGACTTCCTCGACAACGACGGGATCAATGACACGCCGGTGCCGGTCAAGCTGGCCATCACCGTCAAGGGCGATGAAATGCATTTTGATTTCACCGGCACCGGTGCCAGCACCACCGGGCCGATGAACATGTCGAGGAACACCACCTTGTCCTCGTGCTATGTGGCCATCAAGCACATCTTCCCCGATGTGCCGGTCAACGGCGGCACCTTCCGGCCGATCAGCTTTACCTTGCCGCCGCGCACCTTGCTCTCGGCCGAATACCCCACGGCCTGCGGCGGATACCTCGAGCCCATGGGCCGGGCCATTGACGTCACCTTCGGCGCGCTGGCCCAGGCCATTCCCGACAAGGCGCCAGCGGCCTTCTTCGGCACCATCGGCGTGACGGCGATCAGCGGCACCCATCCGCGCACCGGCAATTACTTCGTCGGCGTCTTCCCTTACCCGGGCGGCTATGGCGCCAGCCAGGCCAGCGACGGGCTGATCAACGGCACGCCGCCGCAGTCCATGGCCAACTTCATGTCGCTGGAGATGTCTGAGCATCGCTTCCCGATTCGTTTTAACCACTTCAGCGTGCGTGACGACTCGGGTGGCGCCGGCTGGCACCGCGGTGGCTGTGGCACCAGCTACAGCTTTACCACTTGGAATGAATGTCTGGTCACCGTGCTTGGCGACCGTGCCGACCATGCCCCCTTTGGCGTGCGCGGTGGCGGCTCGGGCCAGCCCAATAAAGTGGAGTTCGTCACCGGGGGCAAGACCTGGACGCCCCAAATGCGCAGCAAGGAAGACAAGCGCGCGCTCATGATCGGTGACACCCTGCGCGCCAACTCGCCCGGCGGCGGCGGCTACGGCAACCCGCTCGAGCGCGAGCTCGATGCGGTCGAGCGCGATCTCAATGGCGCCTACATCTCGCGCGCAACCGCCGAGCAGGTCTATGGCGTGGTCATTGCCAGCCAGAGCACGCCTGCGGCCGGTACGCCGGTCTACACGCTGGACCGCCCAGCCAGTGAGCAGCGTCGCCAGCAACTGGCCAGCCAGCAGCAGGCCGCCTGAGATCGCCATCCCCCTTCAATAAAACCATATCAACAGGAAAGCCATGACACACGACAGCTCGGGAAGTTGGGAACTGCCAGAAGAGTTGAGGATGCTGCAAGACACCATCCGCCGCTTCATGCAGGAGGAGGTCAAGCCGGTCGAAGACACCCTCGAACATGACGCCTACGAGCCGGCTCCGGCGCAGTTGGCGGCCTTGCAAAAAAAGGCGCGCGACCTCGGTCTGTGGCAATTTGAGACGCCGGCCGAGCATGGCGGCGCTGGCTTGAGCCTGCTCGGCCAATGCGTGGCTGCCGAGGAAACCGCCAAATGCCGCATGGGCGCCTACATCGCCGGCTGCGGCGCCTTTGGTTTTGATCCCCCCAACGTAATCTGGAAGGGCACCGAGCATCAGCAGCGCTTTGCGCGTGAGGACGTGGCCAATGGCACCAAGGCCTTTGTGGCCATCAGTGAGCCCTCGGGCGGCTCCGATCCGGGGCGCTCCATTCAAACCCGGGCTGAACGCAAGAGCGATCGCTACGTGATCAACGGCACCAAGATCTGGATCTCCGGTGCCGGCATGGCCAAGTGGGGCATCGTGTTCGCACGCGTCGGTGACAGCAAGGGCCGCGACGGCATCACCAGCTTCGTGGTCGACAAGAGCCGGCCCGGCATCAGCCTGTCCAAGATCCCGGTGATCCGCTCCTATTCGCCCTATGAGGTGCACTTCGACAACTACGAAGTGCCCATCGAAGACCGCCTGGGCGAAGAGGGCAAAGGCTTTTCCTTTGCTGAAGAGTGGCTGGTTCACGCCCGCCCGCCCTATGCCGCTGCCACCATCGGCATCGCGCAGGCCGCGCTGGACATTGCCATCGACTGGGCGCGTCAGCGCAAGACCTTCGGCAGCCATCTGGCCGACAAGCAGGCCGTCCAATGGATGATTGCCGACTCCGAGATCGAGCTGCGCGCCGCCCGTCTGCTGGTCTACCAATCGGCCTGGAATGCCGACATGGGCCGCAACATCAAGGTCGATGCTTCGATCGCCAAGGTCTACGGCACCGAGACCGCCGGCCGGGTGGTCGACCGGTGTATTCAGATCCTCGGCGGCATGGGCGTGGCGCAGGAATTGCCGCTCGAGCGCTGGTACCGCGAGATGCGCATCAAGCGCATCGGCGAGGGGCCTTCGGAGGTGCACCGCATGGTGGTGGCCCGCGACATTCTTGGCGCGCTGCGTCAGGGTTGATTTCTACAAGGAACTGAGCATGTCGATTGATCTGAGCGTCTCCGACGAGGGCGTGGCCCTCATCACCATCAACCGTCCTGAGCGCCTCAATGCGATGGATGCCGATCATTACAAAGGCCTGTCTGAGGCCTGGGTCCGGGTGCGCGACGACCCGGCCATTCGGGTGGCGGTGGTCACCGGTGCGGGTGAGAAGTCCTTCACCACTGGCGCCGACATCAAGAGCTTCATCACTGCGCCGACTCCGATGTCGGAGATGTGGCTGACCCAGGCCGATCAGTTGCTCAACCGTGGCCTGGAAGTTTGGAAGCCGGTGGTCAGCGCGATCAACGGCTATTGCCTGGGCGGGGGCGTCACCTTGATGCTGGCCACCGACATCCGGATTGCGGCCAGCCACGCCACCTTCAACCTGGCTGAGGTCAAGCGCGGTGTGATCGCTGGCAACGGCGGCACCCAGCGCATCATGAGTCAGGTGCCGTATGCCATCGGCATGGAAATTTTGCTGACCGGCGACACCTTCAATGCCGCCACCGCCGAGCGCTGGGGCCTGGTCAACAAAGTAGTGCCGATGGACCAGCTCTTGCCCACCGCCTTGGAGTATGCCGGCCGTATCGCCGCCAACGCACCGCTGGCGGTGCAGGCGGCCAAAGAGCTGGCCATACGCAGCCGTGACCTCGACTTGCAATCGGGCCTGCGCCTGGAGCGCCTGATCGGGCGCATGCTGCAGAACACCGAAGACGTGGGCGAGGGCACCCGCGCCTTTGCCGAAAAGCGCCCGCCGCAGTTCAAAGGCCGCTGAGATGAGCCGACCCCTACCCCTGGACGGCGTCACCGTCGTTGACCTGGGCCAGATCTACAACGGCCCCTACTGCAGCTTCATGCTGGCCATGGCCGGTGCGCGGGTCATCAAGATCGAGGCCAAGGGTGGCGAGCATCTGCGCAAGCGCAGCGTGGTCGGAGGGGCTGCTTTGCCTTTTGCCATGCTCAACAGCAACAAGTCCTTTGCCACGCTCAACCTCAAGAGCGAGCGCGGCCGCGAGCTGCTCAAGACCATGGTGGCGCGCGCCGATGTGGTGGTGGAGAACTTCGCCCCCGGCGCGATGGACCGGCTCGGCCTGGGTTATGAAGAGCTCAGCCGGGTCAATCCGCGCCTGGTTTATGGCGCAGGCTCGGGCTATGGCCGCTCTGGCCCCAACCGCAACTACCCGGCCATGGACCTGACGGTGCAGGCCATGGCCGGCATCATGAGCGTGACCGGTTTCCCCGATCGTCCACCCGTCAAGGCCGGTCCGGCGCTGGCTGATTTTTTTGGCGGCACCCATCTGTACGCCGGCATCATGACGGCGCTGTTCGAGCGCGAACGCACCGGCCTGGGCCGCTTGGTTGAGGTGTCGATGCAAGAGGCGGTCTATGCCTCGCTGGCCTCCAACTTGGGGCTGCACTATGGCTCGGGCGGGCAGGCGCCCTCACGCACCGGCAACCGCCATGGCGGTCTGGCTGAGGCGCCCTACAACGTCTATCCCACGCAGGATGGGCACATCGCCATCATCTGCGTGGGCGAGATGCACTGGAAGTCGCTGCTCAAAGCCATGGCCCGCGAAGACCTGCTCAGCGATGCGCGCTATGCCGACCTCAAGTCGCGGGTGGCGCACATGGACGACATCGACGCCCTGGTCAGCGAATTTACCGCGCAACACCACAAGCAGTTCCTGTTCGATCTGCTCATGCAGCACCGCGTGCCCTGCGCGCCGGTGCGCAACCTCGACGAAGTCGTCAACGATGCGCACATGCATGAGCGCGGCGCGCTCGAATGGGTGGAGCATCCGATGTACGGCCGCATCTGTCTGATGCATTCGGCCCTGCGCTTTCAGGGCTCCGACCCGCTGCCGATCCGGCCCAGCGGCGAGCTCGGCCGCGACAACCGCGAAGTCTATGGTCAGTGGCTGGGCCTGTCGGACAGCCAACTGCAGCAACTGATTAACGAGGAGGTGATTTGATGCGAGGAAAAGCTGTTATCGCCGGGGTGGGTCACACCGCCTTCGGCAAGCTCGAGGGCCGCAGCACGGTCTCGATGAACATCGAAGCGGCGCGCAAGGCCCTGGCCGACGCCGGCATCGACAAGTCCATGGTCGACGGCCTGTTTGTCAAGGCGCCGACCTCCAAGTTCGAGATGATGTACGCGCAAAAGCTGGCTGAAGCCATGGGCATGATGCCGCGCATCGGCGGCGTCTATGACCACGGCGGGGCCAGCAACATCAGCATGATCAGCTACGCCGCCATGGCCATCGAAGCGGGCCAGTGCGAAGTGGCCTTGGTGTGCCTGGCCGACAACCCGGCCACCGGCTCGCGCCATGCCTACGAGAAGTCCTGGGGCGACGACGATGTGTTTGGCTGGTTTGGCACGCCCTCGGGCTACGCGATGATCGCCCAGCGCCACATGGCCGAGTTCGGCACCACCCGCGACCAGCTCGGCGCCATTGTCACCGCCTGCCGCAAGCACGGCGCGGCCAATCCGAATGCACAGCTGCGCAAGCCCTTGAGCATGGAGCAGTACCGCCAGTCGCGGCTGATCGTGGCGCCTCTGACCCGCGACGACTGCTGCCTGGTCTCTGACGGCGGCGCCGCCGTGGTGGTGATGTCGGCCGAGCGGGCCCGGCAATTGCAGATCAGCAAGCCGGTGTCCATCCTCGGCTTTGGCCAGGGCCAGACCTCCTGGGAGGTGGTGCAGCGGCCGGTGCTCACCGGCACGGCGGCGGCAGTGTCTGCGCAGACGGCCTTCAAGATGGCGGGCTTGGCGCCCAAGGACATCGATGTGGCCCAGCTCTACGACTGCTTTTCCATCGTTCCATTGATCACCCTGGAGGACTACGGTTTTTGCAAAAAAGGCGAGGGCGGCCATTTTGTCGAAGACGGACGCCTTGAAATCGGCGGCGAGCTGCCGCTCAACACCGCCGGCGGCCTGCTGTCGGAGACCGGCATGCCGGGCATGCAGATGGTCATCGAGGGCGTGCGCCAGATCCGCGGCGAGTCGGTCAACCAGGTGCAGGGTGCGCGTCACTGCATCGTCAGCAACCAGGGCGGGATCATGCACACGCATTCGACCCTGATCCTGGGCCAATGAGGAGAAACCATGAGCGACACTGAACTGCCTTTGCCCATCCGCACCGAGCTGACGGCCCCTTATTGGGACAGCCTGCAGCAAGGCGTGCTGTCCTACCAAAAATGCAGCCGCTGCGGCCATGGCTGGCTGCCCGCGCGCACCGAATGCCCGTCCTGTCTGCACGACGACTGGCAGTGGGTGCCGGCCAG
>JBAXEN010000108.1:0-11709 GCA_037140415.1 Betaproteobacteria bacterium | reverse complement strand
GTTTGGACGTAGCGCAGCTCTTCGATCTTTTCCTCGAGATCGGCAATCGGCTGCTCGAAATCGAGAAAGGTCTTCTTGGCCATATTCTGTTCCTCCTTGAACGGGGCTGCCTGGCCCAGCGAGCGCGCTCGCAACGCCGCTGACCCTCAATATTCGACCGGCAGGGGATCGAGCGAGCGCCAAATATACCAAGTTGCCACGGTGCAGTAGGGCGCCCAGGCCAGCGCCACCTCCCGCACCTCGCTGCGGCTGACGGATTCGCCCGAAAAATAATTTTGGCTGATGCCGTTGATCAGGCCCACATCGTCGAGCGGCAACACATTGGGCCGCATCAGGTGAAAGATGAGAAACATCTCGGCCGTCCAGCGACCGATGCCGCGTATGGCCACCAGTTCGGCAATGATCTCGTCATCGCTCATGGCCTCCCAGCCTTGGACATGCACAGCGCCGGAATCAAAGTGCAGGGCCAGGTCGACCAGGTACTCGACTTTGCGGGCCGACAGGCCCGCCGAGCGCATGTCGTCAACCTTGAGCTTGAGCACATTGCGCGGGCTCACCTGCCGGGGCAACTGGGCGAAACGGTCCCAGACGCTTTGCGCGGCCTTGACCGAGATCTGCTGGCCGACGATGCTGCGCGCGAGGGTGATGAAGGCATCACCCCGCGACTGCAGACAGGCCTGGCCAAACTGCGGAATCAGGCGCTTCATCACCCGGTCTTTCTTGACCAGATGGGCGCAGGCCTCTTGCCAGTAGCCGGGCACGGTGGTGCTGACCGAGGCTGCCTCCGTGAGCTCGGTCTTGGCCGGGCCGGTCTTGGCCAAGGTCTTCATGACTGCACCTCCCAGGTGGTGCCGGCGGGCGAGTCTTTGAGCACGATGCCCCGTGCCAGCAGCTCTTGCCGGATGCGGTCGGCCTCGGCGAAGTTGCGCGCGGCCTTGGCGGCGCTGCGCTGGGCCACCCAAGCGTCGATCTCGTCGCCCGCCACCTGCGCGCCAGCCTGCAAAAAGGCGGCCGGATCGCCTTGCAGCAGGCCCAGCGTGGCGCCCAGGGCGCGCAGCAGGCCGGCCAGTTGCGGTGACTTGCTGCGATTGACCTCGCCGGCCAACTCGAACAGCACCGCCACCGCCTCGGGCGTGCCAAAGTCCTCGTCCATCGCGGCCTTGAAGCGGGCCGCATAGGGATTGCTCCAGTCCAGCTCGACCGGCGCGGGCTTGACCAGGTCGAGGGCGGTATAGAGGCGCTTGAGCGCGCCGCGCGCATCGTCCAAGTGAACGTCGCTGTAGTTCAGCGGGCTGCGGTAGTGGGTCCGCACAATGAAAAAGCGCAGGGTTTGCGGGTCGTAGCGCTCAAGCACATCGCGGATGGTGAAGAAGTTGCCCAGGGACTTGGACATCTTTTCGTTGTCGATATTGACAAAACCGTTGTGCATCCAGACCTGGGCCAGCGGCACGCCATGGGCGCCCTCGCTTTGCGCGATCTCGTTTTCATGGTGCGGGAAGGTCAAGTCAGCGCCGCCGCCGTGAATATCCAAGGTCTGGCCCAATAAGGCGCAAGCCATGGCCGAGCATTCGATGTGCCAGCCCGGCCGGCCAGCCCCGTAATCGCTGGCCCATTGGGCGTCGGCCGGCTCCTCGGGCTTGGCCGACTTCCAGAGCACGAAGTCCAGGGGATCGTCCTTGCCCTCGGCCACCGCCACCCGCTCACCGGCGTGCAGTTCGTCGAGTGATTTGCCCGAGAGCTTGCCGTAGCCGGCAAAGCGCCGCACGGCATAGTTCACGTCGCCGCCCGCCCGGTAGGCCAGACCCTTGGTTTCCAAGTTGCGCACCAGGTCCAGCATCTGCGGCACATAGTCGGTGGCGCGCGGATCGTGGGTAGGCCGGGCGATGTCCAGGGCGTCGAAGTCGCGGTACATCTCGGCGATCATGCGGTCGGTCAGGCCGCGCACGCTCTCGCCGTTTTCCACCGCACGGCGGATGATCTTGTCGTCGATGTCGGTGATGTTGCGCACGAAGGTCACGCGCAGGCCCGAGACCTCCAGCCAGCGCCGGGCCAGGTCGAAGGCCACGCTGGAGCGAGCGTGACCGACATGACACAGGTCATAGACCGTGATGCCGCAGACATACATGCGCACATGGCCGGGCTCCAAGGGAAAAAAATCTTCCACGGCACGCGAGAGCGTGTTGTAGATGCGTAAGCTCATGAGGAACGGCGACTGATCGGTAGGAAGGGGCGCTGTGGTGAATCGGGCCGCAGGCAATCGGTGCCTTCGCCGGCCCTGGCCAGACGCCCAGCGGGGGCGTGCACCGCCAACTATACCCCTGCGCTACACTTTGAGCCTTACTCACCAGAGTCGGCGGCCGCTCTTTCTGGGGTGCCCGCAGCGCCAGACATGAGCCCCGGCCACTGTCTGCGCGCCCTCCTCCCGCCAACCCACCGGCCATGTTTGCTGCTGCCCACGCCCCCACCGCCCTGCGCCCCCTGCTGCGCTGGGCCCGCTGCTTGCTCGCCGCTGCCCTGCTGGCCTTGGGCCTGTCGGCACAGGCTGACGAATACACCGAGGTGCAGCGCCTGAGCAGCAGTGGCGCCTGGGCGCAGGCCCTGGCCAAGGCTGATGAGCATCTGAGCACCAAGCCGCGCGATCCGCAGATGCGTTTCATGCGCGGAGTGATCCTGAGCGAGTTGGGCCGCAAGAACGAGGCCGAAGACACCTTCCTGAATCTGACGCGCGACTACCCGGAGCTGCCCGAGCCCTACAACAACCTGGCCGCCTTGCTGGCCGCCCGCCAAGAGCTGGACGCTGCCCGCAGCGCGCTGGAGATGGCGGTGCGCAATGACCCGGCCTATGCCACCGCGCATGAAAACCTGGGCGATGTGCAGCTCCAACTGGCTGCCCGCTCTTACGCCCGAGCCCTGCAACTGGCGCCCAGCCGCCAGCCTATCGCCCTCAAGCTAGAGACGCTGCGCCGACTGCTGCTGCCCCTGGCCAACAAGCCCTGAAGACCTATGACGCTGATGCCCTACCTGCCCTTGCGATGCCTACATATGATCGCCCGCCTGATGCTGCTCGCCAGCCTGACCTGGCTGGGCCATGCGAGCGCCCAGAGCACGAACACTCCACAAGTGCGCTTTGTCACGAATCAGGGGGATTTTGTGGTCGAGCTCTATGCCGACAAGGCGCCGCGCACGGTGGAAAACTTTCTGCGCTATGTGCGCGACAAGCACTATGACGGCACCATTTTTCACCGGGTGATTGAAAGCTTCATGATCCAAGGCGGCGGCTACGACCAGCGCTACCAGCAAAAGCCCACCCGCGCGCCGATTGCCCACGAAGGCCGCGAGGCGCTGGCACGCGGCGGCCCGCTCAACCTGGTCGGCACCCTGGCGATGGCGCGCACCAGCGACCCGAACTCGGCCTCGGCGCAGTTCTTCATCAACGTCAAGGACAACGACTTTCTCAACCCGGCACTCATCCCGCCGGGTGATCCGGTGGCGCGTTTCGAATACCAGGGTCGGGTGTACGAAAATGTGCCCCGCGCTAATCTGCTGGGCGCGCCCCAGCTGTTTGGCTATGTGACCTTCGGCAAGGTGACCAGCGGCATGGAGACGGTCAACAAGATCAAAGCCCTGCCCACCGGCGCCGGCGGCCCTTTTCCCAGCGACGTCCCCCGCACCCCCGTGATCATTCTTTCAGCCAGCGAGATCCGTTAAAGCCATGAGCAATCCAAAAATCCAACTGCACATCACCTCCTTCGGCACGATCACCGTCGAGCTCGATCAGGAAAAAGCCCCCAAATCGGTGGCCAATTTCCTCAGCTACGCCAGCAAAGGCCACTATGACGGCACCGTGTTTCACCGCGTCATCCCGGGCTTCATGGTCCAAGGGGGCGGCTTTGCAGAAGGCATGAAGCAAAAGCCCACCGACGCGGCGATCGAGAACGAGGCCAACAACGGCCTGAAGAACAACCGCTACACCCTGGCCATGGCCCGCACCAGCGCGCCGCACTCGGCCACCGCACAGTTCTTCATCAATGTCGCAGACAACGATTTCCTCAACCACAGCGCGCCCACTGCTTCGGGCTGGGGCTATGCGGTGTTTGGCAAGGTGGTCGAAGGCACCGAGGTGGTCGACAAGATCGCAGCCAGCCCCACCGGCCGGCGCGGCTTTCACGACGACGTACCTGAAAAGGACGTGATCCTCGAAAAGGTCGAGCTGCTCGCCTGAATCGCACGCGCATGAACAGCGCCCTGGCCCAGCTGCAGCTGCCAATAAGCTGGCGCACGCTGGACTTCATCTCCGACGTTCACCTCGACGCCAGTGCGCCGCAAACCCAAGCTGCGTGGTCGGCGTACATGGCCGCCACACCGGCCGATGCGCTGTTCATTCTGGGCGACCTGTTTGAGGTCTGGGTCGGCGACGACCTGCTCGAACAGCCCCAGGAGCGTTTCGCGGCGCAGTGCGTGCATAGCCTGAGCCAGGCGGGGCAACGGCTCAAACTTTTTTTCATGCATGGCAACCGCGACTTTTTAGTCGGCCCGGCCCTGCTCGCGCGCTGCCAGGCGACCTTGCTGGACGACCCCTGTCTGTTACTCGGCCAAGAGCAGAGCTGGCTGCTCTCGCATGGCGATGCGCTGTGCCTGGACGACGAGCCCTACTTGGCCTTTCGGCAACAGGTGCGCAACCCCGCTTGGCAAAAAGCTTTTTTGGCCCGGCCTTTGGCGGAGCGGCAGGAGATGGCCCGCCAGGTGCGCGAGCGCAGCCAACAACAGGCCCAGCGCTGGGCCGATGGCGGCGGCTATGCCGAGGTGGACGCACAGGCGGCCCGCGACTGCCTGCAGCAGGCTGGCTGCAGCACCCTGATCCATGGCCACACCCACCGGCCAGCCCGTCACGAGCTCGGTCAGGGTTTGGCGCGCGAAGTGCTCAGCGATTGGGACGCCGGGGTCGAGCCTGCCCGCGCGCAGGTGCTCAGACTGAGTCTGCAGCCGGGCCGGCCGGCCCAGCTGGAGCGCTTGAACCTGCTCTGAGGCTGCGCATGAGCGGCTGGTGGCACCGTCTCAGGGCCCGCCTGCCCGGCACACCGGCGCCCATCCCACAGGCCTTGTGGGACAGCACGCTGGCGAACTACCCTTTTCTGGCCGAACGCAGCGCAGCCGAGATGCACAGCCTGCGCGAGCTCAGTGCGCGGTTTCTACGCAGCAAGCAATTTACCGGCGCTCAGGGCTTGCAGATCACCGACGATATGGCGCTGGCCATTGCCATCCAGGCCTGCCTGCCCATCGTGCACCTGGGCCTGCATTGGTACGACGACTTTCGTGGCATCGTGGTGCATCCTCAGGCGATGCTGGCGCCACGCGAAGTACAAGACGAAGCCGGCGTGGTCCACCACTACCAGGAAGAACTCAGCGGCGAGGCCATGCCCGGCGGGCCGGTCACTCTGAGTTGGCGCGATGTGCAGGATGCATCGACCGACAAGGGCTACAACGTGGTGATCCATGAATTCGCGCACAAGCTCGACATGCGCGACGGCGTGGCCGACGGCTGCCCGCCCCTGCCCTCACGCGCCCTGGCCCGCCGCTGGCCCACCGTGATGCAGGCCGCCTATGACGACTTCACCGAGGCGCTGTCGATGGCCGAGCGCTTCGGCGGCCCCACACCCTGGCTGGATCCGTATGCAGCCACCGCACCGGCTGAATTTTTTGCGGTGGCCTGCGAGGCCTACTTCGTCAGCCGCAGTCGCTTGCAGGCCGACTTTGCGGCCCTGACCGAGTTGTTCGATGACTTCTTCCTGCGGCAGGAGCAGCCTGGCAAGGACTGAAGCCAACTGGGAGGGGTCAGGAGGCGGATTGGCAGCCCCATCGGGCCGAGGGCGGCCCTCCCACAAAATCACTGCAGCCTCGGGCATGAGTGTGGGAGCTGCGCCCTCGCGGCGATGCGGCGCTTACACCAGCGCCTGTTCCAAAGCTGCACGCAGGTCGTGCAAGCTCCCGCCGTGCGCCAGCGCCAGAGCGCTGCGCGCAATATGCAGGCTGGATGCTTCAGGCAGGCCGGCGGCCTGCATCAGGCGCAGGGCCTTGGCCTGAAGTTCGGCCTGCGACATCGGGTTTTCCGGATCGCCTTTGGCGGTCTGCACCTCGATGACACGCTCGCCGCCCGCCGCCATGCGCGCCACCAGCCGGGCGCCATAGCGCTCGGGGTAGGCGCGGGTGTAGAGCGGATCTTCCTGCACCTGCACCCGCTGGCGCAGCCGCGCGATGGGGTCGTGGGCCAGCGCCTCGGGGGCGCTGTCCTGCAGGTCCATGTCGCCGCGCAGGAGGGCCACCGACACCGCATGCTGCAGGCTAAAACGCGCCTGGTGCGCGGTCTGGGGCAGCGGGCAGTCGGCAAAGGCGATGGCGTCGGCGTAGGTGTACACATTCAGACTCTGGACCTGCTGCAGATCCAGCCCGCTGGCACGCAAGGCCAGCGCGGCCTCGATGGCCGGGTGCACATGGCGGCAGGCCGACCAGGGCTTGAAGCTCACTTCATGGATTTTCCAGGGGCCCTCGGCGCCAGCCAGCACGGCCGACACGTCGGGCTGCTCGCAGGTAGCCGCAAAGAACCCGTGACTGCCTTCCAGAATCTGCCGCGCGCCTGCAAAGCCTGTGGCGGCCAGTTCGGCGGCCAACAGCCCTGACTGCGCGGCGCGGCCGCTGGCCAGTTGCTTGGAAAAGGTGGGCTCCTGCCGACACTGCCAAAGCCCAGCGGCCATCATGCCAGCCTGGCCCAGCGCGTCCAGGCTGCGCTCGGTATCGAGCGCCAAGAGGTGGGCGCAGGCGGCGGCGGCGCCGAACACGCCGCAGGTGGCGGTGCTGTACCAATAGCGGTAGTGCCCCGGCCCGGCGGCGATGCCTATGCGTATGGCCACCTCGTAGCCGCGCAGCAGCGCATCAAGCAGTGCCTGCGCACTGGCGCCCTCACGCTCGGCCAGGGCGAGCGCGGCCGGCACCACCGTGTCGCCCGGGTGAACGATGGACTGACGGTGCAGGTCATCGAGCTCCAAGAGGTTGCCCAGACCGCCATTGACCAGCGCTGCCACCGCCGCATCGCGCCGGCCCACGCCCCAGGTGCTGCAAGAGCCCGGCGCACCGGCCTGCCCCCAACGGCCCAAGGCCTGAGCAGCGGGGGCGCTGCGGCCCACAAAGGCGCAGCCCAGCCAGTCGAGCAGATGCAGGGCTGCGCGCTCGCGGTCAGCTTGGGCGATCGGGCGCTCAAGCAAGCGCAGCAGCTCGCCGGTCAGCGAGGCGCGCGCCTGTGCGGTGCCGGCGTTCATGCGGTCAGGCGATGCAGCCGGCACCCGTTCAGGGCTTGAGCAGGGCCTTGAGCACGTTCTGCAGGCGACGGGCGGGTCCGCCTTGGTGCTCAGCGGCCAGCACCTGGGCCACATCGTCGCCCCAGGTCTGGCTGGGGTCAGGCGCGTTGCGGCGGGTGAGCATCTGCAGCTGCATCATGCGGCGCGCCGCCAGATGCTCAGCCGGAGTCGGCAACTCGGCCGCAATCTCCAGGCGCAGCAGCGCCTGCTCGGCCGCCTGCGCGTCAGTCGCGGCAGGCGCAGCCAGCGCCTGGCTCCAGCGGCTGCGGGCGGCAGAGGCCACGCCCTTGCCCAGGGCCTGCGCGGCAGGCACTTGGGCCGGGTCGCGCTGCTGCCAGGCGCCCATCAATTGGGTCAGCACCTCGCCATGGGCTTGAGCGGCAAGCTTGCGCAGGGCCTGCTGAGCGTGGTCGAGCGCGTCGCGCTGCGCGCGAAAGGCTGCATCGCCCAAGCGCGGACCGCGATCTTCAGGCCGCGGCCGATCACCCCAACGGTCGGCGCCGCGGTCACGATCGCCCATGCCGCGGGGGCCACGGGCATCACGGGCATCACCACCGGGCCGGCCGCGTTCACCCGGCCGCTCTGGACGCCCGGGGCGTTGACCCCTAGGCCCGCCTGCAGGCTCGGGCCTGCGGGCGCCGGGCCGGTCGTCGCCGCGCATGGCAATCACCGGCTTGGGCGCGGGTTTGACCGGCACTGGAGCAGGTGCAGGTTCGAAGGCAGCTTCGGCGGCGGCCGAGTCTGCTGCCGCCTCGCCGGCCTGGGCCGCTTCGGCCTCTTGCGCTGCATCGGCCGGCGCTGCTGGTTCGCCGGCCGCGCCTTCACTGACTGGCGCTTGCGCGGGCAGTTGGTCAGATGCCGCTGCGGCAGGCAGCGCGTTAGCCTGGGCTGCTGCCACCTGCTGGCCGCGCACTGCAGCTTCCAGGGCCTTGGCCGCGGCGTGAATTTTTTGGGCATCACCGCTGGCATTGGCCTGCTCGAGCTCACGCGCGGCTGCAATCACGCGCCGGTCGTGCTCGCCCAGGGCGGCCACAGCCTGCTCGCGCTCGGCACTCTTGCGCGCAAAGGCCTCGTCGATGGGCTTGCGGAAGGCGTCCCAGAGTTTTTGCTCCTGCCGCCTGTCGATCGGCACCTGTTGCGCCTCGTGCTGCCAGCGCTGCTGCAGGGCGCGCACCGCGTCAATGCGCAGCGGCGACTGCGCGCCCAAAGCCTGCGCCTCGTCAATCAAGGCGCGGCGGCGGGCCAGGCTCTCCTGCCGGGCCGCCTGCAGCGGCGCCTGGGCGGCATCGATCAGTGCCTTCCACTGGGCCTGCAGTTCGGCATAGGCCTTCTCGCTCAAATGACCGGCATCGCGCCAACGCTGATCCATCGACTGAATAGCACGCAGGTGCAGCTTCCAGTCGGTGTTGGCCTGATGGGCCTCGGTCCAGGCGCGCAGCTCGTCCATCAGGGCGCGGCGCTGGGCGCGGTTGGCCTCTTGCTGCTCACGGGTTTTTTCAAGCCAGGCTTCGACCACTTTGTAAGCCTGGTTGCAGGCCTCGTCGAACTTCTTCCACAGGCCGTGGTTGGGCACGCCCCCTTGGTCGCCTGTCTTCCATTGCTCGCGCAGCTGGCGCAATGCTTCCTGCTGTTTGCGACCGCCCAGAGGATGCTCCACCAGGGCCTGCGCCTTGGTCAGCAGTTCCTCGCGGATCTGATCGGCGCGCCAGCGCTGCCAGCCTTCGAGTTCACCGGCCGAGGTGAGCGTGGCATGGGCATCAGCCTCGAGCGCTGCATCAATATGACGGACATGGTCTTTGAGCGCCTGCCGCAGCTCGGCCGCCGCCTTCGGGGCTGCTTTGCCGTGGCCCTGGGCCAATTCGGCCTTGAGCGCTTCCAATGCCTGACCCACCGCTGCAGTGGCGGTGGCACGCTGCTGCGCGAGTACCGCCGGGTCGACCTTGGGCTTGGCCGGCCGCTCAGGCTTGGCACCACTGGCTTGCTCGCGCAAGGCCCGCAATTCATCGGCCCAGACCGGCACCGCCGGCAGGGGGGCCTGCGGTTCGTCGGCGGCGGCCACGGCCTGCGCCAAGGCGGCCTCAAAAGCATCCCAGACCGCCTGTAACTGCTGGCGGGCCAATTCAATTTGCTGCGGAAAACGCGCATCGACGCTGGGCCAGACCGGATCGGCAATCAGGGCATCGGCTTGGCCGCGCCAATGGGCCACGTCCTCACGCAAGCTGGGCCACTGCGCCTGCGCATCGCGCCAAGGCTTGGTCGACAGCACCTCGGTGCGCTGCACGGTGAGCACCGCCGCCTCTCGCTGCACCTGCGCCCGGTGCTGCAGGTCTTCGATGGTCTTGACCCGCTCGCTGAGCAACACCTTCAGGCCGGCCAGCGGCTCGCGTGACAGTGGCGCGCCGGCCTTGGCTGCGTCGCGCTGCCAGGCCAGGGCGTCGGCCAAATTGAGCCGCGCTGCGTCGAGCAGGGCCTGGCCGCGGGCCGCCCAGTCGGCTGCCAACAGGTCTTGGCCACGCGCGCGGCGCAGCTCGTCGAGCTTTTCGCGCAGCGGCCGCGCCGCACCCTTGTCGCGCTGCGACAGCTCCCGAAACACCTCGGCCAGTTGCTCAGGCGAGGGCTCACCGGCCAGCCAGCTGCGAATGCGCGAGGCACGCTCACCGGCCGTGGCGGCAGTGAATGCGCCTCCGGTCAGGGCGTCCAGCGCCTTCAAATCGACCGCCTTGGCGCGGGGTTGAGAATCCGGGGAAGGGTCTGAATGAACCATGAAATAGGAGCAAGGGCAAAGGGGATGGGGCCACACTCGCGCGATGCCGACGCCCTGCCTGTCGGTCAGACCGGCGTTCGGATCGAAAAAGGATGAATCCCCTATTTTCACCGCAATTGCCAAGTGCCCCCAACGGCCCTACTCAGCCTTGGGCTGCTAAGAGCTCGACCTGGCCAGCTCGGGCTTCCTTTTTCGCCGTCCAGCCATCCCTGCATTTCATATTAAGAAAATTTTCGCTTCCATTTTGGGCGTTGACCTGAGGTTTGGATTGCTCCTAGAATCTCAGACAGACTGAAAACCTAGGGTCAACCCTGAGTCAGCAGGACCGGCACGGTAAGGCCGGCATGGCCAAGCGCCCAAGCCTGACCCGGTCGCCCGGCGCCCCCAACGGGCGGCGCAAGAACAACAAGAGGAATGCCATGACAGCGCAAATCATTGCGACGCGCCGCTCAAAACTGCAGCGCGTGAGCCAGAGTCTGTCCCACATGGGCAGCGACATCGCCCAGGGATTTTTCGATGTGACCCACAACAGCTTCGCCATGCTGGGCTTGGCAGTCGCCTTCGTCGTGATCACCCTGACCGCGCGCACCGACTTGCGCGAAGCGGCCGAAGCCCAATTGATGGCCCTGCTGGTCGAACGCCAGGAGGCCAGTTTGAGTCTGGGCGAGCCAGCAGCAGCCGGCCGGGCAACCGCGCTGAACCCCGGCGACCTGCCCAAACCTCAGGCGGCCTTGGCCCATTGGCTCAGTCGAAAATACGCAGTGGCGCCCGAACCGGTGGCCGCCCTGGTGGCCGCAGCCCACGACATCGGCACCAAGGTCGACCTCGAACCGACCTTGCTTCTGGCCATCATGGCGGTGGAATCGGGCTTCAACCCCTTTGCCCAAAGCCCGGTGGGTGCGCAGGGCCTGATGCAAGTCATGACCAGCGTCCATCACCAAAAATATTCACCTTTCGGCGGCAAGCTCGCTGCTTTTGATCCGGTCACCAACCTTCGGGTGGGCGTGCGGGTCCTGCTGGCGTGCATCGAGCGGGCCGGCTCGGTCGAAGGCGGGCTCAAGTTCTATGTCGGCGCGGCCAATTTGGACGACGACAGCGGCTACGCCACCAAGGTGCTGGCCGAGCAGGCGCGCCTCAAACTGGTGGCTGAAGGCAAGACCGTGCCTACCAGTGGCCAAACCGCCTGGGCGGTGCCCGTCCTACAGCCGGCCAGTGCACAGGCTCTGGACGAGCCCGTCAGCGCAGCCCAGCGCTCTTAAAAAAACGCCCTTCCGGGGCAGCACGATGGCCGCCCGCCTGGGCTACACTGCCCGCCGTGCGCAACTGGCGATAGGCTGGCGGGTCCCTGGAGACTCGATGGCTGACGTGGGACACCACTGGGGAGCGCACGGTCGGCGCCGAGGGCACCGGCCTTCGAGCCGTTCGCCTGGGCAGCCCTTGCCACCTTCGCAGGGACCACGTCTTAGAGGACTGCCATGTACAACCGTCACCATCTGGTCGCACAGACCGACCCTGAACTGTGGGCTGCCATCGAGGCTGAGAACGCCCGCCAGGAACACCACATCGAGCTGATCGCCAGCGAGAACTACGCCTCGC
>JBAXEN010000107.1:0-11792 GCA_037140415.1 Betaproteobacteria bacterium | reverse complement strand
AAGGCGCTGCGCCCGCCGTCTTGCATCACCTCGTCCTGCCAGGTGTTGATGGCGGCCAACTCCTCGGGCCAGACCAGCTCGGTGAGCCGCACTCCGGCTGCGCGCAGGCCTTCCAGCAAGGCCTCAAAGGCACTCTGCGCCACCGGCTCGGCTTGGCTCCACAAGGGCGTACGGCAGACGGCCAGCTTGAGCTGGCCCAGGGGCGGCACGGCTGGCGGCTCGGGCTCGAGCAGGGCGTAGGCGTCGAGCAGCAGGGCCAGATCGCCCGCGCTGCGCGCGAACAGTCCAACGGTGTCCAGATGGGCGGCAAAGCTTTTGATGCCGTCAAAAGGGATGCGGCCCCAGGTCGGCTTCATGCCGACGGCGCCGCAAAACGAGGCCGGCCGTAGGGTCGAGCCGCCGGTCTGCGTGCCCAGGGCCAGCGGAACCATGCCGTCGGCCACCGCGGCGCCCGAGCCGGACGACGAGCCGCCCGGCGTGCGCTCAAGATCCCAGGGATTGCAGGTGGGCGGGTGCTGGCCGCCGCAGGCAAATTCCAGGGTCTGCAGCTTGCCCACAATCACGGCTCCACGCAGGCGCAGCACCTCGGCGCTGTGCGCGTCTTCGTTGGGCCGGTGATCGGCGTAGATGGGTGAGTTGAAGCGGGTGGGCTGATCGAAGCTGCGGATCACATCCTTCAGGCCCACCGGTATGCCGTGCAAAGCGCTGCGCCGGGGCTGGGCATCGCACGCGCGGGCCTGGGCCAGGGCCGCGTCGGCATTCACATGGGCCCAGGCCTGGACCTGGGGCTCGCGCTGGGCGATGCGCTCCAGGCAGGCCCGCACATACTGCTCGCTGCTCAGTCGGCCCTGCTGCATCAGAGCGCTGGCCTGGCTGGCCGTCAGTTGCCACAGGGGCGGTTGGGCGGTCGTCATTGTCTTGAGCGGCTGAAAAATTGTATGCATAATAGCTTGCAAATAACAGTTTTCCAAGGCATAAATCCCTGAAGCGGCCCGAGTCTCATGAGTGAATTGCATACAAATCTTGTTCCTCTGACCCAGGCCTACGCCGACTTCATTGCCGCTGCGCGGCAGCTGGCCTTGCCAGCACGCGCCGTAGAAGTGGCCACGCTGGGCTTTACCGATGCGATCGGTGTGACACTGGCCGGCGCCCAGGAAGAAGCGGTGCTGGCTCTGTTGCGCTGGGTGCAGGAGCAGGGCGGCCCGCTGGTGGCTCGGGTGATGGGGCATGATCTGCGGGTCCCCCCAGCGATGGCGGCCTTGCTCAATGCCACCGCAGCGCATGCCCTCGATTACGACGACTTTGCGTTCTCCAACCACCCCAGTGCGGTGCTGGTACCCGCCATTCTTGCGGCTGCTGACAGTGGCGCTGCCGATGGGGCCATGCTGCTGCGCGCCTACGCCATCGGCTATGAGGTGTGGTCGGACGCTTTCTTGCGCGAAAAGGACCTCTATTACGACCAGGGCTGGCACCCGACGGCGGTGCTGGGCACCCTGGGCGCGACGGCTGCGGCCTGCGTCATCTGGAATCTGAGCGTAGAGCAAACCCGCCATGCGCTGGCGCTGGCTGCATCGAGCGCCGGCGGGGTGTTTGAAAACTTCGGCACCATGGCCAAGCCTTTTCATGGCGGGCGGGCCGCCTGGGTGGGCCTGCAGGCCGCTGGCATGGCTCGCTGCGGCTTGCAGGCTGCGGCCACCGCCATTGAGGGCCGCCATGGCCTTCTGCGCGCGTTTTCGCCGCAGGGGCGGGTCGATCTGCAGGCCCCCGCGCCGGTGCCGGGGCAATGGCGTTTGACGCAGCTGGGCTTGAACATCAAGAAATACCCGGTGGTCGGCTCGGCCCAGCGCGGCATCGATGCGGCCCTGGGTCTGCGGCGTGGGAACACGCTGAAGCTCGAGCGCATCCGCCGCATCGACGCGCACATCAGTGTGCGCCATGCGGCGGTGATGCCGCATCATCGGCCAACCGACGCGCTGCAGGCCAAGTTCAGTCTGGAATTTGCCATTGCCAGTGCCCTGGTCCATGGGGCGGTTGGTCTGGCGCAATTGCGTGACGAGGTGGTGCGCGATCCGCGCATCGTCGCTCTGATGGAGCGGGTGCAGATTCACACCACCGAGGAGTTCGAGCCTGGCTGGCGCGATGCCGCGCCCTTTGACCAGATCTTTCTGCAGCTCGATGATGGCAGCACCATCGCCTCGCCCAAGGTTCGGCGCGCCACCGGCCATGCCGACACCCCCTTGCCACCCGAGCAGCTGCAGGACAAATTCATGGGCTGCGCCCAGGCCGCCCACATGGCCCCCGAGGCAGCGATGGCCTTGTATGCTCAGCTCCAACATGTGCAAGATCTGAGTGACGCCAGGGCCCTGCGCCTGCCGTCCGAGCACCACGCCCAGGCCTGATAACCATGCCATCGATCAGAGACTTTGTTCAATACGCGCCGGTCACCAGCCGGCCACCGGTGCGCTGGCCGGGCGGCAAGCGGCTGGCGGTCTGGATCGTGCCGAATGTGGAGTTCTACGAATACACACCGCCACCGGCCATCGGGCGTGAAACCTGGGACCGGGTGCCCGTACACCCCGATGTGCGCGAATACGGCTTTCGCGATTACGGCAACCGGGTGGGCATCTGGCGCATGGACGAGGTCTTGCAGGAATACCCGGTGCGGCCCACCGTCTCGCTCAACCTGGCGCTGCTCGACCACTTTCCTGAAATCGCCCAACTCATACGCCAGCGCGGCTGGGCGGTGATGAGTCATGGCCTGTACAACACCCGCTTTCTCTACGGCATGGACGAGGCGCAGGAGCGGGCTTTCTACAAAGACAACATCGACAGCCTCAAGCGCCACACCGGCGCCGATTTGATGGGCATCCTCACGCCAGCCATCACCAACACCGCGCGCACACCGGCATTGATTGCCGAGTCGGGCATGATCTACCACGCTGACTGGGTCCATGACGACGTGCCTGTGCCCATCCACGTGCCCGGCCGCAAGCTGGTCTCCATCCCCTACACCTACGACCTCAATGACGCGCCCTTGTGGGACGGTCGGCCCTATGGCGCGCGCTATTTTGTCGATGCCTGCAAGGCCGCCTTCGACCGGCTCTATGCGGAGAGCGCCGACGGCGGGCGGGTGTTTTGCATCGCGCTGCATCCCTATCAGATCGGCCAGCCCCACCATGTCGGTCATCTGCGCGAGGTGCTCGATCACATCGCCGGCCATGAAGGGCTGTGGTGGGCCACCGGCGACGAGATTGCCCGCCACTTCCTCGACCACCACCACGACGAACATGTGGCCCATGCCGGTGAGATTGAGGAGCGCCGCAAGGCAAGAAGGCCGCAGGTGGTGCTGCGCAAGCCACAGGCGGCCACCGTCAGCATGGCCCCCGGGCCCTGGCCAGCCCAGCGCCAGCCCGGCTACGACCATCCGCATGCCAGCTGGAACCCCTGGCCGAGCCGGCCTGCGCTGCGCTGGCAGGCGCCCGGCCAGTTGGCGGTGGTGCCATTGCTGGTGCTGGAGGCCTATGAAGACCCGCTGCCGCCCCAGTGGCCACAGGTCCACAGCGTCGGCGGCGGGCTGCTGCGCGACTTTCCCAACATCTCGCGGGTTTCGACCCGCGAGTACGGCCACCGGGTCGGCATCTTTCGCCTGCTCGATGCGCTGCGCCGGCGCGGCGTGCGGCCGACGGTGGCCATCGACGCCCTGACCGCCGAGTGCTATCCGGATCTGCTCGATCGCCTGCAACAAGACGGCGCCGAGTTTGTGGCTCACGGCCTGTCGGTCACAAGGCCGCAGACCAGCCGCATGAGCGTGCAAGAGGAGCGGGCCTATATTGCGGAGACCTTGGATCGGCTGGCGGCCTGCGGCGTGCAGACCCGCGGATGGTTTGGCGCCGACTACAGCGAGTCCACCCTGACGCCGCAACTGCTGGGCGAGCAGGGCGTTCAATACCTGTCGGACTGGGCCAATGACGAGCAGCCCTACCGCATGAACACGCCAGGCTCGTTGATTGCCACGCCGCTGTGGGCCGACTTTGATGACCAGACGGTGCTGATCAATCGCATGTGCGACCCGGCGGTGCTGGAAGACCACTTCGGTAAGGCGCTGCGCCAGCTCAACATCGACGCCGCCGGCTCGGCGCGCTTGTTTCATTTCTGTGTGCGGCCCTGGGTGCTGGGATCCTCTGCGCGCATCGCGATCTTCGAGCGGGTGCTTGATGTCGCTCAGTCTCTGGACCAGGTGTGGATGCCCAGGCTGGGCGAGGTGGTCGACGCCTGGCAGGCTGCGGTCGGCGGCAAAGGGCCCAAGACATGAACGCTCCAATGATCGAGCTGCAAGGCGTCTCCAAAACCTATGGCAGTGCCCAGGCGCCGGTGCATGCCCTGCTGCCCACCGACCTGAGCCTGGCTCAGGGCGAGGTGGTGGGGCTGCTTGGGTTTTCCGGGGCGGGCAAAAGCACCTTGCTGCGCCTGGTCAATTTGCTGGAGTCACCCAGCAGCGGGCGGGTGCTGATCGGCGGTCAGGACCTGACCGCCTTGCCGGCGGCCGAGCTGCGCCAGGCGCGCCAGCAGGTGGGCATGATTTTCCAGCAGTTCAACCTGCTGAGCAGCCGCAGCGCGCTGGACAATGTTTCTTTTGCGCTCGAGGTGGCCGGGGTGCCTGCGGCGCAGCGGCGAGAGCGTTCGCGCGAGGCGCTGTCGGCGGTCGGTCTGAGCGATAAGGGGTCGGCCTATCCGGCCCAGTTATCCGGCGGACAAAAGCAGCGGGTGGCCATTGCCCGGGCGCTGGCGATGCGTCCGCAGATTTTGCTGAGCGACGAGGCCACATCGGCTTTGGATCCGCACACCGCGCTGTCCATCCTTCGGCTCCTTAAGCAACTCAAGCGCGAGCGCGGCATGACCATGGTGGTGGTGACCCACGACATTAAGGTGGCGAGCTATTTGTGCGAGCGCTCGGTGGTGCTTGAAAAAGGCGCGGTGGTCGACCGCATCGATATGAGCGATCCACAGCCGGTGAGCCGGTTGGGCCGCTTCTTTTTTGAGACCGCCCGTGGCTGGACCGATCAGACCGAATTGCCGCAGGAAGAAACATGAACGACTTGCTCAAGGCTTTTGTCGAGTTCGGCCCCGACCTGTGGAAGGCCACCACCGACACCTTTCTCATGGTCGGTGTGACCATGCTCAGCGCGGTGCTGCTGGGCACGCCTCTGGGTGTGTTCCTGTTCGTTACCTCCGACCAGGGTTTGTATCCCAAGCCGGTGCTCAACCGGGTGGCGGCCTATTTGGTCAATGTGCTGCGTTCCTTCCCGTTCATCATTTTGTTGGTGCTGCTGATCCCCTTTTCTCGTATTCTGGTGGGCACCAGCATAGGCCCCAAGGCGGCGGCCGTCGCCTTGTCGTTTGCGGTCATTCCCTACTTTGCCCGCCTGGTGGAGCAGAACCTGCGCGATGTGCCGCGTGGCATGGTCGAAATGGCCCGCGCTTGCGGCGCCACGCCGCTGCAGACGGTGCTCAAGGTGCTGATTCCCGAGGCCTTGCCAGCTCTGCTGGGCAGTCTGACGGTCACCGCCACCGGCTTCATTGCCTATTCCGCGGTGGCTGGTGCGGTTGGCGCCGGCGGGCTGGGCGATTTGGCGATACGGTTTGGCTACTACCGATTCGAAACATCGGTCATGATCTGGTGCGTGATCATCATGTTCGTACTGGTTCAATGCACACAGTGGCTGGGCGATTGGCTGGTTCGGCGCACCGACCGGCGTTAGTTTTCTGTCCGCGTCTTTTGTTTACCCACCCCAAGGAGTTCTCCATGAAGAAACGCAATCTTTTGGCCGGCGTGTTGGCCGCAGCCCTGACAGCCACCACCGGCGTGAGCTGGGCCCAGCAGGTGCTGCGCATCGGCTTTTTCCCTGGCCCCTATGCCGATCAATTCAAGCGCGGGGTTCAGCCCTATTTGGAGAGCCAAGGCATCAAGGTGCAGGCCACAGAGTTCTCCAACATCATTCAGCTCAACTCGGCCCTGATGGACGGATCACTGGATGCCAATGTGTTCCAGAACCGCGCCTTCCTCGAGACCTTCAACACCCAGCAGAAGGCCCGCCTGGTCGAGGTGCTGCAGGTGCCCAGCGCGCCGCTGGGCATTTATTCAACCAAGCACAAAGACATCAAAGCGCTGCCCACGGGCGCCCGCATCTCGGTGCCCAATGATCCGACCTCGCTGGGCCGCGCACTGGCCTTTTTACAAAGTCAAGGCCTGATCACCTTGGATCCTTCCGTGGCGGCCGGCCGCGCGACTGAGAAAAACGTCACCGCCAATCCGCGCAACATTCAGTTGGTGCTGATTGATGCGCCGCAGATGCCGCGCACCCTGTCAGAGATGGACGCTTCGGCCATCCTGGGCAACCATGTGATCGCAGCAGGCATGGCGCTGTCCTCGGCCCTGGCCCTGGAAGATCCAGCGCCGCAGTACCGCATCATCCTGGCGGCCCGCGACGATGTGGCCAAGTCCGATCTGGTGGCCAAGCTGGTGACCGGCTACAAGTCCAACGAATACCGCCGTTTCGTCGAGACCGACCCCAAAGCCAAAGGCTTTTCCCGGCCTGAATACTGGCGCTAAGGTCGCCCATGAACGGCCTGACCAGCAGCGTCGACAAGGCCTGCCAGGTGATCCGTGAAGCGATCCGCAGCGGGCAATACCCGGGCGGATCGTGGATACGGGAGGTGGCCGTGGCCGAGCGGGCCGAGGTCTCGCGTACCTCGGTGCGCCAGGCGCTCAATGTGCTGGCGGCCGAGGGCTTTGTCGAGCTCCATCCCAACCGGGGTGCGCGGGTCATGGACTGGAGCCGTGAAAATCTGCTGCAGGTCTTTGACCTGCGGGTCATGCTTGAAGCCTATGGCTGCGAGCTGGCGGCCAGTCACGCCACTGAGGAGGACCTGAGCCAGTTGCAGGCCGAGGCCGACCAATTTAGCGCTCTGGTGGCCAAGAAGAGCCGCCGCAACATGGCGGCCATTGAAGAGTCCAATAACCGCTTTCACCGTACGATTCTTGAGGCGAGCAAGAACAGGCATTTGGCCAGTTTGCTCATCGCGGTGGTTCAGGTTCCCATGGTCTCGCAGACCTTTGCCCGCTACGATCAGGCCGCGCTCGAACGCAGCGCTGCCCATCACCAGGACATCGTTCAAGCGATACGCTCGCGCGACCCGGCCCTGGCCCAGGCCACCATGCGAGCGCATATCCTGAGCGGCAAGCAGGTGATTTTTGCCAGTCAGTCCGACCCAGGCCTCGCCATCCAATGAGGAAACCATGTCCGTGATCGATCCACGCGCAGATGCACAGCGCGCCATGCAGGTGATGGAAGGCGGCGGCATCGCCATCTTGCCCAACGATGTAGGCTACTCCCTCATTGGCGCCACCGCGCCAGCCCTGCACAAGATCTTTGCCACCAAACGCAGGGCGCCGGCCAAGCTCAATGCCATGCTGGGCAACGACGAGCTGCACCGGGAGTTGCACCAGGTCAGCGAGCGCGGGCGTGCCATCGTGCAGGCCATCGTGGAGGACTACGACCTGCCGCTGGGCCTGATTGCGCCGTGCCGCGTCGACCACCCCTTGCTGGCCAAGCTCGACCCTGATATTTACGCCCGCAGCACCCGCGACCACACTCTGCTGATGCTGCTCAATGCCGGGCCGTTTCACCGCGAGATCACCCGGCTGAGCCTGGAACGCCAGACCTTGCTGTTTGGCTCCTCCGCCAACTTGTCGCTACACGGCACCAAGTTCCGAGTCGAAGACATGGAGCCGGAGATCACCGCGATTGCCGATGTGGTCATCGACTACGGCCTGATGAAATACCACCCCTGGCAGTCGTCGTCCACCTTGATCCACTGTGAGACGCTGGAGGTGGTGCGCTATGGCTCCTGCTTTGAAAACATTGCCGACATCCTCAAGCGGCACTTTCGCATCGAACTGCCGCCCAGGCCGGCCAGCGCATGAGTATCGCCAACTCGGCGCTGCCGCTGCGCGGCCTGCGGGTGATCGAGATGAGCCACATGGTCATGGGGCCGGCCTGCGGCATGATCCTGGCCGACTTGGGTGCCGAGGTGATCAAGATCGAACCTCTGGGCGGCGACCGCACCCGGCAATTGCTCGGTGCGGGCGCCGGCTTTTTCCCGCTTTTTAACCGCAACAAGAAAAGCCTGGCGCTGGACCTGCACCAGCCGCAGGGCAGGGCGGTGGCCAGGCAGCTGTGCTTGGGCGCCGATGTGGTGGTCGAGAATTTCAAATCAGGTGCGCTGGCCAAGCTCGGGCTGGCCTATGCGGATTTGGCCGCCGATAACCCAAAGCTCATCTACGTCAGCCACAAAGGTTTTTTGCCCGGCCCCTATCAAAATCGCCTGGCGCTCGATGAGGTGGTGCAGATGATGGGTGGCCTGGCTTTCATGACCGGGCGGCCGGGTGATCCACTGCGGGCGGGCGCCAGCGTCAACGACATCATGGGCGGCATGTTCGGCGCCATCGGCGTGATGGCCGCGCTGGTGCAGCGCGGCATCTCGGGCGAGGGCATGGAGGTGCAGTCCGCCCTGTATGAAAACAATGTCTTCCTGGTCGGCCAGCACATGCTGCAGCATGCCATCCTGCAAAAGCCGGTCGCGCCCATGCCGGCGCGGGTTAGCCCCTGGGCGATTTACGACGTGTTCACCGTCAAGGATGGCGAGCAGATTTTTTTAGCGGCAGTCAGCGACGCGCAATGGCTGTTGTTTTGCGATGTGCTGGGGCTGCCCGAACTCAAGAGCGATCCGACGCTGGCCACCAACAACCAGAGGGTGCTGGCCCGGCCCAGCCTGATGCCTCGCCTGCGCGCCCATCTGGAAAGCTTTGACGTGTTGGCGCTGGGGCAGGCCATGGAACAGGCCGGGCTTCCGTATGCGCCCATACGCAGCCCAGAGGACCTGTTCGACGACCCGCACCTGCTGGCCACTGGCGGCCTGGCACCCATGCAACTGCCCGACGGCCCCCGTGCCGGCCAGCAGGTGCTGGCCCCCCTGGTTCCCATCACCCTGGCGGGCCTACGGCCAGGCATCACGCTCAGTCCGCCACGCTGCGGAGAGCACAGCCGGCAGGTCTTGATCGATGCGGGCTGGAGCGAGCAGCAGGTCGATCAACTGCTTGCGGCAGGGGTGGTGGCCTAGGGAGTGATCTAGGGAGTGATCTAGGGAGTGATCTAGGGAGTGATCTAGGGTGTGGGAGCGCCGGCCTCGGCGCGACAGGGCCTTTCCTTAGGCCAAGCTCTTATTCCTAGCCGCAATCGCTGCGAGGGCGCAGCTCCCACACCCAAAGCTAAAAGCTGGGGCTCAAAACACCGCGTGATCGCCCCGATCTATGGCCACCCGGCCGGCGACCAGATCGGCATAAAAGTCCTGCAGGGTTTGACGGCCATATGAGGGCGTGGCATCCGCGTCATAGCGACCGCGCAGCGGGTCCCACACCAGCATGGACTCAGTGGCGTAATAACGGCCGATGCGGGCCAGCTCGGCCTTGTCCTTCAAAGCGGGTAGCAGCTTGCCGGCCAGGCCAAGCGCGGCAATGATGGTGTCGAGCAGAGCCACCGGCACTTGCCGAAACTTTGGTGCCTGGCCCAGTGCCTTGAACAGCAGCTCGCCTTGCTCGTGCGCAGTCAGCGCCGGTCCTGGCCCGCCAACCGGCAGGATCTTGCGGTGGCGGCTGGGGTCCGACATGCACGAAACCAGAAAATCGGCCAAGTCGGCATCACTGATGGGCTTGCAGGCAGTCAGACTGCCGTCACCAAACATCAAAAAGGGCTTGCCGCGTCGCAGCCGCTCCAACTGCCCAGACAGCGACTTGAAAAATGCGGTCGGGCGAACAATGGAGTAGTTCATGCCCGAATCGATCAGGGTCTGCTCAAAAGCCAGCTTGGCCTGCTGAAAGGCCAGCAGCGGCTTTTGCACGCAGATCGCCGACAACAAGATCATCTGCTCGACCCCAGCCTGCCTGGCCGCCGTCAGGGCCTGCACATGGGCCTGGTGGTCAATGGCCCAAGCGTCTTTAGGTGCGCCTGTGCGCGAGGCCATGCAGGACAGCAGCACGTCGAAACGTTCGCCTTGAAATCCATCGCGGGCCAAAGAGGCTGCGTCGCTCACTCGGCCATATCGGAGCATGGCCCCGTCCAGCGCAGCTGCAGGCCTTGTCCCGGCTCCGGTTGAGCCGCTTGGGCGGCGCAGGAAGCACACGACCTCGTGGCCGGCCGCCACAAGGGCTTGGACGGTGGCTTGGCCGATGGTGCCGGAGGCACCCAAAACAAAGACGCGCTGCTTCATGGAGGTCAGAGAGTTGATGAGCATCTTAATCGCGGCGCCGATGTCAGACCCAGTGCGCATGAGCGCCAAACCCCATAAAGATACCGCCAGCCCTGGCCTATCATGGGGATGGTCAGTCTGAAACACACGGGCAGGCTGCCGCGATGATCCCGGCAGTAGCCGCGCACCCTTGCAGCGCAGGCGAGGGCCTGGGAGTCATCATGGCATTTGCTTTTCAATACCACCACGGCGCGATGCTGCTCAAGTACAGCGGCATCAGCTTCATATCGGGTGCGGTCAATCACGGTTTTTTCAGTGGCGAGCGCTCCCTCTGGACGGCGGCGGCGGGCATGGTGCTTTTTGTGCTCGGAGCGGTTCTGGAGCACCGCCTGCGGCAGGATCCGCAGCAGCCGTCCCAGGGTTTGCTGCGAACCCTCTTCATCGGCGCGCTGCTGTCGGTCGGCTTGGGCTTTTTCACCGGCGGCTTGCAGCACTTCCCGGATTCGCCCGCCCGCAGCGCCTGGGTGGTACCGCTGGGTTTTGTGGTTTCGGTCATGGCGCTGGCCATGGACGGTGCTTACCGCTGGCTGCGCAGCAGCTGGGTCTACAGCCTGGTGGTCGGTGCCCTGGTCAGTGTTGGCAGCTACAGCACCTGGCAGTGGCTGGAGCGTCAGCCTGCTGCAGGCCACAGCCACGCCGATGACCAGGGTCTGGCTGTTGCGGCCCCGGCGATCACGGCGATGGTTGTTGACCGCAGCATAGACATCCTCATGGACGATCAGATGCGCTTTACCCCCAACACCCTGGAGGTACAGGCCGGCGAGACGGTGCGCCTGGTGGTGCGCAACGAGGGCAAGGTGCAGCATGAATTGGTGCTGGGCACGGATCAGCAGATCCGCGAGCATGCCGATCAAATGAAGCAAGGCGGCGCGAACGCGGCACACAGACACGACAGCGCCGGGTTTGCTGTCGTCGGGGTCGAAGCTGGTCAAACCGGCGAGCTGGTGATTCGCTGGGCTCAGCCTGGCAATTACCAGATGGCCTGCCTGGTCCCGGGGCATTACGAGGCCGGTATGCGTGGCACGCTCACGGTCAGCGCCTCAGCGCCGGTGCGACCGGCGCTCCAGGCGCCTGCGCAGGGGCACAGCGATCACAAGCACTGAAGGCCGGGCGCAGTGCCTGCGGCGCCCGCGCCCTCAGCATGGGTCGCGCAGGCGACCCACCCCAATGGCATGATTTGATGGGTCGCACCTTGCTTGGCCTGTGGCAGCGCGCGGTGTGTGCATACTTCCAGTGACGCTACAGAGGCGTCATCTCACAGTCATAGCGCCTGCAGTCCGGATTAAAATCCCGGCGTAGGTCAATTTTCGAAACAATTTTCCAAAAATGGAAATCCACCCATGAGCGCACCCACCGCCTTCGGTCGTGTCCTGCCCCTGAACAAAGCCTGGCTGGCCAAGCTTGCGCCTGAAGAGGTGATCGAGCCT
>JBAXEN010000106.1:0-11804 GCA_037140415.1 Betaproteobacteria bacterium | reverse complement strand
ACGATGCCAGCTTCATCGGGTCGAATCAAGATGGGTTGGCCGGACGGATACGCTGCATCGCGCCGGGGCGGCGCTCCTACATCGGCTCAGCGCACCTGGATAGACGTGGTGAAGGCGTAACCGATCTTGCGCACCGTCTCCAGGGGCAACTCGATGCCCAGGCTGGTCTTGACCTTTTGGCGCAGGCGCCTGACCAGGATCTCCATGCGCCTGAAGTCATAGGCCTGCGGATCGTGCCCCAAGCTCGTGGCGAGGTCCTGCCGGCTGACCACTGCCCCCGGTTTATCGGCCAATCGCTGCAGCAAGACCGACTCCGAATGCGTCAGCCGTACGGCCAGGCCTGAGCTTGAACGCAGGGTCCAGTCGGTGCGGTTGAGGGTCCAGTTCGGGCTGGCGCTGCCGCGCATGCGGCGCAGCAGATTGGTCACCAGCGAGGCCAGTTCTTCCAATTGCACGGGCTTGACCAGGTACACATCGGCACCTGCCTTGACGCCTTCAATGCGCTGCGCGCTCTCGCCGCGGGCGGTGGTGATGATCACCCCCTTGTCTTGCAAGGCGCTGTTTTGGGCAAGCCAGGTCAGGCCGTCGCCGTCGCCCAGGCCGAGGTCCAGGATCAGCAGGTCGAAAGGGTGGGTGCGCATCCACTGCGTGGCTGCATGCAAGCCCGCCACGCCATCGGCCACAAAGCCTTCCATGTTCAGAAAGGTGACGGTCGCCTCCAGCAATTGGGGCTCGTCTTCGATCACCAGCACGCGGCCTTGGCTTGGGTCCGGGAGATTCATGGCAGGTCTTGGGGTTTGGCCAGATTGTGCGGCAACCAGATGCAAAAGCAGCTGCCTTGTCCGGGCGTGCTGCTGAGCTCCAGGTCACCCTGATGCATTTGAACAATGCGGCGTACGAAGGCCAGGCCCAAGCCTATACCTGGCACTGCCCCTTCCGGATTTACCCGGTAGTAGTCGTCGAAGATCGCCCCATGGTCCTTGGTCTCGATGCCGCAGCCTTGGTCGGTCACCGCAATGCCGACCCAGCCGCTCTTGCTGCGGGTTTCAATCAGCACGGGTCTGCCGGGCTCTGAATACTTGCAGGCGTTGTCGATCAGATTGAGCATGGCCACCTCCAGCAGGTTTTCATCGGCCCAGATATCGCCCACCTCCTCAGGCAGTCTCAGCGCCATGGGATGCCTTTCGTGGAGCAGGGCTTGTGAGTCGATCAGTTCGCGCAGCCAGGCCGCCAGTGGAATGGCCTGCGGCCGGATTTCCTGCATCGCCTGCTGCAGCCGGTCGCCCTTCATCCAGGTTTCAAACAGCGACAACAGTCTGCGCGTGGCCTCGCTCATGATGGCCAAGCGTTTTTCCAGTGACAGCTGACCTTTTTCCTGCTCCTTGCGCAGCAGGCTGATCTGGCTGTTGACGATGCCCAGGGGGTTGCGGAACTCGTGGGAGATCAGCGAGCCAAAGCGCACATAGCGCTTGAACAGCTGGTTCTGGGCATCGAGCGCGGCTTCCAGTTGCAAGGTGCGTTCCTGCACCGCCTGCTCCAGGCGCAGTTCCGCGCTTTTGGATTCCTCGAGCAGCCTTTGCTGAGCCAGCAGAGCGCTTTTTTGAGCGGACTCCCGCTCCTGGCGCTCCAGGCGGATCACATCGGCCATGGCCAGCGCCAGCAGCAGCATTTCAAAGGCCGATGAAATCTGCATGCTGTAGGCGGTGAAGGTATTGGTCGGCAGCCAGCCGTAGGCCCGCCCGATGGCGACCATGGCCCCCGTCCACAGGACCAGCCAGGCCAGCAGAAAAAAGCGCGTGCTCTTTAGTCCTTGCCGTAGCACTTTGATGCCGGCGATGGGGACCAGCACGCCAGCCACAAGCGTCAGGCCACTGGCGATTTCTGTGAGTTTGGGTGTCGGGATCGGCAGCCAGATGCTGGCGCATAGCAAGCCGGAAATCAGCAGGTATGCCAGGGCCAGGCCCAGCAGGGCCCTTGAGATCTTGGGCGTGTAACGCTCGGCCTGCAGGAAGCGGCGGCTAAAGAGCATCAGCATCGCACAAGCCAGGGTGAGCAAAACGATGAGTGCGACATTGTCAAAGTCGGTCCTGCCGGGCCAGACAAACATCTGGCCCAGGCCGTTGCCGGCCAGCATGGCGGTTCCGAATACGCCAGCGAACAGGGCGTACAGCAAAAAGCGCGTATCGCGCAGCGAGGCGGCCAGGAACAGGTTGTAGAGGCACAGCGCCAGCAGGCCGCCGAAATACAGAAACTGGATCACCAGCGTGTTTTGAGCGTTCGCGCCAAAGGCTGCCTCCTGCCAGATCACCAGCGGTACCGTTAGGCTGTGTGAGCTGCCGCGCACCCGCAGGTAGTGATCTTGGGGCTCAGTGCTGGGCTCCAAGGGAAAGGCAAAGAAGCGATGCAGGAAAGGCCGGGTTTCCAGAGGCAGGGCAGAGCCGGTGCGTATGGGCGCATGTCCTGGTGCGTAGAAGTCCACCGTGCGCAGCTGAAAGTAGGGCAGCTCCAGCACCCATCGGGTGGGCGCATCGGCCTGCCTTTGCACCGGAAAGCGCACCCAATAGGTCGACGCGGTGTAGCCCAGATTGATCTGCCCGCGCTCGGCCGGCCAGGGCTCAAAGCGGCGCGCCAACTCCGGGCTGCGGACCTGCTCGATGGTCAAAACGCCCTGCGGGTCTTCCAGTACCGCTACACCTTGCGGCGATTCCAGTCGGGTCAGATCGGCCGGCAGCGGCTGGGCCATTGCGCTGGTGACGGTACCGAGCAAAACGATTAGCAAAAACGGTATTACTTTGGACGCAATTAAAAAGACCTCAGCAGTGTTTTTTTTGAGTTCCAAAGTATTTTTTGCGGACATGAATGTCGGATTTCGTGCGTCTTATGTCGAATTGACAGTCGTTGACTTTTAGATGATCGAATTTATCATGGTCCCAACTCGGTAACAAAGTGTTTCGCCGGATTCTTGCCCCTGGGGCGGGTCTGGCCATGGTGCTTTGTTTGCGGAGCATTTTCATTGTTCAAGGAGTGCTTTATATGTTTGAGCGAGTGGTTCCCGTCAACAAAGACCGTCATGCCGGCAAGAAGGTGCGGGCCAGCAACGATTTCCGTTTTGCGTCCAAGTTCCATGTGGCCTATGTCACGGTGCATGAGTTCGCCCGCGCCGCGGCCATCTACCCGCTGGTGTTTCTGGAAGACAAGGACAACGACGCGTTTCGTCCGGTGGCCTTGATGGGCCTGGATGCGGGCGAGAACCTGTTCATCGACGGCCAGGGCCAATGGATGGGTTCCTACATCCCGGCCATCATCCGCCGTTACCCCTTTGCGCTGACCAAGGCGCCCGAGGCCGACCGTTTCATCGTCTGTGTGGACGAGGCCAGCGATCTGCTCAGCGACACCGAGGGTGCCCCCATGTTCGACGAGCAGGGCAATGCCACCCAGGTCATCGAGAACGTCAAGCGCTACCTCGGCGAGTTGCAGCAGATGGACACCATGACGCAGGAGTTCAGCAAATTCCTGATTCAGAACAACCTGCTCACGCCGCTGAACATGCGGGTCAATGCGGCCAACCAGGTGCGCAACATCACCGGCTGCTACGTCATCAATGAAGAGCGTCTGAACAATTTCACCGACGCCAAATTCATTGAAATCCGTCAGAAGGGCTATCTGCCAGCGATCTATGCCCACCTGATCTCGCTGTCGCAGATTGAGCGTCTGGCCAGCCTGAAAAAGCCCGCTGACGCGAACGCTGTGGAAGACGCCAAGCCTGCCGCTAGCGGCGGCCGCCGCGCCAAGCCGACCTTGCAGTAAGCCATTGCCGCAGCCCTCGGGGTCGATGCATCGGTCCGGGGCTCTCTTTCTAAGGTGTTGGATCATGGGACAGCTTCCTGTATTGAGTCTGGGGCGTAAGAAGGTGTGGGAGCCGGCCTGGCGGCCCCGGGGCGCTCTGGGTCTGTTGACCTTACTATTGGCTGCCGCGCCGCTGGCATGGGCCCAGTCGCCCGCCTCCAATGCGGATAGGCCTGCTGCGCTGAGCCTGCGCGAGTTGGTCACGCAGGTGCGCGAGGCCAACAAGGACATCCGCAGCAAGCGGGCTGAGACGGGCATTGCGGCTACAGGTATCGACCGCGCTGCGGCGGCCTTTCAACCCATGGCCGCCTTGTCGGCCACCGACGGCCGCAACCGCCAGCCCAACACCTTTGAGGAAAAGCTCACCCGCGACCAGGCCAGCTACTACCTGCGCGACGGTCAGGACTACTCGGTCGGGCTGAGCCAGTTGCTGCCCTCGGGCGCCAAGGTCGAGGCCAAATCCACCCTGTCGCGCTTTATCACCAACATCAACGAGAAAGACGGGCGGCCCGAGGGCGCGCGTGACAACCGCACCTTCTGGGGCCTGACCCTGACCCAGCCTTTGGCCAAGGACGCCGGCACCACGGTGACCAAGGCGCGAACCGTGCTGGCCGAGCTCGATGTGGCGGTATCGACCCACGCGCAGGCTGAGACCGAGGCCAGTGTGGTGGCCGAGGCGGCCATGGCTTATTTCGAGCTGGTGCTGGCGCAGCATCGGGTGCTTGCGGCGCAGGAGAAGATACAGACCGGCCAGCGTCTGCTGACGCAGGCCCGCACCCTGGTCGCCCAGGGACGACTGCCCGAGTCGGAGTTGCTGGAGGTGCAGAACTCGCTGTCGCGCTACCAGGCAGGCCTGAGCGAGGCGCTGCAGGGCCAGCGCGAGCGGCACAACCGCCTGCAAACCCTGACACTGAGCAGCCAGGGCGGCGATGGCCGGATCTGGCGCGCCGCCGACGCCTTGCCGGCGGTGGCGGCCGCTGCCGCTCCTCAGGTGGCCGATGCGGCCTTGAAGCTGGCGCTCGATACCCGCCCTGACTATCTGATGCAAAAGAAGGTGATCGAGCGGGAAGGGATACAGCTGGTTTACGCCCAGAACCAGGCCCTGCCGCGCATCGACCTGGTGGCCAGCTATGGCCACAATGGCCTGGCCTATTCGGCCACCACCGCTTTTCGCTGGGGCACCATGAGCGAGTACCCGACCTGGAGTGTGGGCCTGCAGGTGCAAATCCCGCTGGGTGAGAACAAGCTCGGCCGTGCCGACGTGGCCGCAGCCAACCTGCGCCGCGAAAACGCGCTGCTGGCGCTCAAGGCGCTGGAGGTGCAGATCGCCAACGACATCGATACCAGCCTGAATATGCTGGGCAGCGCTGCCGAGCGCTGGTCGCATTGGCGGGATGTGGCCCGCCGCGAGCAGCAGCAGCTGGAGGTGGAGCGCAATCGCTTTGCGGCCGGCCGCAGCGAGGTGCGCGAGATCCTGATGCGCGAGGAGCGCACCATCAATTCCCGCCTCATGGCGATCGAGCAGCAGGCGGCCTATGCCAAGGCCCAGATCGTGCTGGAGTCGTCGCAGGGCACCTTGCTCAGGCGCTGGTCTTCGTGATGTCCAGGCTGAAGGCGGGTCTGCGCTGGATCGGGATCGGCCTGCTGGCCGCTTTTTCGTTTCTGGAGGCCGGCGCGCAGGCGCCACTGGCCGCTCTTGGCGCTTCTGCGCCGGGCGTCACCCAGGCCATGCGCGACGTCAAGCTCAGCGTCACCGTGGCCGGCCGCATCGAATCCCTGCAGGTCAGCGAAGGCAGCCGGGTGCGCGAAGGACAGCTGCTGCTGCACCTCGATCGCACGCTCGAGGAACTGGAGGTGCAGCGCCGGCGTCTGCTCTTGCAGGACCGGGCCCGCATCGAGGAGCTCAGGCAGAAAGAAAAGGTGCTGCAGCAGCAGGTCCAGTCGCTGCTGCCTTTGCTGGTGACCGGCGGTGTTGCGCGCAAGCAGTTCGAGGACGAGGAAATTGCGCTGGGCAGTGTGGTGGCCGAGCGGCGGGCCCTGGAAGCGTCCAAAGAGCGCGAGCAGGTGGAGCTGCAATTAGCGCAGGAAGCTTATGAGCGCCGCCATCTGCGTTCGCCGATTGCCGGCGTGATCACCAAGCTGGCCGCCCGCCAGGGCGAGAGCATAGGCCCAAGCGAGCCGGTGATCACCGTGGTCGATACCAGCCGCGTGCGCTTTATCGCAGCCGTGCCGGCCGCTGCCGGCCAGCGCCTGCGGCCGGGCCTGAATGTGCGCATCGACCTCGGCTCCGAGCTGCGCCTGAGTCCGCGCCAGGCCCAGCTGGTTTTCGTCTCGCCGGTGACCGACCCCTCCAGCGGGCTGGTCGAGGTGATCGCCGAATTCGACAACCTCGACGGCCAGGTGCGTCCAGGCATCACCGGTCGCCTCTTGTTTTGACCCGCTGCCATGAACGCCGAGTCACGCCAGGCCCATAGCGAGCACAGTGCTGCGCTGCAGCGCCAACGCTGGCTGGCGCTGTCCGAGTTCGACGGGCCGGTGCCGGCTTTCTGGGAGCAATACCTGCAGGCCATAGGCCAGGACCTGCAGGCGCGCGGGGTGCTGTTGCTCAGCGCTGCGGTGGGTCAGCCCTGGAAGGCGCTGGCCCAATGGCCGGCGCAGGCCGATCTGTGGAGCGCCGATCCGGCCGATCTGCTGCAACTGCTCGCCGGCGTGCTCGATGAGCAGCCGCGGCTCGAGCGGCTGCCCCAGGGCGGGCAGATGCTGGCCATGCGCCTGCCGCAGCCGGCCACCGCCCAGGTGCTGGCGGTGGTGGCCTTGCATGCGGGTGAATTTGCCATCGACGGCTTGCTGGCCTGGGCCCGCCAGGCGGCGCAGGTTCCGGCCCAGTGGGCCCGCCATGCGAGCGCGCGCGCCAGCGCGGCGGCCGCGCGGTCTGCCGCCAGCAGCGCCGCGGCCGACGCGCCGGGTGCCGCTCTTGACCAGCAGCCCCATGCGCAGCGCCTCTATCAGGTCCTGCGACTGTCCATTGACCTGTCCCGCCAGCCGCGCTTCATGCAAAGGGCCTATGAGCTGTGTAATGCGCTGGCGGTGCGCTTCGAATGCGATCGTGTCTCGCTGGGCTGGATGCACGCGCCTTATGTCCGACTGGTCGCCATCAGCCATGTCGAAAAATTCGACCGTCTCTCGGCCCTGAGCCGGGCGCTGGAAGGGGCGATGGAGGAGGCGGCCGATCAGGCCCAGGCCTTGGTCCATCCTGTGCCATCGGGCTCGCGCCTGGTGGCCCGCTCCCATGAGTCCTATGCCCTGATGCAGGGCGTGGCCGCGGTGGCCAGTGTGCCCCTGCTCGACGGCGATCAGGTGCTGGGCGTGCTCAGCCTTGAAAAACGCCAGGGCCAGTGGAGCGCCGATGAGCTGTGGGAGCTCGGTCTGATGGCACAGGTGACGGCCCAGCCGCTGGCCGAGTTGCAGCTGCGCGAGCGCTGGTGGGGTGCGCGCCTGTGGCACAGGCTCAGCGGCAAGGGCTCGCAGGCCGGCGCAGGCGCGGGCCCGCGCCACAGCGCCTGGAAGCTGGCTGCCGCCGCTGTGCTGGCTGCCTTGCTGGCCGTGTGCCTGCTGCCCTGGGATTTCCGCGTCGATGCCCGCCTAACCCTGCGCAGCAAGGACTTGCTGTTTGTGCCTGCGCCTTTTGACGGCTATTTGCGCCAGGTGCATGTGGACATCGGCGACAAGGTGCAGGCCGGCCAGGTGCTCATGCAGCTCGATACCCGCGAGCTTGTGCTTGAGGAGTCCATGGCCCAGGCCGATGTGGTGCGATACGGCCGCGAGGCGGAAAAAGCCCAGGCCTTGCGCCAGCTCGCTGAAATGCAGATCGGCATCGCCCGCCGCGACCAGTCGGCCGCGCGCCTGGCCCTGATCCGCCATCAGCTGGCCCATGCCAAAGTGAGTGCGCCGCAGGCCGGCGTGGTGGTGGAGGGCGAGCTGAAAAAGAACCTGGGCGCACCCTTGCGCAAGGGGGACCTGTTGCTCAAGCTGGCCCAAAGCGACAGCAGCTACCTGGAGCTGGAGATCGACCAAAGCGATGTGCACGAGGTACAGGTCGGTTCACGCGGCGAATTTGCCCTGGTCGGCCGCCCCGAGCAGCGCTTTGCCATCGAGATCGAGCGCATCGACCCGGCGGCGGTCCTGCGCGAGGGCCGCAATGTCTATCTGGCTCGCGGCCGGGTCAGCGGCGGCATGGCTGCCTGGTGGCGCCCGGGCATGGGGGGCACCGCCCGCATCGACGCCGGCGAGCGTCCGCTGATCTGGGTCATGACCTACCGCACGGTGCGCTTCCTCAGGGAGTTCTTCTGGCTATGAGCATGGACGACGCCAGTGGCCGCACTTACAGCGATGCCTGGCATCGGGTCGCCGGCGTGCGCGCCTGTCTGCGCAGCAGCGTGCGGGCCCATCGGCAGAACTTTCGCGGCCAGGGCTGGGTGGTGCTGCGCGACAGCCTGAGCAGTGATTTTTTCCGCATCACCGCCGATGCCTATGCTTTCTTGAGCCGCCTCGATGGTGAGCGCACCATCGACGAGGTCTGGGGCGATCTGATGGAGAGCGAGCCCGAGCTGGCCCTGACGCAGGAGGAGGTGGTGCAACTGCTCGGTCAGTTGCACCTGTCGAACCTGCTGCAGTTTGACCGCGGGGCGGCTGCGGCCAGCTTGTTTGAGCGCTACCGCGAGCGGCGCAGCCGCGAGATCAAGTCCATGCTGATGGGTTTTCTCTCCATCAAGCTGCCGCTGCTCGACCCCGATCGGGCGCTTGATCGCGCCATGCCCCTGATCCGCCTGCTGTTTGGCCCGGTCGGTCTGGTTTTGTATCTGGTCTTGATCACCTTGGGCGCCAAGGCCTTGATGGATGAGTCGGCGCATTTGTTCGATCAGTCGGCCGGCCTGCTCGCGCCCGCCAACCTGGGCCTGCTGTATGTGGGTCTGGTGCTGGCCAAGCTGGTGCACGAGTTCGGCCATGCGGCGGCCTGCAAGCGCTTTGGCGGCGAGGTTCACAAGATGGGCGTGATGCTGCTCATGTTCGCGCCCTTGCCCTATATGGACGCGACCGCGAGCTGGGGCTTTCGCGGCCGGGCGCAGCGCATGCTGGTGGGGGCATCGGGCGTGCTGGCCGAATTCGGCGTGGCGGCCGTGGCCGCGCTGATCTGGGCCCATACCGCGCCTGGCGTGATCAATGCCCTGGCCTACAACGTGATCTTTGTGGCCAGTGTCTCGACCCTGCTGTTCAACCTCAACCCCCTGATGCGTTTTGACGGCTATCACATGCTGGTCGATGCCCTGGATGTGCCTAATTTGTTTCAGCGCTCGCGCGACCAGCTCAAGTACCTGGGTGAGCGCCTGCTGCTGGGTGTGCGCGGTGGGCAACCTGCGGCCCGCACCGCCAAGGAAGCCTGGCTGCTGCCCACTTATGGGGCCGTCAGCCTGGGCTACTGGGTGGTGCTGATGTCGACCATCATCTTCTTCATTGCCGAGCAGTACCTCGAACTGGGCATTGCCCTGGCCTGGATCATTTTTACGACGGCCATCGTGCTGCCGCTGCTCAAGTTCGTTCATTTCTTGTTGGTCAGCCCACGCTTGCAGCATCAGCGCTGGCGCGCGCTGGGCAGCACCGTGGTGCTCGGCGGCCTGGCCTTCGGGCTGCTCGCCGGTGTGCCCCTGCCTGAGCGGGTGCGCGTCAAGGGCGTGCTGCAGGCCAATGATTTTCGGGAGCTCTACAGCGAAAGCGGCGGGCACCTTTTGGAGCTCAAGGTCAAGCCTGGCAGCTGGGTGCGCGCCGGCCAGCCCTTGGCCCGGCTGGACAACCCCGAGCTCGATTACGAGATCAGATCGGCCCGGCGCCAGCGCGAGCAATTGCTGGCGCAGGAGCTGCAGGCCGTCAGCGTCGCGGTGGCGCAGTTGCAGGCCCTGGTGCGCCAGCGGCAGGCCATCGAGGAAAAAATCGATCAGTTGCTTCAACAGCAAAAGGCGCTGGTGGTGGTGGCGCCCATTGAAGGCATCTGGAGTGCCAGCGAGCTCGAAGGCAGCCGCGGCCAATGGCTGGGGCGCGGTGCGAGTCTGGGCACCATCGTTGACGACCGCAGCTGGCGCTTCGTCGCGGTCTTGCCGCAGGTAGGTACCCATTTGTTTGATGCCGGCGTGGTGCAGGCCGAGATCCGCATTCGCGGTCAGCAGGAATTCAATGTGCTGTCGGCCAAGACCGAGGTCATGCCTTTCGAGCAGGGGCAACTGCCGTCGCCCGCCCTGGGCATGCCCGGTGGTGGCGAGATCGCGGTGCAAGCGTCGGACGCCAAGGGCCTGGCCGCCGCCGAACCGTTTTTCCGCATCCATGCCCAGTTGCCGGCGGGCGACGCCCAGCAGGCGCTGCGCCGCCTGCACGGCCGCCTTGGCACCATGCGCATCACCCTGGCCGATGCCCCGCTGCTGGTGCAGTGGGAGCGCGGCCTGCGCCAGTTTCTGCAAAGGAAGTTCCGGGTATGAACGCGACCTGGCCCCCGCTTGAGGCCAGCGCGCCGCCGCTGGGTGTGCAGGCGCACAAGCTGCGCGCCCTGCACAAGCTGCCGCAAGGCCTGGACGCTTGGGTCGACCGCGGTCAGGGTTGGCTCAAACGCCGCGCGCAGCGGGCCCGGCCCCTGTGGGCGCAGGCCCAGGCCTGCCATGCCCATTGCGAGCGCCTTGACGCTTTGGATGAGGCCGGCCTGGCCACTGCCATCGACCAGGCCCAGGGCGCGCTCAGGCGCGATCCCCTGCAGGCCAAGGGGGAGCTGGTGGCCAGCCTGGCCTTGGTCGGGCAGATCGCTTGGCGGGTGCTGGGCATGCGTCCGTATCCGGTGCAGTTCATGGGCGCGCTGGCCCTGCACCAGGGCTGGCTGGCCGAAATGGCCACCGGCGAGGGCAAGACCCTGACGGTGGCGCTGGCGGCGGTGATGGCCGGCTGGAGCGGCCGCGCCTGCCATGTGATCACCGCCAACGACTATCTGGCCGAGCGCGATGCGCAGACCATGCGGGCCCTGTTCGATGCCTGCGGTGTCAGCCTGGCCTCGGTCCATGCCGAGGTTCAGGCCGAGCAGCGGCCAGCCCTGTACGGCGCCGACGTGGTTTATGTGACCCCCAAGGAGTTGCTGGCCGACCACCTGCGCGACCGGCTGGCTGCCGCCAGCGGGCAGGACAGCCAGTGGCAGGACTTTCAGCGCTGGATGGGGCAGGGCGCTGGCACTGGAGCCAGCCCTTTGCTGTTGGTGCGAGGCCTGCACACCGCCATCGTTGATGAGGCCGACAGCGTGCTGATTGACGAAGCGGTCACGCCCTTGATTTTGTCGGCGCGCCGCCCCAGTCGCGGCCTGAGCGAGGCGGCGGTGATCATGGCCCGCCTGGCCCCGTCCTTGCAGGTCGGCCGGGACTATGACTGCCAGGAGCGCACCCGCTCTATCGTGCTGCAACAAGGCGCCTTGCAGGCGCTGCAGGCCCTGGCCGGACAGCTGCCGCCGGTCTGGCGGCCACCGCCGCGCCGCGAAGAGTTGCTGCGCCAGGCCTTGCAGGTGCACTGCTACTTCCGCCCCGGCCACCAGTACCTGGTCGACGAGGGCAATATCGTCCTGCTCGATGAATTTACCGGCCGCATGACGCCGGGCCGCACCCTGACGGCCGGTCTGCACCAGGCCATCGAGGCCAAGGAGCAGGTCGAGATCACCTACCCCAATGAGTCGCTCAGTCAGATGAGCTTTCAGGCTTTCTTCCGGGGCTTTTCCCGTTTGAGTGGCAGCACTGGCACCGGCTGGGAGGCGGTTGGCGAGCTGTGGCGGGTCTACCGCCTGACCGTGGCGCGGGTGCCGACCCACAGGCCGCGCCAAAGTGTGCACTGGCCGCCACGCTTGACGCTGAAGGTTCAGGACAAGTGGCAGGCGGTGGCCAGCG
>JBAXEN010000105.1:0-11824 GCA_037140415.1 Betaproteobacteria bacterium | reverse complement strand
GCACGACCAATGCTTTCCACGGGTTGTAGGGCAAGCCATGGTCACGCGGATCATTAATAAACATGAAAAAATTCTTTTAGAAAAACTGGACTCATGGGGTCTGCCTCAGATATTGGCTCCATGACTCTCAGATTTGTAAGTCTGCTTGTATTGCGCTACAAACTCAATCATAGTCGCAGCTCATGAATCGATGGGCATAGCCATGAACGCAAGAGCCCATTTGAGCATGGTCAATGCCCAAGCCTGAGAAATTACAAGCGCAGCCGGTGAACTTCACGCGCTTGGAGCCCGGTGAAGTGAAAGTCGTCGTTCACAGCTCGATCGATTCCGAGGTCTCTAGGGTCGCGAGGGACTGCCACAGAGCCGCCGCCGCCTGCTTTCCAAGCCGCGGCTCTGTTCTCTCAAAGAAACGAGCCATGAGCTCCTGCGGCATGAAGGGTCGGTCGGGGCCGCCCCGCAGAGATCGAACTTCCGCGTGCAATCTGCTGCCACCCTCGACGGTGGCGTCGACCCGAGCCGGGTAACACTGTGGAAAGCCGCTCTCCTGCCAGGGCTCCCAGGTCATCCGAAGCGGCCACGGACTGCCGTTAATCCTCGCCCGTGCAGACGCATCAAACGTGCTTGCGTCGATCGCGCCGTCCAGCAGCAGCGCCTTCACCACATAGGGCAGGCTGAATCGGGCATCAATGTCCGTGCTGGGGGCATTGCGCCTGTCGATGGGCAGGCACAACAGCGGCGCGACCTGCTCGGGCACATGCAGGTGCAGCGACTGCAGAGCTCGCGAGCCCGCTTCCAAGCGCAGCGCCTCCATGGCCTCAATGAAGCCCTGCAGGTAATGGCAGCAGGGCCAGGCCTTAAAGCTGACCTCGCGCAAATGCCACCGCTGGCCCAAGTCGCCCAGCAGCCCGTCGCCGACGACCGGTTTCGAAGCAGCGAACAACTCGTAAACAGACAAGCTCGATCCGACCACGTCGCTCGGGCCCGTGATGCCAGCCGCAGCCAGTTGCGCGGCGACCAGGCCGCTTCGGGCCGCCCAGCCCAGATGGAGTTTCTTGCTTTCGGCACCGTTCTCAAGGTAGGTGAGCGGACCGGCGGAAAACGACAGAGCGATCCCGATGGCGTGCCTGAGCTGATCCGCCTTCAGGCCTTGCAGCCACCCCGCAACGATGGCTGCTGCGATCGGGCCAAGCACGGCGCTGACCTGGAACCCACGGGCCTGAAAGGCGCCCGGCGCATGCAGACCCAAGCGAATGAGCAGTTCCCAACCGAGCACCAACGAGCGCAGCAGTTGCGCGCCGGTGCAGCGATGGCTTACCGCGGCCACCAGCGCGGCCGGGATCAGCACCGCACCGCCATGCACGATGCTGGGCACGTGGGTGTCGTCTTGTTCCACGGAGTGAATCAAACTACCCAGGAGAAAGGCCGATTCCGGAGCGGGAAAACCCTGCATGACCGGCCCCAGGCTGATACCGGCGCTGCCGCCGTACAGCGCCTGCAGTGCACTGTGCAGCCGCCGGCCAAAATCGTTTCCCGCAACTGCGATCGCCAAGGACAGGTCATCGGCCAGCAGGGCCAGCGCGCGTTCTGTGACGTCTGGCGGGATCGGCAAGCGGTCGAAGGCATCGCAGATGCTCTGCGGATCAAGCGCGCAGCGCTCGCTTGTTGTAGGCGGGGGGCAGTTCATAGGGCAGCGAGCGAAGCAAGTCCGCTTTCAATACGTTCCGAGGACGATGGCTCAAGCGCAAGCACAGCCATGCCCAGCGCGCGCGCCAAGCCCTTGCCCGAAGGGTAGTCGGCTGGCCCAATGCCCGAGAAGCTGGCCACCGCACTCACCCATAGCCTGCCTCTTGAGGAATGAACCATGTCTGCGCTTTCGTGTCGAGAAATTCGACCCCAGCTGTGTGGTGGCCGCAGTCTCCAAAATGAGCAAGCATGACACAGGAAATGGCATGAACCAAAAGCCAGACTTGAAGGAGTCGAAGCAGTCAATGCAAATGGAGCGGATGTAAGGCAGTTCATGTCTGACCCTTTTGACCCGAAGCTTCTCACGGGTCACACAGGCGCAGCAGGTCAACGAAATTTAAGGGCACAGAGTCACCCTAAAAGCCATCGCGCGAGAACTTGTGGCGCTCAAAAGGAAAAAGCACCGCACAAGGCGATGCTTTTAAAGTGGCTCCTCGACCTGGGCTCGAACCAGGGACCTACGGATTAACAGTCCGGCGCTCTACCGACTGAGCTATCGAGGAATGCAGCCCAAGATTATAGCGGTAAAAAAGAACGCTTCTCGAACCGAGCGCCCTATTCCACCTTGGCGCCAGAGCGCTTGACCATTTGCACCATGCGCTCAATGTCGGTCTTGATCATGGCGTTCATCTGCTCGGGCGTACCGGTCATCGGCACCATGCCCTGACTGATCATGTTCTTCTCGACGAAGTCACGGTCCGACAAAATTGTTGCAACAGTGGCGTTGAGTTTCATCACCACCTCGCGCGGCGTTGCGGCCGGTGCAAAAAACGCATACCAGGCGCCCAGGTCCATGTCCTTGAAGCCGGCCTCGGTCATGGTCGGCACCTGGGGCGCGACCGGCACGCGCTTGTCGCCGCTGACTGCCAGCAGCCTGACCTTGCCAGCGGCCATGTGACCCATGATGGTCGGAAAAGCAGGGTAGGTGAACAGGATCTGGCCGCCCAGCACATCGGTGACCGCCGGGCCCGCGCCTTTGTAGGGCACATGGACCAAGTCGACGCCAGCAATCTTCTTGAACATCTCGCCCATGATGTGCGGCTGACTGCCGGCACCGAAGGAGCCGTAGCCCAGGTTCTTCTGCGTCTTGATGTAGGCCACCAGTTCATTGAGGTCTTTGGCCGGCACGCTGGTATTGACGGCCAAGGCCAGGGCCACATAGGTCACCGGCGCCACCGGCACCAGGTCGCGCTGCATGTTGTAGGACAGCGAGGGGTAGAGCGCCGGATTGCCGACAAAGGTAGCGTCATTGGTAAACAGCAGCGTGTGCCCGTCGGCCGGCGACTTGATCACCGCCTCAGTACCGATGGCGGTATTGCCACCGGCGCGGTTTTCCACCACCACCGGCTGGCCCAGCACCTCCGACAGGCGCTGGCCCATGCGACGGCCCACGATGTCGGTGGTGCCGCCGGGCGCATAGGGAATGATGATGCGGATCGGCTTGCTGGGATAGGCTTGCGCTTGGGCGATAGGGGCACCCAACACCAGGGGCAGGCTGAGGACGGCCAGGGACAGGGCTCTGCGGGTGGTCATGTCATTTTCCTTATGAGAGTGTCCGTACAGGACGCGGGACTTGCGAACGTCAAGCATCTGTCAAAGGCGGCCTGCCGACAACTCAGGGATACCCGCAATAGGGCCAAGCGCTGCAGTCGGTGTGATCGCCCAGGACCGCAGCGTTCAAGGAGGTCACGCTGGCGACAAGCAGGCTTGATGCGATGTCACAGCAGCGACAAAAAATGCTCGACAAAGCGCCAGCGCGCAGCACCCTGCAAGCCGTTTTCCAGAGGCGGACAGCCCCTGCGCTGGGGCCGCAAGCCCAGTTTGAGCGCCGCTGTGGATCCGACCGCAAGGCATGCCTAAACTGGCTGCGAAATCAAAAGAACATCGCAAGATGGGGCCACACAAGGAGATACACCATGGCCATGGTCACAGGCAACACCTTGCTGGGCAAGGCGCTGCAGCGTCAAGGGGTCGATACCCTGTTTTTCATCATGGGCGGTCCCATCAATGACGCCTTGCTGGCTGCCATGGGCCAGGGCATACGCGGCATCGACGTGCGCCATGAGCAGGCGGCGGCCATGATGGCCCAGGCCTATGCGCGGGTGCGCGCGCGTCCCGGGGTGTGTTTTGGCGCCTCGGGGCCGGGCACGATCAACCTCACCACCGGCTTGGCCAATGCCTTGATCGACTGCGCCCCGGTGGTGGCCTTCGGCGGGGCCAGTCCGGTACACAGCCTGGGCACCGGTGCATTTCAGGAAATCGACCAACTGGCACTGATGAAGCCGGTCACCAAGCATGCCGACCGGGTGCTCGACACCGCCCGCATCCCCCAGATGGTGGACGAGGCTTTCAGGCGGGCCATGTCGGGCAAGCCCGGCCCGGTCTACCTCGACCTGCCGGGCGATGTGCTTTACCGCCAAGTCGATGAGGACAAGGGGTACTGGCCCGAGCCGGCCGGTGAGATGCCGCTGTCACGACCACAGGCCGATGTCCAGATGGTCGAGCGCGTCATCGAAGCGCTGGCGCAGGCCAAGCGGCCGCTGATCCTCAGCGGCAGCGGCGTGATCTGGTCGCAGGCCGATCAGGCTTTACAGCGTTTTGTCGAGCACACGGGTATTGCGTTCTACACCACGCCGCAAGGCCGCGGCGTGATCGCCGAGGACCACCCTTGGAACTTTGCACAGGGGCGCTCGACAGCCTTCAAGGAAGCCGATTTTGTGCTGGTGGTGGGCACCCGCCTGAACTTTGTTTTCTCGCACGGCAAGCCGCCCCGCTTTTCGGCGCAAGCCCGCTTTGCCCGCATCGACGTCGACCCCACCGAGGTTCAGACCTGCCAGCGCACCGAACTGGCGCTGGTGGGCGATGCCCGCGCGGTGCTGGAGCAACTGACGGCGGCGGCGCAAGGCCGCATCCATCCAGGCCTGTACGCGCCCTGGCGCGATCAGTTGCAGGCCATTGAGCTGGCCAAGGGGCCAGGGGCCGAAGCCAAGCTGGCCACCGATGCACAGCCAATTCATCCGCTGCGCCTGTGCAAGGAGGTGCGCGATTGGATAGCCCGCGACGCCATCTTGTGCGTCGATGGGCAAGAGATTCTTAATTTCGCCCGCCAGACCATCCCGAGTTTTCATGCCGGCCACCGGCTCAACTCCGGCCCCTTCGGCACCATGGGTGTGGGCCTGCCCTTCGGGGTGGGTGCCAAGGCGGCCCGGCCAGACAAGCAGGTGGTGGTGCTGCACGGCGACGGCTCTTTCGGCCTCAATGCGATGGAGCTCGACACTGCGGTGCGTCACCGCCTGCCGCTCTTGGTGATCATCAGCCTCAATGGCGGCTGGACCGCCGACCCGGACCGCAGCAAGCCTGGGCGGGATTTGGGCTATACCCGCTTCGACCTGATGGCCCAGGCGCTGGGCTGCCACGGCGAGCAGGTCGAGCGGGCTGAGGACATCGCCCCTGCGTTGGCACGGGCAGCGCAGGCGGTCGCACAAGGCCAGGTGGCGGTGCTCAATGTGGTGACCGACTGGCAAGCGCGCGCCAGCACCGCAGCCTTCACCAGTTTTTCCACCTGAGCCCCTTTTTCACGCAGGCTGCATATTCATTCCCATGCCCAAGAGGAGACAGACCATGATGAATCGACGGTTCCTGATGCTCGCCAGCGCCCTGGCGCTGTCTGCACCCGTGTTGGCGCAAAACTGGCCGAGCGCGCCAGTCACCCTGCTCGTCGGCTTTGCGCCGGGCGGCAGTACCGACATTGCCGCCCGTGTGCTGGCCGAGCAACTGGGCAAGAAACTGGGCCAGAACGTGGTGGTGGTCAACCGCCCCGGCGCCTCCGGCGTGGTGGGCGCCAATGCGGTCGCGATTGCCAAGCCGGACGGCCAGACCTTCCTGTTCGGCTCGGGCTCGCTGGCCTCTGGCCCCAGCCTCAACAAGAGTCTGCCTTTTGATACCGGGCAGGACTTCGTGCCCGTCGCTCAAATCACCAGCATTGCCAGCATCCTGGCCGTCCACCCTTCCCTGCCGGTCAAGAACGTCAAGGAATTTGTGGACTACGTCAAAGCCAATCCGGGCAAGCTCAACTATGGCTCGGCAGGGGCGGGCTCGCTGCAGCACGTCTCAGGCGCTTTGTTTGAAAAATCCATCGGTGGGCGCATGGTGCATGTGCCCTATGCCGGCGGCGCTCCAGCCAATACCGATTTGGTGGCCGGACGGGTGCAAGCCGTTTTTGGGCCCATCGTCGAGCTGGCCGGCTTTTACAAGTCGGGCGCGATCCGGGTGCTGGGCGTGACCTCCACCAAGCGCTCCTCGGCCATGCCCGATGTCGCCCCGATCGCGGAGTCGGTGCCGGGTTACGACATCGGCACTTGGCACGGACTTTTTGCGCCCAAGGGCACGCCTGCGCCCATCGTCGACGCCATGAGCCGGGCGATGGCCGCCGCGCTGGCCGAGCCGGCGGTGCGCAGCCGCCTGCTGGACCTCGGACTCGATCCGGTCGGTTCAAGCCCGCAGGAGTTCAGTGCCTTTTTCCAAAGCGAAATACGCCGCTGGCGCGAACTGGTGCAAATTTCTGGCGCCGCCCCCAACTGAGGGGCCGTCGCGCTCGCTCACGCAAGCCCAGGCCTGGTACCCGCGCACGGCGAGCAGGCATCGCGTGGCGCGGCGGCCAGGCTGTGGGGCTACGATGCGATACCGAATCCGCTGCCGCGACTGCTCATGCGCCACACTTCCAACCCTGTTCCCTGGCTGCTCGAGAGCGATCCCTTTCCGCCGCTGGAGCAGGCCTGGGGGCCCAGAGACCCAGCCCCGGGCCTGCTGGCCGCCGGCGCCTCGCTCGTGCCCGAGCGCCTGATCGCGGCCTACCAGCGCGGCATCTTTCCCTGGTTCAGCCCGGGCCAGCCGGTGCTGTGGTGGAGCCCGGATCCGCGCATGGTGATGCGTACCGAGAACTTCAAACTGCACCCGTCGCTGCGCAAGACGCTGCGGCAGTTCATGCGCGCACCGGGCTGCGAGCTGCGTATCGACCATGACTTTGCCCAGGTGATCCGGCACTGCGCCGGCACGCCGCGGGCCGGCCAGGGCGGCACCTGGATCGTGCCCGAGATGATCGAGGCCTATGAGCGGCTGCACGCGCTGGGTCTGGCCCACAGCGTCGAGACCTGGTGGGACGGACAGCTGGTCGGCGGCCTGTATTGCGTGGCCATCGGGCGCATGGTGTATGGCGAATCGATGTTCGCCCACCGCAGAGATGCCTCAAAAATTGCCCTGAGCGCTCTGGTGGCGCTGTGCCGCAGCCAGGGGCTCGATGCCATCGACTGCCAGCAAAATACCGCCCATCTGGCCTCGCTGGGGGCGGCCGAGATGGACCGCCCGGCCTTTGTCGCGCTGGTGTCTGAGCGCGTCGATCGCCCAGGGGTGAGCTGGCAATTCGACCCCGTATACTGGAGCGAGATCCTGTGAGGAAACGGTCTTGACGCACCTCAAAGAGCTGCCGCTGCAGACCCTGCAGTTCTACGCCACCGCCCCCTACCCCTGCAGCTACCTGCCGGGGCGCATGGCCCGCTCCCAGGTGGCCACCCCCAGCCACCTCATTCACAACCAAGCCTATTCAGACCTGGTCGCCAAGGGCTTTCGCCGCAGCGGCATGTTCACCTACCGGCCCCATTGCCATGACTGTCAGGCCTGCGTGCCGCTGCGGGTGCCGGTCGAGCAGTTCAAGGCCGACCGCAGTCAGCGTCGCGCCTGGAAGCAGCACCAGGGCCTTGAATGGCGGGCGCTCAGGCTGTGCTTCATTCCCGAACACTACCAACTGTATTTGCGCTACCAAAACGGTCGCCACTCGGGCGGCGGCATGGACCACGACAGCATCGACCAGTACACCCAGTTCCTGCTGCAAAGCCGGGTCAACTCCCGCCTGATTGAATTTCGCGAACCGGCCACCGGCCCAGAGCCAGGCGCCCTGCGCATGGTCTCCATCCTGGATGTGCTCGAAGACGGGATCTCGGCCGTCTACACCTTCTACGACACCGAGCAAAAAGCCAGCTACGGCAACTTCGGCATCCTCTGGCAAATCGAACAGGCCCGAAGGCTCAATCTGCCCTACGTCTACCTGGGCTACTGGATCGAAGGCAGCGACAAAATGAGCTACAAGACGCGCTTTGCACCCTGCGAAAAACTCATCGGCGGCCACTGGGTCGCCGGCGATAAGCCGCTGGCTGGCAAACATGCCTGTGACGAGGCCTGAGACCGGGCAGGCTCAGACCGACACCCGTGAGGAGGCTGATTTTTCACGCTGTAAAATGAAGCGCCAGCCACCATGAAAAAAAACGACGATTCGAACCTGCCCGCCGAGCCCACGGTGCAAGTGCTTGGGCGCATGTTTTCCTTGCTGGAAATTCTGGCCAGTCGCGAGGAGCCGGTGTCGCTCAAAGAGATCAGCGAAAAATCCGGCCTGCATCCTTCAACGGCTCACCGCATCCTCAATGACTTGGCCTGCGGGCGCTTTGTCGACAGGCCCCAGGCCGGCAGTTACCGGCTGGGCATGCGCCTGCTGGAGCTGGGCAATCTGGTCAACGCCCGCCTGAGCGTGCGCGCTGCGGCCCCGATTACGATGCGCGCGCTGCACAAGCTGATTCAGCAGCCGGTCAATCTGAGCGTCAGGCAAGGCGACGAAATCATCTACATCGAACGGGCCTACAGCGAGCGTTCGGGCATGCAGGTGGTGCGGGCCATCGGCGGGCGCGCCCCCTTGCATTTGACGTCAACCGGCAAACTGTTCCTGGCAGCCGACGACGCCCCGCGCGTGCGGGCCTATGCCACTCGCACCGGCCTGCCCGGCCATACGCACAACAGTCTGACGCAGCTCGCCACCCTGGAGCGCGAACTGTCTAAAGCGCGGCAATACGGCGTGGCGCGCGACAACGAAGAGCTGGAGATGGGTGTGCGCTGCATGGCCGCTGGCATTTACGATGACCAGAACCGCCTGGTGGCGGGGCTGTCCATCTCTGCGCCGGCTGACCGTTTGGACGACGCCTGGCTGCCCAAGCTGCAACTGACGGCGCGCGAAATTTCGGCCGCCCTGGGCCACAGCCCCTCTCAGGGGCGCGGCTGAACGATCAGCCCTGTTCTTGCGGGTAGGCTGCGATTCGCAAGCTGTGCTGCGCGGCGGGGCTTTTTTCCACCCAGCGCTTAACGCGCTCGGCGTCGCCGATGCGGCTGAACTTGCCTGCCGAGTCTAGGAAGACCATGATCAACTTGCGGCCTGCCACCTTGGCCTGCATGACGAGGCATTGACCGGCCTCAGAGATATAGCCTGTCTTTTGCACACCAATGTCCCACTGCGGGCTGCTCACCAAACGGTTGGTGTTGTTGAACTGCAGGGTCTGACGGCCCAGCACGACTTGGTGGCCCGACGATGTTGACAATTCGCGCAGCAAGGGATCTGCCGATGCGGCATTGACCAGCAAGGCCAGATCCTGGGCGCTGGACTGATTGCGGCTGGACAAGCCCGTCGGCTCCACGTACCGGGTGTCCTTCATGCCCAGGGTTTGAGCCTTGGCATTCATCAAGGCGACAAACGCAGCCAAGCCACCCGGGTAGGTACGGCCGATTGCATGAGCTGCGCGGTTTTCACTGGACATCAAGGCCAGGTGCAGCAGCTCGCCGCGGGTCAGCGTTGCGCCCACGCGCAGGCGCGAGGTGCTGCCCTTTTCGGTATCCACGTCGTCCTGGGTGATGGTGATCGGCTCATCCATGACCAGCTTGGCTTCGCTGACCACCATGCCCGTCATCAGCTTGGTCAGCGACGCAATCGGCAATACCGCCTGCTCGTTCTTGCTCAGCAGGACCTCGCGGGTGTCCTGGTCAATCACCAGCGCCACGCTCGAGCGCAAGGCCAGGGGGTCCGAGACCGCATGCAGCCCCGCCAGTTGACCAAACGATGGCCGCATGGGTTGGGGCGAGGCCTGCAGCCGGGCAGACTTAATGCCGGAACTGCGCACCATGGCTGTCTTGGCTGGGGCAGCGCCAGCCTTGAGAACCTTGCGCTTTTTTTGCTCTTTGCTCAACTGGGCCTGGCTCGCCGGCCCATCCTTTTTTTGCGCCAATGCAGGCGTTCCAAACAGCGACAGGGCTAAGAGACAAGTCATCCAAGTCCAGCGAGGCATGAGGCTAGGGCAAAAAGACACGGTCATGAAGCAGAGCGTTCGCAGCTGTAATCAAAGGTGCCCGGAGTGTACCCAAGCTAAAAATGTTATGCAATATCAAAAACTTGCGCGATCTTCCTAAAGCGCGCCGCGGAAGCCAAACCCAGCGGTCTACAGGGGCCAAGACCGCCAAAAAAACAGGGGCCTGAGCCCCTGTTGATCAGGTCACGCGACCTGCCAAGGCGGCGCTGAGCTCAGCCCTGAGCGGCCACCCGATCGGCTTTGCTCTGCAGCTTGTTGAGCGCGCTCAGGTAGGCCTTGGCCGAAGCGACCACGATGTCGGGATCGGATCCAACCCCGTTGACCACCCGGCCACTGTTTTGCAGCCGCACGGTCACCTCACCCTGGCTTTCGGTCGAGCCACTGATGGCATTGACCGAGTAAAGCACCATTTCGGCGCCACTTTGCACCTGCGCCTCGATGGCCTTGAGCGAGGCATCGACCGGCCCGTTGCCCTGCGCCTGGCTGCGGACCTCTTTGCCGGCCACGGTAAACACGATGGACGCTTGCGGCACCTCTCCCGTCTCACTGCGCTGCGACAGCGACACAAAGCCGTACTGCTCCTTCTCACTGGTCACGCTTTCCTGGCTCACCAGTGCCAAGATGTCTTCGTCGAAGATCTCGCTCTTGCGGTCGGCCAATTCTTTGAAGCGGGCAAACGCGCTGTTGATCTCGGACTCACTGTCGAGCGCCACCCCCAGGTCCTGCAGTCGCTGCTTGAAGGCATTGCGACCGCTGAGTTTGCCAAGAACGATCTTGTTGGCGCTCCAACCCACATCCTCAGCCCGCATGATCTCGTAGGTATCGCGCGCCTTGAGCACGCCATCTTGGTGGATGCCTGAGGCGTGGGCAAATGCATTGGCGCCCACCACCGCTTTGTTGGGCTGCACGACAAAGCCAGTGGTCTGACTGACCATGCGGCTGGCCGCGACGATTTGCTTGGCGTCTATGCCAACTTCGAGCCCAAAATAGTCACGCCGCGTCTTGACCGCCATGACAATTTCTTCCAGCGAGCAATTGCCTGCACGCTCGCCCAGCCCGTTGATGGTGCACTCAACCTGGCGCGCACCGCCGATCTTGACGCCGGCCAGGGAATTGGCCACGGCCATGCCCAGATCGTTGTGGCAGTGCACCGACCAAATCGCCTTGTCGGAATTGGGAACCCGTTCGCGCAGACTGCGGATGAACTCACCGTACAGCTCGGGCACCGCATAACCGACGGTATCGGGCACATTGATGGTCGTGGCGCCTTCCTTGATCACCGCTTCGATGACACGGACCAAGAAATCGGGCTCGCTGCGATAGCCGTCTTCTGCACTGAATTCGATGTCGTCAATCAGGTTGCGGGCAAAACGCACCGACAGCCGGGATTGCTCGAACACCTCATCAGGACTCATGCGCAGCTTTTTTTCCATGTGCAGCGGCGAGGTGGCGATGAACGTGTGAATTCGCGCCCGGTTAGCTCCACGCAGCGCCTCGGCCGCGCGGGCGATGTCACGGTCGTTGGCGCGCGCGAGCGAGCACACCGTGGAGTCCTTGATCGCCTGGGCGATGGCCTGAACCGCTTCAAAATCGCCGTTGGAGCTGGCGGCAAACCCGGCCTCGATCACGTCGACCTTCAGTCGCTCGAGCTGACGCGCGATGCGCAGCTTCTCGTCACGCGTCATGGAAGCGCCGGGCGACTGCTCGCCGTCGCGCAAGGTGGTGTCGAAAATAATCAGTTTGTCGGTCATGGCTGAAAGTTCCTGCTGAGCTGAAAAATCGATCCGCGCTGGTTCAGCGATCAGGGCGAAGCACAAAGTCAAACGGCCCGGATGCTGAGGGCAAACGGGCCGTTGACTTAGAACACGCGTGTGCGCTAGCGTCTCCGCCCGTAGGGAGATAGC
>JBAXEN010000104.1:0-11950 GCA_037140415.1 Betaproteobacteria bacterium | reverse complement strand
CGGGCAAGACCTTCACCATGGCCAATGTGATCGCGCGCCTGGGGCGGCCGGCCATTGTGTTTGCGCCCAACAAGACCCTGGCGGCGCAGCTCTACAGCGAATTCCGCGAGTTTTTCCCCAAGAATGCGGTCGAGTACTTCGTCAGCTACTACGACTATTACCAGCCTGAGGCCTATGTGCCGCAGCGCGATCTGTTCATTGAGAAGGATTCGGCGATCAACGAGCACATTGAGCAGATGCGGCTGTCGGCCACCAAAAGCGTGCTCGAGCGGCGAGATGTGATCATTGTGGCAACGGTCAGTGCAATTTATGGCATCGGCGCCCCGGAGGATTACACCGAGATGCGGTTTATCGTGCGGCAGGGCGACCGCGTCGGTCAGCGCGATGTCATTGCCCGCCTGATCCGCATGCAATACAGCCGCAACGACGTCGAGTTCGGGCGCGGCTGCTTTCGCGTGCGCGGCGATGTGATCGACGTCTTCCCGGCCGAGCATTCCGAGTTGGCGATCAGGCTGGAGCTGTTTGACGATGAGATTGAATCGCTGCAACTGTTTGATCCGCTGACCGGCCGCATCCGACAAAAAATCCCAAGATTTGTGATTTACCCCAAGAGCCATTACGTCACCCCCAGAGACAAGGTGTTGGCAGCGGTCGAAAGCATCAAGATCGAGCTGTCCGAACGGTCGGCCGAATTGGTGGCGATGGGTAAATTGGTCGAAGCGCAGCGCCTGGAGCAGCGCACCCGATTTGACCTGGAGATGCTCAGCGAGGTGGGCCACTGCAAGGGCATTGAAAACTACACCCGCCACTTAAGCGGCGCGCCGCCAGGCTCGCCGCCGGCCACCTTGTGCGACTACCTGCCGCCCGATGCGCTGATGTTCCTCGATGAGAGCCACGTCATGATCGGCCAGCTCAATGCCATGTACAACGGCGACCGCTCGCGCAAGATGACCCTGGTCGAGTACGGCTTTCGGCTGCCGAGCGCGCTCGACAACCGGCCGCTCAAATTCGAGGAGTTTGAGGCCAAGGTCAGGCAGGCCATTTTTGTTTCAGCCACGCCGGCGGCCTACGAACAGCAGCGCGCCAGCAAGGTGGTCGAACAGGTGGTGCGCCCCACCGGCTTGGTCGATCCCGAGGTGGAAGTTCGGCCGGCCACCCACCAGGTCGACGATGTGCTGGGTGAAATCCGCATTCGGGTCGACAAAAACGAGCGGGTGCTGATCACCACCTTGACCAAGCGCATGGCCGAGCAGCTCACCGACTACCTGTCGGACAACGGGGTCAAGGTGCGTTATCTGCACAGCGATGTGGACACGGTCGAAAGGGTGGAGATCTTGCGCGATCTGCGCCTGGGCGCCTTCGATGTGCTGGTGGGCATCAACCTGCTGCGCGAAGGCCTGGACATTCCCGAGGTCTCGCTGGTGGCCATTCTCGACGCCGACAAGGAAGGATTTTTGCGCGCCGAGCGCAGCCTGATTCAGACCATAGGCCGGGCAGCGCGCAACCTCAATGGCCGGGCCATCCTCTATGCCGACCGCATTACCGACTCGATGCGCAAGGCCATGGGCGAGACCGAACGGCGCCGGCGCAAGCAAATTGAGTTCAACCTGGCTAACGGTATTACCCCGCGCGGCGTGGTCAAGCGGGTGCGCGATTTGATCGATGGGGTCTACAGCGAGAAAACCGGCCAGGACGAGAGCCGACTGGACCAGCAGGCCATGGCGGTCGATGAGATGAGCGAGAAAGACTTGGCCCGCGAGGTCAAGCGCCTGGAAAAAGCCATGCTGGAGCACGCCAAGAACCTGGAGTTCGAAAAAGCCGCTCGGGTCCGTGACCAACTCGCGCGCCTGAAGCAGCAGGTGCTAGGCGCTGCTGGCTCGGACGTCCTGCAGGGCGCCGCCTGATCTTTTTGCGCGCACCTTGCGCAAAACCCGATAAAAACGGTAAAGTTCATTCTGCGACTGATCGGTATCGGTGTCCCATTAAATTAGTGGGATTTTGCTGGTATACTTGATGAAAACGCTCAACAAAGAAAAGTGACAGGGCAGTCCGCAAAGTCGTCGCAACAAAGGCGCGGGGAGGGTGGAAATCGTACCGGCCGCTTCGGTGGTCGGAGGACCTAACGTCAGTCAAGCAACATTGAAGGAGCTTGAAAATGCGTCTCACAACCAAAGGCCGCTTTGCGGTCACTGCCATGATCGACCTGGCGCTTCGCCAGAACAACGGCCCCGTCACCCTGGCCGCCATCAGCCAGCGCCAGCAAATCTCGCTGTCGTATCTGGAACAACTCTTCGGAAAACTGCGCCGCCACGAGCTGGTCGAGTCCACCCGCGGGCCTGGCGGTGGTTACACCTTGGGTCGCAAGGCCAGCGACATCACCGTGGCCGACATCATCGTATCCGTCGATGAGCCCCTGGATGCCACCAACTGCGGCGGCAAGGAAAACTGCCACGGTGAGGGCGGTCGCTGCATGACCCATGAGCTGTGGGCCTCTTTGAACAGCCGCATGGTCGAATTTCTGGATTCGGTCAGCCTGCAAAAGCTGGTGGACGACCAGTTGGCCAAAGGTGTGGTTATTGAGAACACCCCGCCGGTCAAAAAGGCGGTCTTCGCAGCGCCGGCGGTCAAGCCGGTTCGAATCAACGCCCCCAATTCAGTCTTTGCCTTGGGCGCTGCTTTCTCCAAGACCTGAGCCAGGGCCTTGCGGCCCGGATCCCAGTGGCCGCAGCCTCCGGCGGGGCTGCAGCCCAAGAATCTCTCCAGAGTTCACATGCAAACACCTCACTTTCCCATCTACCTGGATTACAGCGCCACCAACCCCTGCGATCCAAGGGTGGTCGACGCCATGATTCCCTGGTTGCGCGAGCATTTCGGCAATCCGGCTTCACGCAGCCATGCCTGGGGCTGGGAAGCCGAAGCAGCGGTGGAAAAAGCCCGTGAGCAGGTGGCCGATTTGATTGGTGCAGACCCGCGTGAGATCGTCTGGACCAGCGGCGCCACCGAGTCCAACAATTTGGCTCTGAAGGGCGCGGCCCATTTCTACAAGGGCAAGGGCAAGCACATCATCACCGTCAAGACGGAGCACAAGGCGGTGCTCGACACCTGCCGCGAGCTTGAGCGCCAGGGTTTTGAGGTGAGTTACCTGGACGTGCAGGCCGACGGTATGCTCGATCTTGAGGTGTTCAAGGCCGCCATCCGGCCCGACACCATTCTGGCTTCGGTGATGTTCGTCAACAACGAGATCGGCGTGGTGCAGGACATCGCCGCCATCGGTGCGATTTGCCGCGCCAAGGGCGTGATCTTCCATGTGGACGCTGCCCAGGCCACCGGCCGCATCGACATCGATATGGCCCAACTGCCGGTCGATCTGATGAGCCTGACCTCGCACAAAACCTATGGCCCCAAGGGCATAGGCGCCCTGTTTGTGCGTCGCAAGCCCCGTATCCGCATCGAGGCGCAGATCCACGGCGGCGGCCATGAGCGCGGCATGCGTTCAGGCACCTTGCCCACCCACCAGATCGTGGGCATGGGCGAGGCCTACCGCATTGCCAAGGCCGAGATGCATGGCGAGAACGAGCGCATCCGCGCCCTGCAGCAGCGCTTGCTCAAAGGCCTGTCCGACATGGAAGAGGTCTTCCTCAACGGCCATGCTGAAAAGCGGGTGCCGCACAACCTGAACATGAGCTTCAACTTCGTCGAGGGCGAGTCGCTGATCATGGGCATCAAGGGCGTGGCCGTCTCCAGTGGCTCAGCCTGCACCTCGGCCAGTCTCGAGCCCAGCTATGTTCTGCGCGCCCTGGGCCGCAGCGACGAGTTGGCGCACAGCAGCCTGCGCATGACCATTGGGCGCTGGACCACCGAAGAAGAAATCGACTACGCGGTGCAGACCATCCGCGAGAATGTGGCGCGCCTGCGTGAACTGTCGCCCCTGTGGGAGATGCACCAAGACGGCATCGACCTCAATTCGATCCAGTGGGCGGCGCATTAAAACGATTTAACGGGCGCCCGCAGCGCCTGCATCCAGAGGGACTTGAAAATGGCTTACAGCGACAAAGTGGTTGACCACTATGAAAACCCCCGCAACGTCGGCTCCTTTGAAAAGGGCGACGACACGGTCGGCACCGGCATGGTCGGCGCGCCCGCCTGCGGCGATGTGATGAAGCTGCAGATCAAGGTCAACCCGCAGACCGGCGTGATTGAAGACGCACGCTTTAAAACCTACGGCTGCGGCTCGGCGATTGCTTCGAGCTCCCTCGTGACCGAGTGGGTCAAGGGCAAAACCCTTGACGAGGCGGCCAGCATCAAGAACAGCGCCATTGCGCAGGAACTTGCGCTGCCTCCGGTGAAGATCCACTGCTCCATTTTGGCCGAAGACGCCATCAAGGCTGCGGTCAGCGACTACAAGCAGCGCCACGGTCAGACCCAGGCGGCCTGAGTTTTGCAGCCCACCGATTCGACCACCATGTCTGTGACCCTGACCGACTCTGCGGCCCGCCATGTCACCCGCTATATGGCCAAACGTGGCAAAGGCGTGGGTATCAGGTTGGGAGTCAAGACCACGGGCTGCTCGGGCCTGGCTTACAAGCTGGAATATGCCGATGAAGTCGCCGAGGAAGACGTCATCTTCGAAGACAACGGCGTCAAAGTGTTGGTCGATCCCAAGAGCCTGGCCTATATCGACGGCACCCAGCTTGACTTTGTGCGCGAGGGGCTCAACGAGGGCTTCAAGTTCATCAATCCGAATGAGAGAGACCGCTGCGGCTGTGGCGAGTCCTTCCGCGTGTGAACCTGCAATCAGACGACTTCGAGCTCTTCGGTCTGCCAGCGCGCTTCGCCCAAGACACTGCCGTCATTGATGCGCGCTGGAAGCAGTTGCAGCGCCAGGCTCACCCCGACCGTTTTGCCGACCAGGGTCAGGCCGCACAGCGCCTGGCCATGCAGTGGTCGGTGCGCATCAATGAAGCCCACCAGCGCCTGAAGAACCCGCTCAAGCGCGCAGCCTACCTGTGTGAGTTGCGCGGTTCGCCGATCCGGGCGCATGACAACACAGCCATGCCCGCCGAGTTTCTGATGCAGCAGATCCAGCACCGAGAAGCGCTGGAAGAGGCCGACAGCCCTGCTGCCTTGCAGGCGCTGGCCGATGAAATTCAGGCGCAAAAAGCACAATTGCTCCAGCAGTTGGAAGCCAGCCTAGACCAGCAGGCCGATGCGGCTCAGGCCGCCCAGCAGGTCAGGGCGCTGATGTTTGTCGAGCGATTTGCCCAGGAGATCGATGCCCGCATCGACCAGATCTGCGCCTGAGCGGCCAGCCCCGGCCGCGCTGTGCGGCCGACATGCTTTTGCACCTTCTTATAACGATTCTCAGCCCATTTACGCATGGCCCTTTTGCAGATCTCCGAACCCGGTCAGGCGCCCGATCCTCATGCCCGCCGCATCGGCATAGGCATAGACCTGGGCACCACCCATTCGCTGGTGGCTGCGGTGCGCCACGGCCTGGCCGAGTGCCTGCCCGATGAGACTGGGCAGGTGATCCTGCCCAGCGTGGTGCGCTACCTTGAAGGCGGCGGCCGCCAGATCGGCCAGACAGCCCTGGCCGCGCAGGTCGCCGACCCCCGCAACACCATCGCCTCGGTCAAGCGCCTGATGGGCCGGCGGCTGGCCGACATCAAGTCGCTGCCGCCCTATGAACTGATCGACCAACCCGGCATGGTGGCCATCAGCACCGTCGCTGGACAAAAAAGCCCGGTCGAAGTCAGTGCCGAAATCCTCGCCACCCTGCGCTACCGGGCCGAGGACAGCTTTAACGCCGACATCGACGGCGCCGTCATCACCGTGCCGGCCTATTTTGACGACGCGCAGCGCCAAGCCACCAAAGACGCCGCGCAACTGGCGGGCCTCAATGTACTGCGCTTGATCAACGAGCCAACCGCAGCGGCCATTGCTTATGGGCTGGACAACGCCAGCGAAGGCTTGTTCGCGGTTTATGACCTGGGCGGTGGCACTTTCGATATTTCCATCCTGCGCCTGACCCGGGGTGTGTTCGAGGTGGTGGCTACGGGCGGTGACTCTGCCCTTGGCGGCGACGACTACGACCGCGCCCTGGCCGAGGACATGGCCCGCGAGGCCGGCTTGGGCCCGCTGTCTGCCACCGACCTGGCCGCCGTGATGTGGCAGGCCCGACAGGCCAAGGAAGCCCTGAGCAGCAGCGAACAGGTGACGGTGTCCCTAGAAATCCAGGGACAGACCAAAAACTGGACGCTCCAGCGCGACCGTTTTGAACAGGTGACCGCCGCCCTGACCCAGCGCACCATGGTTGCGGTGCGCCGCGTCTTGCGCGATGCGCAGCTGAACAGCCAAGAGATTCAAGGCGTGGTCATGGTCGGCGGCTCAACCCGCATGCCGGTGGTGCGTCAGGCCGTGCGTGAGTTTTTCGGCAAGGAGCCCTTGACCAACCTCAACCCTGACGAGGTGGTGGCCCTGGGCGCGGCCATTTCGGCCAACCAGTTGGTGGGCAACCGAGGCACCGAAGACCTGCTCCTGCTGGACGTGATTCCGCTGTCCCTGGGCTTGGAGACCATGGGCGGCCTGGTCGAGCGCATCGTGCCGCGCAACCAGACCATCCCGACCGCCATGGCGCAGGACTTCACCACCTACCAGGACGGCCAGACCGCCTTGGCCCTGCATGTGGTGCAGGGCGAGCGCGACATGGTGGCCGATTGCCGCAGCCTGGCGCGTTTTGAATTGCGCGGCATTCCCCCCATGGCCGCCGGCGCTGCCCGAATCCGGGTGACCTTCACCGTCGACGCTGACGGCCTGCTCACCGTGAGCGCGCAGGAACAGCTCAGCGGTGTGCAGGCACAGATCGACGTCAAGCCCTCTTATGGCCTGTCGGACGACGACATCGCGCGCATGCTCAAAGACGGCTTTGCCACGGCCCAGCAAGACATGCAGGCCCGGGCCCTGGCCGAGGCCCAGGTCGACGCCGACCGCATGGTGCTGGCCACCCGCAGCGCAATGCAGGCCGACCCCGACTTGCTCGAAGGTGCCGAGCGGCAAGACATTGAAGCCCTTATCGCGGCCTTGCAGCAGCAGCGCAGCCAGGGCGATGCCGCCGCGGTCGAAGCGGCCACCCAGGCCCTCGCCCAGGCCACCGAAGCCTTTGCGGCCCGCCGCATGAACAAGGGCATCGCGCAGGCGCTGGCCGGCAAAAACATCGCAACACTCTGAGTCCTCCCATGCCCATCATCCAGGTCCTGCCTCACCCCGAGTACTGTCCGCAAGGCGCGCAGATCAGCGCGCCTGCCGGCACCTCGATCTGCGAGGCCCTGTTGGACAACAACATCCCCATCGAACACGCCTGCGACATGAGCTGCGCCTGCACCACCTGCCATGTGCTGGTCAGGAAAGGCTATGAGTCGCTCAACGAGCCCGACGAGAACGAAGACGACATGCTCGACCGCGCCTGGGGCCTGGAGCCACAGTCCCGCCTGAGCTGCCAGGCCATCTTGGCCCAGCAAGATCTGACGGTGGAAATCCCCAAGTACTCGATCAACCACGCCAAAGAAAACCACTGACTGAGCAGTGGGGCAGGGCGGTTCAAGACTCGAACAGCCCGGTTTGCGGCTCCAGGCAGGCGGGCAACTGCGCCGGCATGTCGGGCGCACCGGCTCTCAGATGCCGCCGTATGCGGGGCGCGACCCGCCACGGCTGAGTGCTACCGCTCCAGATCGCAGGCTCAACGATCTTCATCGCCTCGGCGCTGCCGTGCAGTAGCACCACCGCCGGGTTCAAGGCGTCAAACGACACCTCCGCCAGCCACCAGGGGCCCGAGCGCAACACCTGATGCAGTTGCGCGCTGTGTGATTGCGGCGGGCTGAATTCCCGAATGCGGGCCAGCGCGGCTTGCGCTCCTGAGTCTTGTTGATCCACCCTTTGCACCGCACCGCAGCTGCGGGTCAAGGCGTTGGCCTGATCTTCCAGCCAACCCAGGGGGTCGTAAAGCCGGCCCTGGGTCGCCAGGAAGCTGCGGCCATCGACCTCGTTCAGATCGACATGGGCATCGACCACACCCAGCGTGGTGATGATCAGCAGGGTCAGGGCAACGTGGCGCTTCATGGTGCGATAAGGAGTATGTCATGCAGCCCCCTTGCCCCGGGCCTGCGGGATAATCCGTCCCATGCGCCAAATTGTTCTGGACACCGAAACCACAGGCCTGTCGGCCGAGACGGGCGACCGCATCATCGAAATCGGCTGCGTGGAAATGTTTGCCCGCAAGCTCACCGGCAACAACCTGCACTTTTACCTCAACCCCGAGCGCGACAGCCATGAAGACGCGCTTAAGGTGCACGGCATCAGCAATGACTTCCTGAGGGATAAACCCAAGTTCGCGGCGATCGTGGACGAGCTGCTGCAGTACCTCGAAGGCGCCGAGCTGATCATCCACAACGCGCCCTTCGATGTGGGCTTTCTCGACAAAGAACTCGAACTCTGCGGCCGCCCTGGCCTCAAGAGCGTGGTCGGCAATGTGATCGACAGCCTGGTGCTGGCCAAGCAGACCTTTCCCGGCAAGCGAAATTCCCTGGACGCCCTGTGCGACCGCTTGGAAGTTGACAACTCCGGCCGCACCCTGCACGGCGCCTTGCTCGACGCCGAATTGCTGGCCGACGTCTACATCAACCTCACCCGCGGCCAGAACAGCTTGGTGATGGACGTCGATACCGCAGTGGCCGACGGCCAGCCTGCACCCACACTGGACCTGAGCAGCTTCGAACTGCCCGTGCTGCTTGCCGATGAAGGCGAACTCGGCGCCCATGAAGCGCTGCTGCTCGACCTGGACAAAGCCAGCAAGGGCAAGACCGTCTGGCGCACCGTGGCCCCGGCGGCCTGAACTGGTCAGAGCAGGCCTCAAGCTGCGCTATACTCTCGCGTTCTCCGGGCGGTTAGCTCAGCGGTAGAGCACTGCATTCACACTGCAGGGGTCACATGTTCGATCCATGTACCGCCCACCAAAATTTATCCAAGCAGATCAAGCACTTAAAGGCGACTTTAGGTGCTTTTTCTTTGGTTTTGAGTAGTATGGTCGCGGTTTACTACAAGTCATAGATTTTCCAAGCGGTTTTCATAGGTTTTCTGTGAGCGGCTTCTGGAAGGTTCTATGACCATGGAGCAGATGGCGCCTGAGCACAGCCCCTGCTGTCGTTGACCCGCCGGCGCAGCAGCCCAGCGCGCAGTCTGGCAGCAAAAATAAGCTACGTTTGTTTTGCAGCGCGCCCAGCTACCCAGCCCTTGGGCGCTGGGCTAAAACGCGCTGTAGGGCTGATTTGATGCCCGCGCGGGCCCTGGGCAGTGCAGGGCGCCACAGCCCTTCTACAGCCCGCGATGCAGTTCCCAGGGGCGAGGGCGGCTCTTGCTTTGCAGCATGGCCACGTTCATTTCGCCTTGCAGCGGCGCTGCGTAGAAGCGGTCGATCATCTCGGGGCTGGTACGAGCGTTGCGCGCCAATGTCAAGGTGTCGATGCCACGGCCAAACAGTAGCCTGTACATGATGCAGCTGTGACGCAGGCTGTACAGGGTGCGCGTTTCGTTGGTGGTGCTCAGCTTGAGGTGCGTGATTTCCAGCACGATCTCGAACTGCTTGGCCAGCTGCTTCATGGCAAAGTCACGTGACGCGGCCCGGGGAAGAAAAACATAGTCGTCAGGCAGGGGCTCATGTCCGAACTCCTGTGTGTGACGCTTGACGATGCGTTCATACACGGCCACAGCCCAGGGCATGGTCACGATGGGAAAGCTGTGCCCTTTGCTGGGTGGCAGGGTCATGCGCAGGTACTGCAGGTCCTGCCGCTTGATCACCTCTATGTGCTTGTGCTGCATGTTGCGTATGTCGGTGGGCCGCACATAGCTGTTGATCATGAAGACGATCAGGTCCGGTAAGTCCCGGCTCATTTCGATCCGTTTGATCACCCTGTGCGATGGATCCAGCGCCCCACCAGGCTCGCAGAAATAGGAGCCGCCTTCGGGCTGACCAAAAGAGCGCCATTCCACTTTCTTGGTGGCCAGCCGCTTGGCTGCCTTGGTAATCGTCTTGTACTCGGCCACATTGAACCAGCCACGCGGCTTGTCCTCGACGCCTACCTTGGGGAACTCTGGGATGTGCTCAAGGTGGCTGTGCTTGGCTGCATGCTGCAGCACTTTGCGAGTCAGCCCCATGTACGCGCTGACGGTGGACACGCTGAGCTTGGGCTCAATCTTGGATAGGTACTGAAGGAATTCGTCCAGCATCTTGTAGTTGATGCTGCGCACATCGGTCTGATTGAAGAAGGGCAGGATGTGCTTGTCGTAGCGCATCTGCATGTTGTCAAACGTGATTTTTGACAGCTGCGTGCGCTGCAGCTTGGCTGCCTCGCTTTCCATCAGCATCTTCGTGACCTTGGCAAAGGTCATGACCTCCGCCACGTTGACCGTGGCAGGCAGACCTTCAAAGTTGCCACCCCTGATGCGGAAGTTGATGTCGTCGTAAAAGCGCTTGGCCGCTTCCAATGCGTCCCGCTTGATCTCGGTTTTTGTGGTGCGCTTGAAGATGTGGCTTTCGGCGTAGTACCTGACCCACCAATAGCTGGAGGCCGGCAGCTTGAAGATCACCAGCTTGCGCGGATAGCCCGGGATGCGGGTGATCGTGTCTTTGATGGGAACCGTGCGATGACGCGTTTCGGAATCGGGTTCGAGCGGGCGGGCCATTTCAAAATCCAGTAGCTGCTGTGCAGTGTGTTTTCTGAATAACAGGGCAGTCAACCTGAACTTGGCCGGCCCTGTGGCTTTTAGACGATCTAAGTAGCAGCCCTGCGAGTGCTGCACCTGTCGTTCGCAGGGACGGGCTCAAATGACAGCGGCATCGGCAGTCTGATCGTCTTTGTCTGCGCCCTTGCTCGATAAGGGGGCCTGGACTTTCCATCGATACGTTTCGTACCAATCTTCAATGTCTCGACATATTTGTGCGAATTGAGCATCTCCATACCCAGCCAGGATTTCCTGGAGGGCAGGTATGTTGGGGTTCAAGATTGTCAAGTCCTTGAATCCCTTTTCTACGGCGCTCTCGCTGTTGCGACTCAATACTTCCACCATACGCGTTATGTCACTTCGCATGCCTGCGATGAATGCGTAGGCATTGATCCGCGCTTCCAGATCGGTCAATGCTGCATCTGTGAGATTGAAGCCCTCTATCACTTGTGCCGCATACTTCAATGCCATGAAGAGATTGGAGTGAACTTCGGCAACCGTGATCAAGTAGTCTGTACTCTTGATTTTTCGCCAATCGACTTCTTCGCCTCGAATGTTTCTTAGGATGGCTAGCAGCCGCTCTATCTTGAAGATTTGATGGCTGCTTCTGCCAGCACTCTTGTAGTACCGGCCATCGGGAATATGCAGCAGCTTCTTGAGGTCTTTCAGCCTGGGTAGCTCGCTGTCAAAGTGCGATCGAATCAAGATGATGGTGGCCTTTCCGTGCGGCCCTAAAAATTCACTCATTTGTTTGCTCCCATAGAGGTTGGTAGATCCCCGATCCAATCGGGGATCCTGCTTTTAGAAGGGTGCCTTCACTTCAACACCTGCAAGCACATGGCTTGTTTGGGTGGGAGCATTGAGTGCAGCCTCTGGCTGTACTGCGGCAGTTAGTGCCGGTAAGCCGCTGGGCTGAAATCCAACATCACCCGGCTCCATGCCCCAGCCAGATGTGATGCCAAGCTGTTGCCGCAGAACATCCAGCTTGGCCCGTGTGTCGGCCAAGTCATCCGACATGGTGTTTTCAGCCACCAGAGCCAGAAGCTGGTTTTCCAACGCTTCGGGCAGCCTGACAAAGCGCACCACCCGTCGCTCTTGTCCTGCGGGATTGACGCAGATGGCGCCCCGATGGCCACCCCAAACTGCCCCACTTATGGCCGGTCAAACTGCCCCAGGC
>JBAXEN010000103.1:0-11952 GCA_037140415.1 Betaproteobacteria bacterium | reverse complement strand
TGCAGGCAGACAGCGGCAGGCGCCGCGACGTTGAGCGACTCTTGACCGCCGGGCTGGATGATGCGCACCGTCTGCGTGGCCCGGGCCAGCAAGGCCGGCGCCACCCCCTGCCCTTCATGGCCGAACACCCAGGCGCAGGGCCAGGGCGGGGGCTGCTCATGCAGCGCCTGCCCGGCGTGGGAGCTGGTGGCCAAAAGCGGCAGCGCCAAGGTCTGCAGTTCCTCGGCTTGTACCCCCTCAAACAGCTGCAAACCGAAATGCGCGCCCATGCCGGCGCGCAGCACCTTGCCCGACCACAAAGCAGCGCAACCCTGCAGGGCCAGCACCTGCACAAAGCCAAAGGCCGCCGCGCTGCGCAGGATGGAGCCCACATTGCCGGCATCTTGCAGCCGGTCCAGAACCACGGTCGGCGAGTCGCTGCGCCAAGCGCTGGAGCGCTCCCAGCGGATGAGGGCGCCCATCAGGCAGGGGGACTCCAGGGCGGTGAATTCGCGCCAAAGTGCGTCGGCCACCACCACCGTGCGCTCGGCCTGCGGCTGCCACCGGGCCAGCGCGCTGTCCTGCTGCGATTGGGCCAACACCAGAGTGTGCAGGCGCTGCCCGCTGGCGACAGCCGCAGCCAGCAAATGCTCGCCCTCCACCCAAATCAGACCCTGCTTGCGGTAGGCCGCACCGTCCTGCGCCAGTCGACGCAGGTCTTTGAGCCAGGCGTTGGCCCGGGAGCTGATGACTTCGATCTGGGCCATGGTGTCAGCCTCGTTCCTGCTGGGTCAGCACCCGCGCCACTGGCGAAAACGAGCGGCGGTGTTCAGGGCACGCGCCGTGCTTTTGCAAGGCCGCCAGGTGCTCGGCCGTGCCGTAGCCCTTGTGGGCCGCAAAACCGTACTGCGGGTATTGCTGGTGATACTGCTCGCACCAGCGGTCGCGGGTCACCTTGGCCACGATGGAGGCGGCCGAGATGGCCGGCACCAGGGCGTCGCCACCGATGATGGCCTCGGCCAGCATGGGCAGGCGCGGCAGACGGTTACCGTCGACCAGCACCTTCACGGGGCGCAGGCGCAGCCCTTGCACCGCGCGCTGCATGGCCAGCAAAGTCGCTTGCAGGATGTTGAGCGTATCGATTTCCTGCACGCTGGCCTGCCCGACCGAGCAGCACAGCGCTCTGGCCATGATCAGCTCATACAAGGCATCGCGCCGGCCGGCGCTCAGCTGCTTGGAATCGGCCAGACCGCCGATAGGTTGGAGCTCGTCAAGGATGACCGCCGCCGCCACCACCGGGCCAGCCAGCGGGCCCCGGCCGGCCTCATCCACGCCAGCCTGCAAGCCTGAGGCGTCCCAGCTGAACGCAGCTTGTTCAAGCGGCAATGATTTTTTCGATCGCATCACAAGCCAGTCGGGCGGTGTCGCGGCGCAGCTCGTGGTGCAGTTGCTCAAAGCGCTGCGCCAGGGCCTGTGCCTCTTGGGGGTGGTCCAACCAATACAGCAGTCCCTCGGCCAGGGCCTCGGGCGTGGCACGCTCTTGCAGCAGCTCGGGCACCACGAAATCGCGGCACAAAACGTTGGGCAAACCCACCCAGGGTTGCAACTGCTTGCGCCGCATGATTTGCCAGCTCAGCCAGGGCATGTGATATGCAATGACCATCGGCCGCTTGAACAGCGCGGCCTCCAGGGTCGCGGTGCCACTGGCCACCAGGGCCGCATCGCAGGCGGCCAGCACCTGGTGCGAGCGGCCCTCCACCAGATGCAGCGCTTCGCCCTCGCGTCCGCTCCAGCCGGCTTGCTGCGCCGCCTGCTCGACCGCAGAGCGCAAGGCCGGCAGCACCGGCACCACAAAACGCAGCTCAGGCCGCTCGCGCCACAGCAGGCGCGCGGCCGCAAAAAACCGCCCGGCCAGGTGCTTGACTTCGGCCTGCCGACTGCCCGGCAACAAAGCCACCACCGGACCGCCTGCCGGCAAGCCCAGGCTGACCCGGGCGGCCTGCCGGTCGGGCTCCAGCGCGATCATGGCGGCCAGCGGGTGGCCGACATAGGTCGCTTGCACGCCATGCGCGGCCAGCAGTTCGGGCTCGAAGGGAAACAGGCACAGCACATGGTCGGCCGCGGCGCGGAGTTTTTCGACCTTGCGCGCGCGCCAGGCCCAAAAGGATGGGCTGACGAAATGCACCGTGGCAACGCCACGGGTCCGCAGCGCGATCTCTAGGTCCAGGTTGAAGTCCGGCGCATCGACGCCAATGAACACATCAGGTGGCGCAGCCAGCAGTCGTTCGCGCAGTTGCTTGCGGATGGCCAGCAACTCACGCAGGTGCGGCAGCACCTCGACATAGCCGCGCACGGCCAGCTTGCGCTCAGGCCACCAGGCTTCAAAGCCCTGCTTGTCCATGGCCGCGCCGCCGATGCCCACGGCCCGAAGCTGCGGCCAACGCTGCCGGCAGGCAGCCAGCAAAGCGCCGCCCAGGAGGTCGCCCGACGCTTCGCCGGCCACCATGGCGAAACACGGCGACTGCGACATCACTCAGGCTAGCGGACGATGCCGCGCTCGGCGGCGTCCAGGAAGGACAGCAGCAGATCGAGGTCGGCGTCGGATGCGGCCGAGGTGCCGCGCATGGCCGCCAGCGCTGCCTTGGCGTCGGCCAGGCTCAGCCCCTGCCGGTAGAGCGCGCGGTACATGCGCTTGACCTCGGTGATGCGCTCGTCGTCATAGCCGCGCCGGCGCAGACCTTCGGCATTGATGCCCTGCGCCTGGGCAGGGTTGCCCACCGCGTTGATGAAGGGCGGCACGTCCTGCGACAGCCGGGTCTGAAAGCCAGCCATGGCATGCGCACCAATGCGCACAAACTGATGAACCCCGGTCAGGCCACCGAGCACCACCCAATCGCCCACATGCACATGCCCGCCCAGCTGGGTGGCGTTGGCGATGATGGTGTTGTTGCCCACCATGCAGTCATGGGCCACATGCACGTAAGCCATGATCCAGTTGTCGTGGCCGATGCGGGTCAGAGCACCGCCGCCCGGCGAGCCGATGTTGACGGTACAAAATTCGCGCAGGGTATTGCGGTCCCCGATCTCCAGCGCGCAGGGCTCGCCGGCGTATTTCTTGTCCTGCGGGATGGCGCCGATCGAGTTGAACTGGAAAATCCGGTTGTCACGCCCGATGACGGTATGACCCTCGATAACGCAGTGGGCACCGATGCGGGTGCCCTCGCCGATGCGGACATGGGGCCCGACGGTGCTGTAAGGGCCGATACTGACCTGCTCGCCCAGCTGAGCCTGGGGGTCGACGATGGCGGTGGGATGGATAGAGGCCATGCGCAAGTCCGTGCCGAGCTCAGGCGATGGTGCGCATGGCGCACATCAACTCGGCCTCGCAAGCAATTTCGCCGGCCACCCGGGTGACGCCCTTGAACTTATAGATGCCGGCACGCGCACGGTCCAAGCTGACGTCCATGATGAGCTGATCGCCAGGCTCGACCGGGCGCTTGAAACGCGCCGCATCGATGCCGGCAAAGTAGTACACCGTCTTGTCGTCCATATCAACGCCAGCCGCGTGAAAGGCCAGCAGGGCCGCAGCCTGCGCCATCGCCTCGAGCATGAGCACGCCCGGCATGACCGGCCGGTGCGGAAAGTGCCCGGTGAAGAAGGGCTCGTTGATGGTGACGTTTTTCAGAGCCTGGATGCGCTTGCCCGACTCGATCTCCAACACCCTATCGACCATGAGAAAGGGATAACGGTGTGGAAGCTTCTTGAGAATCTGGTGGATGTCCATCATGGTGCCTTGTTATCGCCCTGTGCCAACTGCGCCTCGAGCCGCTTGATCCGGTCTCTCAGACTGTGCAGTTGTTTGAGTGTGGCGGCGTTTTTTTCCCAGGCGGCATTGTCGTCGATGGGAAACAGGCCGCTGTACAGGCCCGGCTTGCTGATTGAGCGGGTGACCACCGAAGTGGCCGAGATATGAACACCGTCGGCCAGGCTCAGGTGACCGAGCACGGCGGCGCCGCCGCCTATGGTGCAGCGCTGACCGATGCGGGCGCTGCCAGCCACCCCCACACAGCCGGCCATCGCGGTGTGCGCGCCCACATGGACGTTGTGGCCGATCTGCACCAGGTTGTCGAGCTTGACACCGTCTTCCAGCACGGTCTGGCCGAGGGCCGCGCGGTCGACACAGGTGTTGGCGCCGATCTCCACATCGTCGCCGATGCGAACAATGCCCAGCTGCTCGATCTTGACCCACCCCGCTGGCGAGGGCGCAAAACCAAAGCCGTCGGCGCCGATCACCACGCCCGAATGCAAGATGCAGCGCTGGCCGACCAAACAGTCATGGCCCAAGGTCACCCGCGCAGCCAGCACGGTGTGATCGCCAATGTGGGCGCCCTCGCCCACCACGCAGTGTTCACCGATGTGCACGCCTTCGCCGATCACCGCGTCCGCCCGCACCACCGAGAAAGCCCCGATCGAGGCCGAGGCCGCGACCTGGGCTTGCGGATGAATGCGGGCACTGGGATCGATGCCCGCTGGGGCAGATCGCCCATGGCGCAGCTTCCACAGCTGGGTCACCCTTGCAAAATACAAATAAGGATCGCCCACCACAATCGCCGGCCCGCGCTGAGCGGCCAAGGCCTCCATCGCGGGCGAGACAATGACACATGCCGCCTTGGACTGCGGCAACTGCCTTTGATATTTGGGATGGCTGAGAAAACTCAGCTGGGTGGGCCCTGCCGTCTCCAGCGGAGCCAGACCGTCAATCGGCTGATCGGCGGGCCCAATCAGCCGGGCCGGCAAATCGGTCTCGAGCGCCTGAACTATCTGGCCGAGGAGGAGCATCGGACCTCAGGCGAACGCTCAGGCCCGAATCAGCGGGCGCCCGCAGCACTGAGTGACTTGATCACCTTGTCCGTGATGTCGTGCTTGGGATTGATGTAGACCGCTTCCTGAATGATCAGGTCAAACTTCTCACTCTCGGCCAGCGCCTTGACCGCGCGATTGGCACGGTCGACGACGGACTGCAGCTCTTCGTTCTTGCGGTTGTTCAGGTCTTCCTGGAATTCACGGCGCTTGCGCTGAAATTCGCGGTCTTGGTCGACCAACTGCTTTTGCCGGGCACTGCGCTGGCTCTCGGGCAGAGTCGGGCCTTCGCGCTCGAGGCGGTCCGACAGGGCTTTGATCTGGTTGCCCAGGTCGTTGAGCTCCTTTTCCCGCTTGCCAAACTCAAGCTCCAGCTTGGTCTGGGCTGCCTTGGCAGGCCCGGACTCACGCACGATGCGGTCGAGGTTGACGATGCCGATCTTCAATTCCTGGGCAAGGGCGGGCAGGGCCGCCAACGACATGGTCGCGCACAGGGCAAGGGAGCTGAGAGCTTTGAACATCAGAAAGCGGTGCCGATTTGGAACTGGAATCGCTGTATTCTATCTTGCGCCTGACGGCGCAGCGGATTGGCGAGGGCCAGCCGCAGGGGCCCCATGGGCGAGATCCAGCTGATGCCCAAACCGGTGGAGGCACGCAGCTCCTGCACGCGAATGGGAGAGCCCTCGGCAAAAACATTGCCGGCATCGACAAAACCGAAAAGGCGCAAGGTGCGGTCATTGCCGGCACCCGGGAAAGGCGCGCTCAGCTCAGCATTGAGGGTGATTTTCTTGGCGCCACCGCGCGCTGCACCGTTGTCGTAACGCGGGCCAAGCGAGCCCTGCTCGAAGCCGCGTACCGAGCCCAAGCCGCCCGAGTAGAAGTTCTTAAGAACCGGGTAGGGCTGACCGGACATGCCTTTTCCAAAGGCGAACTCGCTATTGAGGCCAATGGTGTACTGCTTGTTGAGCGGAATATAGTTTTGCAACTGGTAGACCGCACGAACATAGCGGACATCGCCGCCCGCACCCCAGTCGCCATTGACCCGCTGGTACCAGCCCTTGGTCGGCACCAGCGCGCTGTCACGCTGGTCGCGCGCCCAGCCCAGCGTCAAGGGCAGGGAGTAAGAACGATTGCCGTACTGTTCGGTATAGGCCAGCAGACCCGGGTTGGAGCCCGGCGTGACCGACCAGGTTTCAGCGCCAGCGCCAAAGAAAACAGTATCGACCTCGGTGAAAGGCACGCCAAAACGGATGCTGGCGCCCTGGGTCTTGAGCAGGTAGTCGGTCGCCTCACCCGTCAGCGGCCGGCTGGTCCGGCTGTAAATGTCAAAGGCCCGCGAGACCCCGTCGGCGGTGAAATACGGATCGACCGTGGTCAGCACCACCTGGCGGTTGAGGCGACTGGTGTTGAGTTCTAGCCCCAAGTAATTGCCAGTACCGAGCACGTTTTCCTGCCGGATACCGGCAATCAAGGACAGGCGGTCGGCGGTGGAGTAGCCGGCCCCGATATTGAGGTTACCGGTGGGCTTTTCGGCCACGGTGAAGTTCAGATCCACCTGGTCTTGCGTGCCAGGGACATCTTGCGTTTCGACGTCGACCTGAGTGAAGTAGCCCAGGCGGTTGACCCGCTCGCGCGACAAGCGAATCTTGTCGCTGTCGTACCAAGACGACTCGTACTGGCGAAACTCTCGGCGCACCACTTCATCGCGGGTGCGGGTGTTGCCAGCCACGTTGATGCGGCGCACATAGGCTCGCCGCGAAGGCTCGGCCTGCAACACAAAAGCCACCCGGTTATTGACCCGATCGACCTCAGGCACCGCCTCGACGCGTGCGAAGGCGTAACCAAAGCTGCCGAAAAACTCGGTGAAGGCCTTGGTGGTCTGACTCACCTGATCGGCGTTAAAGGCCTGCCCCGGCTTGATGCTGATCAGCGTCTTGAACTCCTCCTCGCGGCCCAGGTAGTTGCCCTCCAGGCGCACCCCCGACACCACAAAGCGCTCACCTTCGGTGATGTTGATGGTCACCAGGATCTGCTGCTTGTCCGGGGAGATGGCGACCTGGGTGGAATCGATGCGAAAGTCCAGGTAGCCGCGGGTCAGGTAATACGATCGCAGGGACTCGAGGTCGGCGTTGAGTTTGAGGCGCGAATAACGGTCAGATTTGGTATACCAACTGAGCCAGCCGCCGGTGTCCAGATCAAAGAGGTCGCGCAGCGTGCCCTCCTTGAAAGCATTGGCGCCGACAATGCGCATTTCCTTGATCTTGGCCAGCTGGCCTTCGGTCACGGTAAAGGTCAGGTTGACCCGGTTGCGCTCGACCGGCGTCACCGTGGTGAGCACCTGCGCACCGTAGAGACTGCGGTTGATGTACTGGCGCTTGAGCTCCTGCTCAGCCTTGTCAGCGAGCGAGCGGTCAAAGGGCTGGCCTTCATACAAGCCCGATTCACGCAAAGCCTTGCGCAGTGCATCCTTGTCAAACTCTTTGAGGCCGACGAAATCGACGCCTGCCACGATCGGCCGCTCCTCGACCACTACCACCAGCACATCGCCGTTGGCTTCAAGCCGGACATCTTTGAACAGGCCCAGGCCATACAAGGCCCGAATGGCAGCAGAACCCTTTTCCTCGGTGAAGGTCTCACCGGCGCGCAATGCAATGGAGGCAAACACGGTCCCCGGCTCCACCCGCTGCAGGCCTTCGATGCGAATATCGCGCATGACGAAGGGATCCAGGGCCCAGGCCAGGGAGGAAGCGAGCAGACCTGCCAACAAGGCCGAAAGGGGGCGAAGCTTGAAACGTTGAAGCGCTTGATTCATGAAAAATTCGCAGCGTAGCGACAGGAGGCCATGCGCTATCCCAGGAGCCGAGACAGGTCATTAAAAAGGGCAATGGCCATCAGGAGCGCCAGCAGCACGGTGCCGGCTTTTTGCAGCCGATCCAACCAAGCTTCGGAGACACTGCGCCCGGTGACAGCCTCCCAAAGATAATACATCAGGTGCCCGCCATCGAGGATGGGCAGGGGCAGCAGATTGAGCACCCCCAGACTGACGCTGATCATGGCCAGAAACAGCAGGTAGGCGCTCAAACCCATACCGGCCGACTTGCCGGCATAGTCGGCAATGGTCAGCGGGCCACTGAGGTTCTTGAGGGAGGCCTCGCCTATGAGCATCCGGCCCATCATGCGCAGCGTCAGCCAACTGATGTCCCAGGTCTTGGCCACGCCGTCCCACAAGGCGCCGGGCAGCTCTTGGCGCACCAACACCTGCTCAGGCGGCTCGCCCACATAGGCAGCGATGCGACCCATGCGCCCGCCGGTCTGCTCTTGCACCCGGGGCTGGAGCTGCAATTCAAGCGGCCGACCGGCTCGCTCAACTTCCCACGCCTGAACCGCGCCGTCCACCGAGCCCCGAATGATCTCGCGCAGCTGCGCTGCATCCTCAATGCGCCTGTCGTTGACGCGGCGCACCACATCGCCTGCCTGCAAGCCTGCGCGCTCGGCCGCCCCGCCGGCTTGGACCTCGCCGAGTACCGGCCGGCTCCAAGGGGCCGTGATGCCGATCTGGCGATACAAGCTGGCATCGGGCTGGGCCTGTTCAAAAACGCTCAGGTCGAGCACCACCTCACGGCTGGCGCCGCGCAGGCCCTGAGTTTGCAGCGTGAGCCTGAGCTTGTCGCGCTCCAGTGCTGCTTCAGCCAGGCGCCAGCGCAAATCGTCGAAGGAGCGAACCGGCTCCAGCGCCTGACCGTCGACGCCGGCCTCCACCACCAGTTCGCCAGAGCGCAGGCCAGCCGCCTCGGCCAGGGAGCCCGCAGCCGGCGTTGACAGCACCGCCTTGGGCTGCTCCAAGCCCATCCAACTGACCGCAGCGTACAGCACAACCGCCAGCAGCAAATTGGCCAGCGGCCCGGCCACCACCACCGCCGCGCGGGCACCGAGCGGCTGGTTGTTGAAGGCCAGATGTCTCAGGTCCGACTGGACCGGCGCTTCGCGCTCGTCGAGCATCTTCACATAGCCACCCAAAGGCAAGATGCCGATCACGAACTCTGTGGGCTTGCCCTTGAGCTGCCAGCGCAAGATGGGGCGGCCAAAACCAATCGAAAAGCGCAGCACGGGGATGCCGCAAGCCACCGCCACCCGGTAGTGGCCATATTCATGAATCGTGATCAACAGGCCCAGGGCCAGCAAAAAGGCCAGGACGGTGATCATCCGCGTCCCATCTGGCGCACAAAAGCCTGGGCGCGCTCGCGCGCCTGGCTGTCGATGGCCAGCAGGCCGGCCAGCTCATCGACCTGCGGCGGCGACCAGGCGTCGAGCGTGGCCCGGTTAACCTGGTGAATCTGGTCAAAGCGGATGCGCTCGTCCAAAAATGCCTGGACGGCCACCTCATTGGCCGCATTGAGCACCGCGGTGCTGCCCGCCGGTCCAGCCAGCACCTCCCAAGCCAGTTGCAGGCCGGGAAACCGCAGCGCATCGGGCGCTTCAAAGGTCATGGTGGGCAGTGCCCGAAAGTCCAGCGCCTGCGCGCCCGAGACCACCCGCTCCGGCCAGGACAGGCCATAGGCAATCGGCACCCGCATATCCGGGGTGCCCAGTTGGGCCACCACCGAAGTGTCGCGGTACTGCACCATCGAATGGATGATGCTTTGCGGGTGAATCACCACCTCAATCTGCTCAGGCCGCAGGCCAAACAGATAGCGCGCCTCGATCACCTCCAAGGCCTTGTTCATCATGGTGGCCGAGTCGACCGAGATCTTGCGCCCCATCACCCAGTTGGGGTGCTTGCAGGCCTGCTGCGGCGTGACCTGCCCTAAGGTGGCGGGATCGCGCTCTCGAAACGGCCCGCCCGAGGCGGTGAGGATGATTTTTTCAACCCGAGAAGGCCAGGTGGCCGGATCGTCGGGCAGCGACTGGAAAATCGCCGAATGCTCGCTGTCGATGGGCAGCAGCTGCGCGCCACCCTCGCGCACCGCCCGCAAAAACACCTCGCCGCCCACCACCAGGGCCTCTTTATTGGCCAGCAGCAGACGCTTGCCCGCCCGCGCCGCGGCCAGGCACGGTGGCAGGCCAGCCGCACCCACAATCGCCGCCATCACCACCTGCACCCGCTCATCGCTGGCAATGCGCTCGAGGGCATCGGCTCCGTCCAGCACCCGCGTCGCCAGCCCGGCTTGGGCCAGCTTCTCGCTCAGCTCCTGGCCAGCCTGGGCCTGTGCCATGACCGCGAACTGGGGGGAGAACTGCCGACATTGCTCGAGCATCAGGTCTACCCGGCTGGCCGCGCTGAGGGCGAAGACCTCAAAGCGGTCTCGGTGACGAGCCACCACATCCAGGGTGTTGACGCCAATCGAGCCGGTGGAGCCAAGAACGGTGAGACTTTGCTTCATGCGCTGAACCTTGAAAAACCCGCAAGCATCATGGCCAGCGGTAGCACCGGGAGCAGGGCATCGACCCGATCGAGGACGCCGCCGTGCCCGGGCAGCAGGCCGCTCGAATCTTTGACGCCTGCGCTGCGCTTGAGCAGCGACTCCAGCAGATCACCGACCACACTCATGGCCGACAAAAAAATCATGGCCAGCACCATCACAGCCAGCCCATGGCCGGCCAACAATTGGCCGTACACGCTGCGCTGGGCCAGCGGCACCTGAAGACGCAACTCGACCTCAGACCAGAGCAGGCCGAGGACCAACACACCCAGCACGCCGCCGATGGCCCCCTCCCAGCTCTTGCCTGGACTGATCTGCGCGGCGAGCTTGCGCGCAATCCAGCGTCCGCCCCAGGCCTTGCCTGCGAAATAAGCCGCCACATCGGCCATCCAGACCAGGGTCAGCACCGAGAGCAGGAAATTCACGCTGAGCAGCCGCGCCTGCGCCACGGCCAGCCAGGCGGCCCACAGCAACAACAGGCCGAGCAGGCAGCGCAGCCAGATCGGCGCCAGCCCCCAGGCCGGCACACCGCGGGCCAGCAAGAACATGCCACCGAGAACCCACACCACAGCGGCCAGACTCCACACATAGCGCAGCTCCAGCAGCAGCCAGCCGGCCCACCAGGACAGCGCACAGGCAAGCAAACAGATCAGCCCCATGGCCCAGGCCCAAGGCCCTTGCAAATGATTGAGTCTGCCCCACTCCCAGGCGCCAGCCGTCAGCAGCACCAGGCACAGGCCCGCGACGGCCCAAGGCCCGGCGTAGAACAAGGCTGGCAGAAAGATCGCCAGCATGAGCACGGCAGTGATGATGCGCTGCCGTAACATGGGGTGGTGTTCAGACGGCCGTCAGACCGCCATGATGTCCTGCTCTTTGGACGCCACCAGCTTGTCGACTTCGGCGATAAACCGGTCGGTGAATTTTTGGATGTCGTCCTGGGCACGGCGCTCGTCGTCTTCCGAGGCCTGCTTGTCCTTGACCAGCTTCTTGACGCCTTCGTTGGCATCGCGGCGCAGATTGCGGATCGCAATCTTGGCATGCTCACCCTCGCCCTTGACCACCTTGGTGAGCTCCTTGCGGCGCTCCTCGGTCATTGGCGGCATCGGCACCCGAATCAGGTCGCCCTGGGAGGCTGGGTTCAGTCCCAGGTCTGAATCGCGAATGGCCTTTTCGATCTTGGCGCCCATGCCCTTTTCCCAAGGCGCCACACTGATGGTGCGCGCATCGAGCAAAGACACATTGGCCACCTGGCTGATCGGCACCATCGAGCCGTAATAGTCGACCTGAACGGTGTCGAGCAGGCCGGGATTGGCGCGGCCAGTGCGAACCTTGGTCAGGCTGTTCTTGAAGGCCTCGATGGACTGCTGCATCTTCTGCTCAGCGTTCTTCTTGATGTCCTGAATGCTCATGGTGTCAGCTTCGGTGAAGAGGAAACAAAGGGATCAGACGTGAACCAGGGTGCCTTCATCCTCGCCGAGCACCACGCGCTTGAGCGCGCCGCTCTTGAAGATGGAGAACACTTTGACCGGCAATTTCTGGTCGCGGCACAGCGCAAAAGCGGTGGCATCCATGACCTCGAGGTTGCGCCCCATCGCCTCATCAAAGGTGATGGAAGCAAAGCGGGTAGCGTTCGGATCTTTCTTGGGGTCGGCGGTGTAGACGCCGTCGACCTTGGTCGCCTTGAGCACGATCT
>JBAXEN010000102.1:0-12058 GCA_037140415.1 Betaproteobacteria bacterium | reverse complement strand
TACCAAAATATCTTGCAGACACAGCAATTCGTGGTTAATTTGGTCAATGCTGATTTGGCCGCCGCAATGAACGCCAGTTCTGAGCACTTCGACTCAGATGTGGATGAGTTCAGTGTTGCCGGCGTAAGGCCTGCGCCTTGTGTTCATGTGGTGCCACCTCGTGTCGCTCAAGCGCCTGTGAGTTTGGAGTGTGTTTTGGTCAGCAGCATAACCCTTCCCACTGACAAGCCTCCTATTCAGAATAACTTGATCATAGGGAAAGTTGTTGGAATACATATTGACGAAAATATTTTGACCGATGGTATGGTGGATATTTCCAAGTACAAGCCTCTGGCACGGCTGGGTTACTTCGACTACTTGGTCGCCACAGCCACGCTCTCCATTGGGAGACCCGACTTGAATCCGACCGAGGTTGCCGCTGAATTGGAATCATTGCTAAAGCAACAGAACGGGCCAGGCTGATGATGGAGCAGACCCAGTGCCGGGCGCTCAGCGGGGTTTAATCATGCGCTTGAAATTGTTCTTTTCCGGGCTACTTTGCAGCCTGCTGGTGGGTTTGGGCTCAGCCGCCCATGCCCAAGCTCCAAGCGGCAGTGCTGCGCCGCTTCGGATTTTGGTGGGCGCGCCTGCGGGGGGGACCACAGATACGATGGCGCGCACCCTGGCCCAGGCCCTCGGTCAGCAACTCGGGCGCACGGTGGTGGTCGAGAACAAGCCGGGCGTGGGTGGCAACCTGGCGGCCGAGGCGGTGGCCAAGGCGCCGGCTGATGGCAACACCTTGCTGATGAGCTTTACCAGCCATGCCATCAACGCGTCGCTGTATCCGAGCCTGCCTTTTGACCCCATCAAGGACTTCACCCCCTTGACCATGGTGTCGTCATCGCCCTCGATCCTGGTGGCGCATCCATCCTTGCCGGTTAGGAACGTGTCCGAGTTGGTCAAACTGGCTCGGGATAAGCCCGGCCGTTTGAACTTCGCGATTGGTGCATTGGGTTCTTCGCTGCATTTGGCCGGTGACGCCTTCAAGATGAAGGCGGGGGTGTTCATCGTCAACATCCCCTATCGCGGTACTGCACCTGCGGTGCAGGACGTGCTGGCTGGGCAGGTAGAGCTGATGTTCGCCGCCATTGGCAATGTGCAGGCCCACATCAAAGCCGGCAAGTTGCGCGCGCTCGGAGTGACCAGTCGCCAGCGTTTGGCGGCCTTCCCGGATGTGCCGGCCATCAACGAAACCCTGCCGGGGTACGAGTCAAGCGCTTGGTTCGGTTTGTTTGCCCCTGGTCGTATGAGTCCGGATCTGGCCAAACGCTTGAGCGATGCAGCCCGGGCTGCGATTCAAAGCCCAGAGGTCAGGCGCCGCATTGAGCTCGAGGGCGCAGTCCCCGCCGGCAACAGCCCACAGGAGTTCGCCAAATTCGTGGAGGCCGAGATTGTGCGGTGGCGGGCCGTGGTTCAGTACGCCGGCGCCAAGCCAGAGTAACAGAGCCTTGCTTCAGGCAGTCTTTACCGACAAAGCTGTGGGGGCCTGAGCTCCGGCCCTTGATATCAGTCGTGGGATGAAGCCCCAGGCACAAAGGTGTCGATGAAGTCATCGACCTCTTGCGCCAGAGCCGATCCTGCCAGCAGCCCCTGACGCCAGCGCAAGGGAATGGCTTCGAAGCCCAGCCAGGCCCCCAGCAAAGCCCCCAGCACCGCGCCGCGGTGGCAGTTGTCACCCCCCGCATTGGTATTGGCCACCAGCGCGGCCTCAAAGTCATTGGCGTAGCGCGCAGCCAGGTACAGCACGCTCGGTAACGAATCTTCGATGTAGCAGGCCGGGCTGTAGAGGCCGCCGACCACCCGCGTTGCGGCATCTTGGTGGTTCGGGGCCTGGCCCAGCAAGGCGCTCAAGCCTTTGCCCAGGCCTGGAGCCTGGCTTTGTAGCAGCGGGCCTAGGGATTGTGGGGGTGAGAAAACCAGTTCCACTAGTAAGCGGCCATAGGCTGCAGCAAAGACCTCCAGGGGCTGCGATGTGTGGGTCAGGCGCAGTTGTCGCAAGCCAGCGTCGACGGCTTTTTTTGCGTCTCCTTTGGCAGCCATTGCCAGGACCACAGGCGCTAGCCCCACCAAGCCACCGATAGAGGCGGTGTCATGGCCGGTGGCGCCAGCACACCGCTCGACCGGCACGCCGCGGGCCCAATTGGCGAAAAAATCGCGGTGATACGACTCAGCATAGGTGTCGTTGTGGCTGTCCTCGGTCGTCATGAACTGCACATAGTCGGCCAGGAATGCGGCGCTGTCGTAGCCCTTCATGCGACACAGGCAGCGCAGCACCAGCCGGGCGCACAGCGCATTGAGGGTGTTCTCACCGGCCTGCATGCCCTGGTGGTAATGCCGGTGGGCGGGGCCCCAGTGGTGCTTCTTGCCTTTGAGGATGACATCTCCCACCACATCGCCCGACTGCGTGCCCCGGCCGGCGCGCGAGGTGCTTGACAAGGACATGATGGAGCTCGGGTGCATCTCTTTGGGCGCCTGATAGTCCCGAATCACCCCGAAGTCGCGCTGCAGCTCGGACAGCCGGTAGTACCAATGCACAGGCATGGCCAGCGCGTCGCCGATCATCATGCCCCAGAGGGCGCCGCGCACCCGGTCGGCGGTGCTTAGAGTCTGGGGGAGGGCTGGAGGGGTCATGGTTTCAATGGGTCCGCAAAATGGACCATGCGCAGCGGGTGAGGAACGCGTTCATCGTCGCATTGCGCGCGCCATGGCGCTCGGGCGCCGTGATTGCCCCCATCGGGCCAGCGTGATTGAGGGCGGTGGCCCTCAGGGCGAGCCTGGCGTGCCTGCGCCGAATCTCGCTTTTAAATCGCCACCAGTTGTCGCACGCCGTTGTCCTGCATCTGGCTGCCCAGGCCCTGGGCGATGAATTGGCCGCGCTCCATCACCAGGTAGTCGTCGGCCAGTTCTTCTGCGAAGTCGTAGTACTGCTCGACCAGCAAAATGGCCATGTCGCCGCGGTCTGCAAGCATGCGGATCACTCGGCCAATGTCCTTGATGATGCTCGGCTGTATGCCCTCGGTGGGTTCGTCCAGAATGAGCAACTTGGGCTTGGCCGCCAGCGCCCTGGCGATGGCCAGCTGCTGCTGCTGGCCGCCAGAGAGGTCGCCGCCGCGGCGGTTGAGCATCTGCTTGAGCACAGGAAACAGCTCGAACAGCTCGGCCGGTATCGGCTCGCTGGCGCTTTTGTAGGCCAGGCCCATGCGCAGATTGTCTTGAACACTCAGGCGGGCAAAAATCTCGCGGCCCTGGGGCACAAAGCCTATGCCGGCGCGAGCGCGCTCGTAAGGGGTGGCCTTGGTGATGTCAGCGCCGTTGAAGGTGATGGAGCCGCTGCGGATCGGTATCAGTCCCATCAGGCTCTTGAGCAGCGTGGTCTTGCCCACGCCGTTGCGGCCCAGCAGCACCGTGACCTTGCCCAATTGGGTCTGCAGGCTCACATCGCGCAGGATGTGCGAGCCGCCGTAGTACTGCTGGATGTTTTGGACCTTAAGCATGGGTGCAATGGCTGTTGGCAGGACTGTTCATCGTCCGAGATAGACCTCGATCACACGCTCGTCGGCCTGCACCTGCTCGAGCGTGCCTTGCGCCAGCACCGAGCCGTCGCACAACACGGTAACGATGTCGCTGATGGCCTTGATGAAGCTCATGTCGTGCTCGACCACCATCAGCGAATGTTTGCCCTTGAGGCTCAGAAAGAGCTCGGCGGTGCGAGCGGTTTCTTCATCGGTCATGCCGGCCACCGGCTCGTCGAGCAGCAGCAGCTTGGGGTCCTGCATCAGCAGCATGCCGATCTCCAACCACTGCTTTTGTCCGTGGCTGAGGGTGCCGGCCGGGCGGGTGAGGTCTTGCGCCAGATGGATGGTGTGCAGTATTTCGGCCAGTCGGTCGCTTTGCGCGCTGTCCAGGCGAAAGAACATCGACGAGGCCACGCCCTTGTGGGTCTTGAGCGCCAGCTCCAGGTTTTCAAACACGGTCAGCTGCTCGAAGACGGTCGGCTTTTGAAACTTGCGGCCTATGCCCATTTGGGCGATATCGGCCTCGCGGTAGCGCAGCAGGTCGATGGTGCTGCCGAAGAAGACGCTGCCTTCGTCGGGCCGGGTTTTACCGGTGATGATGTCCATCATCGTGGTCTTGCCAGCGCCGTTGGGGCCGATGATGCAGCGCAGCTCGCCCGCGGCAATGTCCAGGCTGAGCTTGTTGATAGCCTTGAAGCCGTCAAAGCTCACGCTCACGTCTTCCAGGTAGAGGATGGCGCCGTGCGCGGTATCGACCTCGCCGGCCTGGGAAATCCGGGCAAAGCCGCTGTTGCGCCCGCCCGAGGCGGTTTGGCCGGCCACACTGCGCTCGACATGCTCGGCCAGCCGCCGGGCGCCCAGGTCTTGCAGATCGGGTGTCATCTCAGCGCCCCTTTCTGAACTGGCTCAGCGTTCTGAGCAGCGAGCCCGGATCGCGCAGCAGGCCGACGATGCCTGCCGGCAAGAACAGGGTCACGGCGATGAACAGGGCGCCCAAGAAGTAGAGCCAGAATTCGGGAGCGCTGACGGTCAGCCAGCTTTTTGCGCCGTTGACCACAAAAGCGCCGATGATCGGCCCGATCAGGGTGGCCCGTCCGCCAACAGCGGCCCAAATGGCCATCTCGATGGACTGCGCTGGGCTCATCTCGCTGGGGTTGATGATGCCCACCTGCGGTACATACAGGGCGCCGGCCACACCGCACATGACGGCCGAGATCACCCAGATGCACAGCTTGTAGCCGAGCGGGTTGTAGCCGCTGAACATCACGCGGCCTTCGGCGTCGCGGATGGCTTGCAGCACCCGGCCGAACTTGCTGGTGACCAGATAGCGCGCGAGCAGGAAAAAGCCCAGCAAGGTCAAGCCAGTCAGCACAAAAAGCACCATGCGCATCGAGGGCGTGGCCAGGGGCATGCCCAAGATGCGTTTGAAGTCGGTAAACCCGTTATTGCCGCCGAAGCCGGTTTCATTGCGGAAAAACAGCAGCATCGCGGCAAAGGTCATGGCCTGGGTGATGATGGAAAAGTACACCCCTTTGATGCGCGAGCGAAAAGCGAAGTAGCCAAAGACAAAGGCGATCAGGCCCGGCACCGCCACGATCAGGATCAGCGTGGCCACAAAGCTGTCGCTCAGCGCCCAGTGCCAGGGCAAGACCTTCCAGTCCAGAAAAACCATGAAGTCGGGCAGATCGCTCTTGTAATTGCCATCGCGGCCGATCTGACGCATCAGGTACATGCCCATCATGTAGCCGCCCAGCGCAAAAAACAGGCCGTGGCCCAGGCTTAGGATGCCGGTGTAGCCCCAGATCAGGTCCATCGCCAGGGCGCAGATCGCGTAGCACATGATCTTGCCCAGCAAGGCCACCATGTAGTCGCTCATGTGCAGCAAGCTGCCAGCAGGCACCACCAGGTTGAGCAGTGGGGCCAGGGCGCAGATCACCACCAAGGCCACCAAGAAGGCAGCCCAGCCGCTGCGGCTGAGCAGGGCCGGTGCTGGGGGGAGTTTGAGAGCGGGTTCGCGCATATCAGGCCTCGGCGCTGCGACCCTTCATCGCAAAAATGCCCTGTGGACGCTTTTGGATGAAGACGATGATGAGCACCAATACGGAGATTTTGGCCAGCACCGCACCGGCCCAGCCCTCCAGAAATTTGTTGAGCACGCCCAAGCCGAGCGCCGCATAGACGGTTCCGGCCAATTGACCCACGCCGCCGACCACCACCACCATGAAGGCGTCGACGATATAGGCTTGGCCGAGGTCAGGGCCGACATTGCCGATCTGGCTGAGCGCGCAGCCGGCCAGGCCCGCGATGCCCGAACCCAAGGCGAAGGCGTAGGTATCCACCCGGGCGGTGTTGACCCCCATGCAAGCGGCAATCGGCCGGTTCTGGGTGACGCCGCGCACAAACAGGCCCAACCGGGTGCGTCCGATCAGAAAGGCCATGCCTGCAAGCACCGTCATCGCGAAGGCGACGATGATGATGCGGTTCCAGGGCAGTTGCAGGTTGTCCATCAGCTGCACGCCGCCGCTCATCCAACGGGGGTTTTCCACCCCCACGTTTTGCGCACCAAAGAGGCTGCGCACGCCTTGCTGCAGCACCAGGCTGATGCCCCAGGTGGCCAACAGAGTTTCCAACGGGCGACCATAAAGGAAGCGGATCACGCTGCGCTCGAGCGCAGCGCCGATCAGGGCCGCGGACAAGAAGGCCATCGGCAGCGCTGCCAGCAAATACCAATCAAAAGCACCGGGGAAGAACTTGCGAAACACGCCCTGCACCACAAAGGTGGCATAGGCGCCGATCATCATCAACTCGCCGTGCGCCATGTTGATCACGCCCATCAGGCCGTAGGTGATGGCCAGGCCCAGGGCCACCAGCAAGAGGATGGAGCCCAGGCTGATGCCCGAGAAAACGGCGCCCAGGCGGTCGCCCCAGATCAGGCTGGCCTCAACCGCGCTCAGCGCCGCCTGCAAAGCGGTCTTGACCTGAGGGTCGGCCTCGACCTTCAGGCGCTCAATCAGGACGGTCTTGGTGGCCGGGTTGCGGCTGCTGCCTAACTGATGGGCCGCTTCCAGCCTTTGAGCGCGGTCGTCGCTGTTCAGGATGATGCTGGCCCGGATCAGGCTCAGCTGCGCCTTCAAGGCGGCGTCGGTCTCGGCCGCCAGCGCCTTGTCCAGCAGGGCCAGCTTGCTGATATCAGCCTCACCCTGCAGGCCCTTGATGGCTTGCCGGCGAGTGTCAAGGTCTGGGGACAGCAGCTTGAGCGATGCCAGGGCGCTGTCGATCTCGCCGCGCATGCGGTTGTTGCTCACCACATCTTCGGCGTTGTCGGGAAGAGGCAGTTCGGCGCCGGTCACCGGGTCGCTGGCCTTACCGCCTTGCACCACGAATACTTTGCCATCGCCAACCTTGACGGCATCGTCGGCCAGCGCCTGCAAGAAGGCGGCCGTCTTGGCATCGGCGACGGCAACCACTTTACTCAGGGCCTCAATGCGGGAGTCTGATTCGCCGCTGGTAATGGCCAGAGCTTGCTCCGTCGTCAGGGCCAGGGCTGAAGTGCTCATCACAGAGCCGCTCAGCAAAACGGCCAGCAGGAAATAAAGTGTCTTGAACATGGGGACAGGCAAAGCGATGAACGTTACCAGTCATGAAATCATCGGCGGGCACAAGATGCCCGGTGAAGGCCTGGGCGCCGCGCATGGCGGCGCCCAGGGGAGCGCATTTTAATGCCTGGCTCCTTTAGAGCCGGGCAGACTGACCTGAAGAATTACTTCTTCTCGGGCTCGTCCTTCTTCTTGTCGTTGCCTTCGATGAACGGAGACCAGGGCTTGGCCTTGACCGGGCCAGGCGTCTTCCAGACCACGTTGAATTGGCCGTCGGCCTTGACTTCACCAATGAACACCGACTTGTGCAGGTGATGGTTCTTCTCGTCCATCTTGGAGGTGATGCCCGACGGTGCCTTGAAGGTCTGGCCGGCCATGGCGGCGATCACTTTGTCGACATCGGTGGACTTGGCTTTTTCAACCGCCTGCTTCCACATATTGATGCCGATGTAGGTGGCCTCCATCGGGTCGTTGGTCAAAGGCTTGTCTTTGTGACCGGCGATGTTCTTGGCCTTGGCGTAGTCACCCCACTTTTTGGTGAACTCGGTGTTGGACGGGTTCTTGATGGACATGAAGTAGTTCCAGGCGGCCAGGTGGCCCACCAGCGGCTTGGTGTCCACACCGCGCAGTTCTTCCTCGCCCACCGAGAAAGCCACCACCGGCACGTCCTTGGCCTTCAGACCGGCATTGCCGAGCTCTTTGTAGAAGGGCACGTTGGAGTCACCGTTGATGGTGGAAATCACGGCCGTCTTACCACCTTGGCTGAACTTCTTGATGTCCGCAACGATGGTCTGGTAATCACTGTGGCCGAAGGGGGTGTACTTCTCGTCGATGTCGCTGTCCTTCACACCCTTGCTCTTGAGGAAGGCGCGCAGGATCTTATTGGTGGTGCGCGGGTAGACATAGTCGGTGCCCAGCAGCACAAAACGCTTGGCACCACCGCCGTCCTTGCTCATCAGGTACTCAACGGCAGGAATGGCCTGCTGGTTGGGAGCGGCGCCGGTGTAGAACACGTTCTTGGACAGCTCTTCACCCTCGTACTGCACCGGGTAGAACAGCAGGCCGTTGAGCTCTTCGACCACAGGCAACACCGACTTGCGGCTCACCGAGGTCCAGCAGCCGAAGATGACGGCCACTTTGTCTTGCGTCAGCAGCTGCTTGGTTTTTTCAGCAAACAGGGGCCAGTTCGAGGCAGGGTCAACAATCACCGGCTCGAGCTTTTTGCCCAGCACGCCGCCCTTGGCATTGATCTCGTCGATGGCCATCAGCACCGTGTCTTTGAGCACGGTCTCCGAAATGGCCATGGTGCCCGACAGGCTGTGCAGCACACCGACCTTGATGGTCGCTTGTGCGTGGGCCGGGATGGAAGTCAGGCCTGCAAAGGCCGTCGCTGCCGCCAGGGCAAGCATCTTGAGTTGACCGCGTCGAATCATGTAAACACTCCAATTTTCAATTTGTGGATTTCAGCCGAGCCGGGTGCCTGAGGCATCCGGGCAGGGTGTACGCAAAGCCCATGCCATGCGCGGAGATGAGCCTGGTGATGGGGCTGCTGCCTTGTCTGCGGCGGTGGGCAGGCCAATCGCGGGTGCAGGCCGGGCGTGTTGCACCCACCTGGGGCAGTGCCACTGTGCACCGCGCACGGCTTTGGTGCTTCTTAATGCACCTTTTTGGGGTCGGCTTCGGCCTGCCATGCAGATCGGTGCGTGAAGCGCTGCGCATGCGGCGCAGCATTGCGCCGCATGCGCGCCGCCAGGGGGGGTCTCAAGAAGGGGATGACGCCGAGAAGATGCTCAGCGCAGGCTCAGAGCCCGCAGCTGAGCAGCCAGTGCCCTGGCGGCCTCTTCCGGCTGCGCGGCGCCCACCACCGCGCGTACCACGGCGGCCGAGCCCACGCCCGTGGCCATGACGGACGGCAGGCGCTCTTCATCAATACCGCCGATGGCGACCAGTGGATAGTCGGCCATAAGCCGGGCGTAGCGTTGCAAGCGGCCTGTGCCTTGCGCTGCGGTGGCCATGCGTTTGAGCGTGGTCGGAAAGACCGCGCCCAGAGCCAGATAGCTGGGACTGTGGCGGTCGGCACTGAGCATTTCGGCATAGCCGTGGGTGCTCAGGCCCAGGCGGATGCCAGACTCGCGCAGGCGCTGCACGTCGGCGCTGGGCAGGGCCATCAGGTCTTCCTGCCCCAGATGCACCCCATAGGCCCCTGCCTGCAGCGCTGCCTGCCAGTGGTCATTGATGAAGAGCAGGGCGTCGGTGCCGCGCACCGCCTCGACCGCCGCCTGCACCTCCCGCTGCACCGCTGCCGAGTCATCCGACTTGAAGCGCAGCTGCACCGTGGGCACACCGGCGCGGGCCATGCGGCCCACCCCGTCGGCGTCGGGCAGCACCACATACAGGCCCAGGGCCTGCGGGCAGGGCGCAAAGGCCTGGCTGCGGGGCCAGGGAGCGATGCCGAAGTCCTGCGGCTGACTGGGCCAGGCCGCGGCATCGAAGTGCCCCAGGCGCAGACTCTGCCGCTGCCAGGCGGCGGCCAGCACATGGGCATCGACGTCGTCAAAGCCCATGCGCTGGCAGGCCAGGCGCACTGCCGATTCAATGGGCGTCGGCTCGCCGGTCTTGGCCATTTCTACAGGCCGCCAGTCGGGCAGGCCCAGGGTGGCGGCGTGGTGGCTGACGATGGCCTGGGCGGCGCTGTAGATGTCGCTGATCATGTCTGGTGCCAAAAAGGGGTGCCCAGCACCGGCGTGCTCGGCTGTGCTGCATGTTGCTCGCTCATCGTGCCGCCCAGGAAGGCGCTGCGGCCGGCCTCTACCGCCTTGGCAAAGGCACCTGCCATGGCCACCGGGTCGGTCGCCAGGGCGACGGCGGTGTTGAGCAAGACCGCGTCGTAGCCCCACTCCATGACTTGGCAGGCGTGCGAGGGCAGGCCCAGGCCGGCGTCGACGATCATCGGCACTTCCAAGCGTTCGCGCAGCAGCCGCATGGCGTAAGGGTTGATCGGGCCCTTGCCGGTGCCTATCGGCGCGGCCCACGGCATGATGGCCTGGCAGCCCACGTCGACCAGGCGCTTGCACAGAACCAGGTCTTCGGTGCAGTAGGGCAGCACCTTGAAGCCGTCCTTGAGCAGCGTGGCAGCCACCTGCACCAGTTGCAGGGTGTCGGGCTGCAGGGTGTAGTCGTCGCCGATGAGTTCGAGCTTGATCCAGTCGGTGGCGAACACCTCGCGGGCCATCTGCGCGGTGGTGATCACCTCTTGCGGGCTGTGGCAGCCGGCGGTATTGGGAAGCACCGGAATATTGACTTCCTTGAGCAACTCCCAAAAGCCATTGCTGGCCTCGGCCGATACCGCCCCCTGACGCCGCAGCGAGGCGGTGACCATGGCCGGCTGTGCCAGCAGCAGCGCGCTCTGCATGACACGTGGCGAGGGGTAGCGCGAGGTGCCCAGCAGCAGCCGGCTGCCAAAGGATTCGCCATAAAGGATCAGGGGGTCTGCGGTCGGGGCTTGAGTCATGGGTGTTTTTCGGGGGCAGGCTCAGCCACCGGTGATCGGCGAGATCACCTCGATCTGGTCGCCCTCTTGCAAGGGTGTGGTGGCGTATTGGGTTTTAGGGACGAAGTGCAGATTGCGTGCCACGGCATATGGGGGCTTGAATTCCAGCGCCAGCAGCAAGTCCTGCAGCGAGCTGCCCGCGGGCAGTTCCTGGGCGATCTGATTGACACGGACTTTCATGCTGGCAGCGCTGCGCTGGCGGCGCCTTCAATGGTGAGGCCCCAGCGCTCGGCCTGGGGACTGTGGCCGTCTACCCAGAGCTCGAGTGCGGCGTCGAGCATGGCCGGTGCAATCAGAAAACCATGCCGGTACAGGCCATTGATTTGCAGGCTGCGCGGGCCTAGCCAGCGCAGCGCCGGCAGGTTGTCGGGCAGGGTGGGACGCAGCTGGGTGGCGATCTCCAACACCCGTGCCTCGGCAAAGCCGCTGTGCACCGAGTAAGCCGCGCTCAACAGTTCTAGTGTGGATCGCATGCTGGCCGGCGAGCGGTCTTCCGATTCGATCTCGGTGGCGCCGATCACAAAAACATGGTCCGGTTTGGGCGCGATGTAGATGGGGTAGCGCGGGTGCATCAGGCGCAAGGGGCGCTGCAACTGGACCTCGGGCGCATGGACCCGCGCCACCTCGCCTCGCACACCGCGCAGCTGGCGCCACTGTTGCTGCGCACCCAGGCCCCGGCAGTCAAACAGGCCGTCGGGCTGGCCGGCGCGGCCCGGCTCAAAGTCCTCGGGCTGGCGCGGGCTGTGCCAATGCAGCTGCACGCCCGCCTTATCCAAGGTGTGGAGCAAAGCGTTCAAGAGCTCCCGGTTGTCGAGCTGGCCTTCCCCGGGCAGAAAAAAGCCTTGGTCAAAGCGCCCCGCCATGGCCGGCTCGCGCTGGCCCATGGCCTGTGCATCCAGGCTTTGCGCCGGCGCCAGTTCGGGCAGCGCTGCGGCGGTGCGGTCCAGGTGGCGTTTGAGGCGCTCAGCTTCGCCCTGATCCTGCCGATGCCAGACGATGAGAGTGCCTTGTTGCTGAAAAAACACCGATTGGCCGAGCTCGGCGATCAGCTGCGGCCAACGCTGCAGGCTGTGCTGGCCCATGCGCACCACGCTCAGCTCGGTCACCGCTGACTCAGCCAGCGGCGCCAGCATGGCTGCGGCCACCCGTGCGGCGGCGCCGCTGCCGTCGGCAGCGCCGGCCTCGTACAGCTCAACCCGGTGCCCCTGGCGCGCCAGGGCGAGTGCCAGCAGCCGGCCCATGAGGCCGGCGCCGAGAATGATCAGGTGTTGAGGTGAGCCCATCTGTGTCGATTTGGAGCGAACGGGGGCGCAGGGTGGGCAGCTTGGCCGCCTGAAACTTCCCACGCCAGTACGACC
>JBAXEN010000101.1:0-12062 GCA_037140415.1 Betaproteobacteria bacterium | reverse complement strand
CTACGGCTATACCGGCGTGCTGACCGTGTTTGCGGTGCCGGCCTCAAGCACCGGCACTGACGGTTAAATTTAGTGACCTGCTGCCTCGGCAGGCCGGCCATGGCCGATGATGCACAGCCCCTGGTTTTTTCTTGCCTGCCATGAAGCTTCACATCGCCAACAAGAACTACTCGTCCTGGTCGCTGCGTCCCTGGGTGTTGATGCGCGCCCTGGGCCTGGACTTTGAAGAGTCGCTGCATCCCTTTCCCATGGGCGGCGGGCCGACCGGCTTTGACGCCTTCTCGCCCACTGGCAAGGTGCCCTGTCTGGTCGACGGCGGGCTGACGGTCTGGGACAGCCTGGCGATTGCTGAGTACTTGGCGGAGCGCCATGCTGCGGTGTGGCCGCCGTCTGCGCCTGCGCGGGCCTGGGCGCGCTCGGCCGCCGCCGAAATGCACTCGGGCTTTTCGACCCTGCGCCAGGTCTGTTCCATGAGCTGCGGCGTGCGGGTGCACCTGCGGGACGAAGCGCAGGCTTCGCTGGCCGCCGATCTGCGGCGGCTGCAGTCTTTGTGGCGCGAGGGCCTGCAGCGTTTTGGCGGGCCTTACCTGGCCGGCGCGGCTTTCACCGCAGTCGATGCGTTTTTCTGCCCGGTGGCGTTTCGGGTGCAGACCTATAGCCTGCCGCTCGATCCGGTCTGCAGCGCCTATGTGCTGACCTTGCTGGAGCTGCCGGCAATGCGCCAGTGGTATGACAGCGCCCTGAGCGAGCCCTGGGTCGAGCCGGCCCATGACGCCGATGTGCTGGCTTTTGGCGAACTGATCAGTGACGCCAGGGTCCGCGCCGAATAGGTGCTGGCCCAGGATCGGCCCTGAGTTCAGGCCTGGGTGCGTCAGCAGCCGCTGGCGCGCTCACCCTGGAACTGCTGCCTGAAGGCGGCAAAGGTGCCGGCCTCCAGCGCCTGCCGGATTTCCTGCATCAGGTTCAGGTAGTAGTGCAGGTTGTGGATGGTGGTCAGCATCGGGCCGAGCATCTCGCCGCAGCGGTCCAGGTGGTGCAAATAGGCGCGTGAAAAACCGCCGCGTCCGCCTTGGTTCCAGGCGATGCCCGATGTGCCTGCGCAGGCATGGCAGGTGCAGCTCGGGTCCAGCGGCTGTGGGTCGCTCTTGTGGCGGGCATTGCGCAGCTTGAGGTCGCCATAGCGGGTAAAGACGGTGCCATTGCGGGCGTTGCGGGTGGGCATGACGCAGTCGAACATGTCTACGCCGTCGGCCACCCCCTGCACCAGGTCTTCGGGTGTGCCCACGCCCATTAAATAGCGCGGTTTGTTGGGCGGAAGGCGGTGCGGCGTGTGGGCCATGATCTGACGCATCAGCTCCTTGGGCTCGCCCACGCTAACCCCGCCGATCGCATAGCCGGGAAAGTCCATGGCCACCAGGGCGTCGAGCGACTCCTGGCGCAGTGATTCGAACATGCCGCCTTGCACAATGCCGAACAAGGCGTTGGGGTTGGCCAGGCGCTCGAATTCGGCCTTCGAGCGCTCGGCCCAGCGCAGGCTCATTTCCATTGACTGGCGCGCTTCATCCTCGGTGGTGATATGGCCCTTGGTCTCGTAGGGTGTGCACTCGTCGAGCTGCATCGCGATGTCCGAGTTCAGGACGGTCTGGATCTGCATGCTCACCTCGGGCGACATGAACAGCTTGTCGCCATTGACCGGTGAGGCAAAGTGCACGCCTTGCTCGGTGATCTTGCGCATCGCGCCCAGCGACCAGACCTGAAAGCCGCCTGAGTCGGTGAGGATGGGCTTGCTCCATTGCTCAAAGCCGTGCAGGCCGCCGAAGCTCTTCATGATGTCCTGGCCCGGCCGCATCCACAGGTGAAAGGTATTGCCCAGAATGATCTGCGCGCCCATCTCGTGCAGGCTGCGCGGCATCACGCCCTTGACGGTGCCATAGGTGCCCACCGGCATGAAGATCGGCGTTTGAACCACGCCGTGGTTGAGTGTCAGCGTGCCGCGGCGGGCATGGCTGTCAGGATCTGTATGGAGCAGTTGGAACTCGAGCATGGGGGGAGTGTAGGAGGACGCGCGCCGGGCCGTCCCTGAGGGGCGAGGCCCTTGAGGCGGCAGCGATTCATGCAAGACTTTCCCAGGATTGGGCGGGGGTTTGCCTTGCTTGACGGGTCTCTATACCCCCGCTTTAATGCCCTGACCTCAGCACCAGGCGCTTGCATCGGCTGCGCTGGCCCACCTTTCATCCACTGGAGAACATCATGAGCGATACCTATGTTTTGATCCATGGCGCCTGGCACACCGGCGAACTGCTTGAGCCGACAGCTCAGTACATCCGCCAAAAAGGCCACGCGGTTCATTGCCCGACCCTCAAGGGCAATCGCCCGGGCGATGACCGCAGCCTGGTCGGGCTCGAAGATGCGGCGCAATCGGTCTGCGACTATCTGCGTGAACACAATCTCACCGAGGTCCGCCTGGCCGGCCACAGCTATGGTGGCATGGTCATCTCACGGGTGGCCGACCTGATGCCCGAGCGCATCGTCCGCCTGATCTATGTCAATGCCTTCGTACCCAACCCCGGCGAGTGCCTCAACGACATGGTGCCGCCGCACTACAAGCAGTTGTTTGACGCGGTGGCGGCCGCCAACAACAACGCGGTGACCCTGCCTTTTCCGATCTGGCGCGAGGCCTTCATCAATGACGCCGACCTGGCGCTGGCCCAATCGGCTTACGACAGCCTCAACCCGCATCCTTACAAAACCTTCACCGACGCGATTTCGCTGAAGGCGCCGCTGGCCGCGCTGCAGATCGGCAAGTCCTATCTGAACTGCCAGCAGGACGCGGCGATGCCGCACAGCATGCCCTGGCATCCGCGCCTGTCAGAGCGCCTGGGTCTGTTCCGCCTGGTCGAGTGCCAGGGCAGTCATGAGATCTGGTTCACCGATCCGGCGACCATCGCCGATGCGCTCATTCGCGCGGGGCGCGACTGAGCAGCATCGCATCGCCGTAGCTGAAAAAGCGGTAGCGCTGGGCGATGGCCTGGCGATACAGGGCCATGATGTGCTCATAGCCGGCAAAGGCGCTGACCAGCATCATCAGCGTGCTTTTGGGCAGGTGAAAGTTGGTCAGCAGCAGATCGACCACCTTGAATTCAAAGCCGGGCGTGATGAAGATGTTGGTGTCGTCGCAATCGGGACCGAAATGCGCGGCCGATTCGAGCGCCCGCACGGTGGTCGTGCCCACCGCCAACACCCGCCCGCCCCTGGCCTTGCAGCGCGCGATGGCCTGGGTGGTGGCCGCCGGCACCTCGAAGCGCTCGTGGTGCATCAGGTGGTCGGCGATGCGCTCGGTCTTGACCGGCTGAAAGGTGCCGGCGCCCACATGGAGGGTGATGTGGGCCCGCTCGACGCCGCGCGCCTGCAGCGCGTCCAGGATCCCCTGGTCAAAATGCAGCGCCGCGGTTGGCGCCGCCACCGCGCCCGGCTGGGTGGCAAACACCGTCTGGTAACGCAGCTCGTCGTCGGCGCTGTCCTCGTGCTCAATGTAGGGCGGCAGCGGCACATGGCCGTGCGCGGCCATCAGCGTGTAGGGGTCGGCGCTCAGCGCCAGGCGGTAGAGCGGACCGCTGTCCTGCGGCCAGCGACCGAGCACCCGGGCTTCAAAGCCGCCGTCCATCAGCAGCACGGTGCCGACGGCCGGTTTTTTGCTGACCTTCATATGGGCGGCTACCAAGCCAGTACCGGCATCGAGAACCCGCTCGATCAGCAGCTCCAGGCGTCCCCCGCTGGGCTTGTGGCCAAACAGCCTGGCCTTGATGACCTGGGTGTCGTTGAACACCAGCAGATCGCCCGATTGCAGCAATTCGGGCAGTTCGCGAACACCCCGGTCGTGCGCTGCATCGCCACGGCCATCGAGCAGCCGTGAGGCCGAACGCTCGGTCAGTGGATGCTGGGCGATCAGTTCAGACGGCAGTTGAAAATCAAAATCCGCCAGGGTCCAGTCGCGGGCCGGGCTGGCCGAAGGGGGCAGTGCCATGGTGCTTGAGGGCCGGACGGGCCCGTTCCAAGTAAAGAAGGTGTGACGATTTTCTCATGGCCCGCCGGCCAAGGACGCTGCGCCTGGCTCAGGGCCGCAGGCGGGTGCGCACCAAGGCCCGGGGCACCGGTGCGGGACCGGTGGCGTCGATGCCGAAGGACCAGCCCTCGGCGCAGGCCATGCTCAGGCGGTAGCCACTGGCGTTGGCAGGTCTGCTGTAAAGCAGGCCCAGAGCCGGCTGATCGAGCAGGCTGAGCCAGCGCTGGCCGTCCTCCTGACGGGTGTATTGCCGCTCGCCCGGGTTGAGCGCCACCACCTCGCTTGCGCCGGCGTAGCCCGATACCGGCTGCCCCCCTGCATCCAAACCGATGAACCACTGGCTGCGCGGGGCTTGGCTCAAGCCCAGCTCGGGCAGGGCCTGGGCGCTCGCGCGCGAGATGATCATGACGCCGCGTGCCAGCGCTTGCGCGCCGGGCGCTCCGACCGGAAAGTCTTTGACGGCAACGATGGTGATGGCGCTGGAGCCGGAGACAAAGCCGATCGACAGGCCCGCCGCTGCGTTGTCGCTGCGCCGGCACTGAAGCGGGGCCTCGCGCGCGTCCGCGCCCGGGGTCGGCAAGCAGGTCAGGGAGAAGGACTGGCTCAGGTCGGTGCTGCAGGCAGGCTGGGCGGGGTCGCTGAAGTCGCAGCCATAGGTGCTCAGGCGCCCGGCGTTCCACTCGAAGCGGTTGGCAATGGCCTGGGTCACCGTTTGCTCGCCCAGGCTGGCGACCAGATAGGCCAGCGAAGCCTGCGTAGCCTGGTACTGCAGCGGCGCCAGATTGAGCAGACTTTGGCGCGGCACCGCCAGGCCGGCATAGCGCGGGCTGCTCCAGAGCATCAGGCCGCTGCCCGAGACTCGGAATTCGGCGCTCTGCCCATCGAGTTGGGCGCCAAAGGCGCAGTACTCGGTGCTGGAGGCGGTGATGGGGCTGCGCGCGAGCTCCTGCCCCTGCTCGCCTTGCTGCACCAGGGCGCCTTGCGCATAGTCGATGCGAAAGCTTCTGGGGCCGTCAAATGCATTGCTGAAATCGATCAGCCACAGCGGACCGCTGCGCGCAATCGGGCAGCCCTCCAGGGTGTCCTGACTGGCACTGAGCACCGCCCTGGCCATCTCAGTGGCGCTGCTTTGCGAGGCCGACATCAGGCTCTGGGCCAGCGCGGGCAGGCTGGTGTCGGCGGCAATGATGGAGGCCATCAGCGTGTCTAAGGTCTGGTCGAAGTTGTTGCCCACGGACTGAGTGGTCGCGGCTTTCAGAGGCGCTTTGAAAGGGTCGAATTCCTCCTGGGTGGGTGTGGCCAGGCGCCAGTCTTTGGTCGCCTCCAGCACCACTGCCTTGCTCAGCGCCAGGGCCTCGGGGGTGATCTTGCGAGCCTGCTCAGGGCCAAATTGCGCAAACACCTGGCTCGGAGCCCGTCCAAACAGATGCGCGAGGATGAGTTCGGTGACAGGCGTGATGTTGGCCGTCGTCGCCCCCTCTTCGACCAGCGAATGCAGCACCAGGCCGGTGGCAGGCTGCGTGGCTCGCAAAATGCAGGGCCCCTGGCCGCCTGTGATGGTGATGCTGTAGCTGCCGTCCGTGCCAGTCATGGCGCTGCCCGAACCCTGTTGGCAGTTGACGTCCAAAACCCCCTTGGCAAGCGCTGCGCCCGAGGCGGCCACCCCGGTGATGGTGTAGCCCGCCCCGCCGCCTCCGCCTGTGCCGCTGCAGGCACTCAAGGCGGTCATCAGGGCATACATCAGGACCTGCAAAAGTTGGCGACTCGCGTTCATTCTGAACCCCGATTCAAAAGTCAATTGATGGTCATTGGTGCTGAACAGACGGAGACGATACTAGTCAATTAGTTAAATTTTGATAAGCCTTTAAGTATCAATTCTTGTTAACTATTCTGATAAAAAGTCAACAATTACGTTTTTTGCTGGCCATGCCGGGCTCGCAGTGCCGCCGGGCCGCTGCCGGGGTGCTTGGCGAGCCGGTCGAGGCACAATCGACACGCATGTCCAACTCCGCCAACCCGGTCAGCCGGCCCCCATCGCCAGCGCAAAAAGCATTGCAAAAGCTGGGCTTGGCGCGCGATATCGACCTGGCCCTGCACCTGCCCTTGCGCTACGAGGACGAGACCCGCATCACCCGCCTGGCTGAAGCCCGCGACGGTGAGACGGTGCAGATTGAGGCGCGGGTGCTGCGCAGCGAGATCTCGCTGCGACCGCGCAGGCAGCTGAAGGTGGAGGTGGACGACGGCAGCGACACCTGCGTGCTGCGCTTTCTCAATTTCTATCCCAGCCACCAAAAGACCCTGAGCGAAGGCGCACTGGTGCGCCTGCGGGGCGAGCTGCGCGGTGGTTTTAAGGGCCGCGAGATGGTGCACCCGAGCTTCAAGCTTGCAGGCGGCGAGCTGCCGCAGGCCCTGACGCCGGTCTACCCGACGGTGGCGCAGCTGCCGCAGGCCTATATGCGCAAGGCGGTGTTGGGCGGCTTGAGCCGTGCTGATGTGTCTGAAACCCTGCCGCCCGGTGCCTGGCCTGCGGCGATGGGCCCGGCCTGGACGCTGCGCCAGGCGCTGGCCTTCTTGCATCAGCCCAGTCCTGAAGTGAGCCTGGCCGAGCTCGACGACCGCAGTCACCCAGCCTGGCAGCGCCTGAAAGCCGAGGAGTTGCTGGCACAGCAGTTGTCGCAGCTGCAGGCCAGGCGCGCCCGCGATGCCATGCGCTCGCCAGTGCTGCAGCCTGCCGAGGGCGCCGGCGGACTGCGCGAGCGCCTGCTGGCGGCGCTGCCCTTTCGCCTGACCGGGGCGCAGCAGCGGGTGGAGGCGCAAATCGGCGCCGACCTGCTGCGCGAGCAGCCCATGCATCGCTTGCTGCAAGGCGATGTGGGCTCGGGCAAAACGGTGGTGGCCGCGCTGGCCGCGCTGCGCTGCATTGAGGCCGGCTGGCAGTGCGCGCTGATGGCGCCCACCGAAATCCTGGCCGAGCAGCACTTTCGCAAACTGGTGGGCTGGCTTGAGCCGCTGGGCATCGTCACCGCTTGGTTGACCGGCAGTCAGAAGGCGGCCGAGCGGCGAGCGGCGCTGGCTGCCATTGCCTCGGGTCAGGCCCAGTTGGTGGTGGGCACCCATGCGGTGATTGAGGGTAAGGTGCAGTTTGCCCGCTTGGCCTTGGCCATCATTGACGAGCAGCACCGCTTTGGCGTGGCCCAGCGTCTGGCCTTGCGCAGCAAGATGAGCGAGGACGAAAACGGCCACCGCCGCGAGCCCCATATGTTGATGATGTCGGCCACGCCGATTCCGCGTACCTTGGCCATGAGCTACTACGCCGACCTCGACGTCTCCACCATTGATGAATTGCCGCCGGGCCGCAGCCCCATCGTCACCAAGGTGGTCAATCAAAGTCGCCGCGACGAGGTGGTCGAGCGCATACGTGCCCAGCTGGGGGAGGGGCGACAGGTCTACTGGGTCTGTCCATTGATTGAAGAGAGCGAAGCGCTGGATCTGCGCAATGCCACCGAGACGCATGAAGAGCTCGCCGCTGCCCTGCCCGGCTACGCGGTCGCCCTGCTGCATTCACGCATGCCCACGGCCGACAAAAAAGCGGTGATGGCCGCTTTTGCCAGTGCTCAGACGGCGGTGTTGGTCAGTACCACCGTGATCGAGGTGGGCGTGGACGTGCCCAATGCCTCGCTGATGGTGATCGAACATGCCGAGCGCTTTGGTCTGTCGCAGCTGCACCAATTGCGCGGGCGGGTTGGCCGCGGCACAGCGGCCTCGGCCTGTGTGTTGATGTACAGCACCGGCGATGCCCCGCGCCTGGGCGAGACGGCGCGGGCGCGCCTGAAAGCCATGGCCGAAACGCAAGACGGCTTTGAGATCGCTCGGCGCGACCTGGACATTCGCGGGCCGGGCGAATTTTTGGGCGCACGCCAGTCGGGTGCGACGCTGCTGCGCTTTGCCGACCTGGCCACCGACGTGCAGTGGCTGCAATGGGCGCGCGAGCTCGCCCCGCGCATGCTCGATCGCCAGCCCGAGTTGGCCCAGCGCCATGTCATGCGCTGGCTCGGCGCACGATCGGAATTCGTCAAGGCCTGAGCCTGAACCAGGCCCGGCGAGTGTGATGGCTTGAAGGACAATCGCCAGCTATGACTTTGACCGAACTCAAGTACATCGTGGCCGTGGCGCGTGAAAAGCATTTCGGCAAGGCCGCCGATGCCTGCCATGTGTCGCAGCCGACCTTGAGCGTGGCCATCAAAAAGCTGGAGGAGGAGCTCGACGTCAAGCTGTTCGAGCGCAACGCCAGCGAGGTCACTGTCACGCCCCTGGGCGAGGAGATCGTGCGGCAGGCCCAGGGCGTGCTTGAGCAGGCCGATGGCATTCGTGAGTTGGCCAAGCGCGGCAAAGACCCCTTGGCGGGCGCTTTGCGCTTGGGGGTGATCTACACCATCGGGCCGTACCTGCTGCCCGACCTTGTTCGTCAGGCCATCGCGCGCCACCGGCAGATGCCCCTGATCTTGCAGGAAAACTTCACCGTCAGGCTGCTCGAGCAGCTGCGCACCGGCGAAATCGACTGCGCCATCTTGGCCGAGCCTTTTCCCGATACCAACCTGGCGATCGCGCCTTTGTATGACGAGCCCTTCGTGGCGGCTGTGCCCACCAGCCATGCCTGGGCCGAGCGCAGCAGCATCCGAGCCGAGGAGCTCAAACATGAGACCATGCTCTTGCTGGGCAACGGCCATTGCTTTCGGGACCATGTGCTGGAGGTCTGCCCTGAATTTGCGCGCTTTTCAAGCACCGCCGAAGGGATACGCACGAGCTTCGAAGGCTCCTCCCTGGAGACCATCAAGCACATGGTGGCTGCAGGCATGGGCGTGACCTTGCTGCCGCGCCTGAGCGTGCCCCAGGGCGGCTTGCAAGCCAAAGACGCCGCTCCTGCCCGGGGTGGACGCAGCGCCGCGGGTCGGCGCGGCGTCCAAGAGGTGACTTCATTTCTCCGCTATTTGCCCTTCGACGGTCATGTGCCCAGCCGCCGGGTGGTGCTGGCCTGGCGCCGCAGCTTCACCCGGTACGAGGCGATCGCCGCCCTGCGCAACTCGATCTATGGCTGCGAGTTGCCCGGGGTCACGCGGCTGTCTTGAGGCCCAAGCTGCGCACGATGTCCTCGGTACCCAGCGCTCCCCTGCCGCCCCGCTGGCGGCTTTACCTGGACCTGATCCGCTGGAATCGGCCGGCCGGCTGGTTGCTGCTCTTGTGGCCCACCCTGTCGGCCCTGTGGCTGGCTGCCGGCGGCTTTCCCGGCTGGCACCTGTTGCTGGTCTTTGTGCTGGGCACCATCTTGATGCGCAGCGCGGGTTGCTGCATCAACGACGTGGCAGACCGCGACTTTGACCGCCACGTCAAGCGCACCGCCGAGCGTCCGGTCACCCGGGGCGCGCTGTCAGTCAAGCAGGCCCTGGGCCTGGGAGCGGCGCTCGCGCTGGCCGCCTTTGCGCTGGTGCTGACCACCCAGCCCGTGGCGATCGCCTGGTCGTTCGCCGCCTTGGCTGTGGCCATCGCCTACCCCTACGCCAAACGCTTTGTGGCCATGCCGCAGGCGGTGTTGGGCGTGGCCTTTAGCTTCGGCATTCCCGTGGCCTATGCCGCGGTGCAAGGCCAGGTGCCGGCACAGGCGCTGTGGCTGTTGCTGGGCAATTTGTTTTGGGTGCTGGCCTACGACACCGAATACGCCATGGTCGACCGCGACGACGATCTGCGCATCGGCATGAAGACCTCGGCCATTACCCTGGGCCGCTGGGATGTGCCGGCCATCTTGGCTTTTTACGCAGCCTATCTGCTGATCTGGGCCTGGGTGCTCGATGCGCCCCGCCGCTCGGCCTGGCTGTGGTTGGCCCTGGTTCTGGCCGCCGTCCAGGCGCTCTGGCACGGCTGGCTGATTCGCCACCGCGAGCGCCAGGCCTGCTTCTTGGCCTTTCGCATGAACCATTGGCTGGGGTTGACGGTGTTCCTGGGGGTGGCCTTGTCGGTCTGAGCCGGCCCGCCGCGCTGTGGCTCAGCCGCGCCCGAACTCCTGGCCCAATTCCTGGGCCCGGGTCTGCGCCGCACGGATGGCAGCCATGAACTGCGCCTTCATGTCGGCAGCCTGCATGGCGCTCAGGGCCGCATAGGTCGTACCGCCCTTGGAGGTGACGCGTTCGCGCAACACGGCCGGCGGCTCCTGCGACTCGGCCGCCAAAGCCGATGCGCCGCCGAAGGTGGCCAGAGCCAACTGCCTGGACTGCTCCGCTGTCAGGCCCATGCGGGTGCCGGCCTCGATCATGGCCTCTAAAAAATAAAACACATAGGCCGGCCCCGAGCCCGACAGCGCGGTGACTGCATCGAGCAAGTCCTCGCGCTCAAGCCACAGCCACGCGCCCGTGGGCGCAATCACCGCCGCGATCGATTCACGTTCTGTTTCGCTGACCGCAGGCCGCGCGTACAAGCCAGTGATGCCGCGCCCGATCAGCGCCGGCGTGTTGGGCATGGCCCGCACAATGCGCTCGCTGCTCAGCCATCGGGCCAGCGTGTCGGTGCCTATGCCTGCGGCCACGCTCAAGTGCAAAGCGGCCAGCGTGTGCGGGCCGGCCTGCTGCGCTGCCTGCGCAAAAATCTGAGGCTTGACCGCCCACACCACCAACTCCGAGCCGACCAACTCGGCGCCTGGCTTGTCCAGCACTTGAACCCCCCACTGCTCCCGGAGGCGCTGGCGCTGCTCGGCCAGCGGCTCGACCACGGTGATCTGCTCGCCTGCCATACCCTGGCGGCGCAAGCCGCCGATCAGGGCGCTGGCCATGTTGCCACCCCCTACAAAGGTGATGGTCCGGGGGGCAGTGACGGAGCTGTTCATGGCTGAAAGGGGTCAACAAGAGGATTGCGAGGTTAGCAGAGCGCGGACAGAGCCCCCACGTCGAATGCACCAAAACGATGCATTGAGGCAGGCCTGTCGGTGTGTCTGGGGGTTTTAACCATGGGCCATCAAAGACATCCGAGGGCGGCGCGGATCTGTGGCCGCGCTGCAACACTGGCTCGGCAAGCAGAGTAGTTGACGCGCTGAATGGAACGAGTTATAGTGGAGGGCTTCGCTGCATGAAACAGGGCAGCGGAACCTAAGAGAAAACGCGAAGAGTAAAGCCCAATCGGAAGTCTGGCGAGTGGTTTGCCAGGTGGACGACGGGACCAAGACTGACTGGCTCGGGGTCAGCTGATCGGCGGCAAGCCGAACAGCAATCCTGCCAGGACAAGTTGGGAACCATTAAATGATTCAAACGCAATCGAAACTCGATGTTGCTGACAACACGGGTGCAAAGTCCGTCATGTGCATCAAGGTGCTTGGAGGTTCCAAGCGTCGCTATGCCAGCGTGGGCGATGTCATCAAAGTCTCCATCAAGGAAGCTGCTCCCCGTGGCCGGGTGAAAAAAGGCGAGGTCTACAGCGCCGTTGTGGTTCGCACCGCCAAGGGCATCCGCCGCGGTGACGGCTCGCTGGTCAAGTTTGACGGCAATGCGGCTGTTTTGCTCAACGCCAAGCTGGAGCCGATCGGCACCCGCATCTTCGGGCCGGTCACGCGCGAGCTGCGTACCGAGCGCTTCATGAAGATCGTGTCGCTGGCGCCTGAAGTTCTGTAAGGACGATCACCATGAACAAACTCATTAAAGGCGACGAAGTCATCGTCATCGCCGGGCGGGACAAAGGCAAGCGCGGCAAAGTGTCGCTGCGCTCTGACGAAGACCGTCTGTTGGTCGAGGGCATCAACCTGGTGAAAAAGCACACCAAGCCCAACCCGATGAAGGGCACCACGGGTGGCATCGTCGAGAAAAGCATGCCTATCCATCAATCCAACCTCGCGATCTACAACGCCGCCACCGGCAAGGCCGATCGGGTTGGGATCAAGTCGCTCGCAGATGGCAAGAAGGTTCGCGTCTTCAAGTCCAGCGGCGAAGAAATCAAGGGTGCATGACCATGGCTCGCTTGCAAG
>JBAXEN010000100.1:0-12140 GCA_037140415.1 Betaproteobacteria bacterium | reverse complement strand
GGTGGCCAGCGCGTCGATGAATTTATTGACCGTCGAGCCTGTGCCCACCCCCACGATGGTGCCGGGGCTCACCTGGCTCAGAGCAGCCTGACCGACCAGGGTCTTGAGTTCATCTTGGGTCATGGAAATAGGGTTGTTGAGGGTTTGCGACAATTACAGAGCTAGGCCCGCTACCCGGGCCTGAAACTGATTATCCAATGCCCCTGCTGCCCTACGCCCTGGCCCGCCCCATGCTCTTTCGCATGGACCCGGAAGACGCCCACGAACTGATGATGAAAATGCTGGCCACAAGCCAGGGCACCCCGCTGCAATGGGCCTACAGCAGCGAGCAGGTGGACGACCCGATCGAGCTGGCTGGTTTGCGTTTTCCGAACAAGGTCGGCCTGGCCGCAGGACTGGACAAGAACGCGCACTGCATCGATGGACTGGCGGCCCTGGGCTTTGGCTTCATTGAGGTGGGCACCGTCACCCCGCTGCCGCAGGCCGGCAATCCACGCCCGCGCATCTTCCGGCTGCCCGAGGCGCAGGCGCTGATCAACCGACTGGGCTTTAACAATGAAGGCCTGCAGGCCTTCACGGCCAACATCCAGAAGGCGCGCATCCGGCAGACGCCGCAGGGCCGGCACAAGCTGGTGCTGGGCCTGAACATCGGCAAGAACGCGGCCACGCCGATCGAGCGGGCCGAGGACGACTACCTGGCCTGCCTGGAAGGCGTCTACCCGCATGCCGACTATGTGACGGTCAACATCTCCAGCCCCAACACCAAAAACCTGCGCTCGCTGCAAAGCGACGAGGCGCTCGACCGCCTGCTGGGCGCGGTGGCCCGGCGTCGGCAGGAACTGACCGAGGCGCAGGGCCGCCGGGTGCCGCTGTTCGTCAAGATTGCGCCCGACCTGGACGCCAGCCAGGTCGAGGTGATTGCCGCCAGCTTGCTGCGCAATGGCATGGACGGGGTGATTGCCACCAACACCCTGCTCAGCCGCGAGGCGGTGCAAGGCCTGCCGCATGCCAACGAAGCCGGGGGCCTGTCGGGCGCGCCGGTGCGCGAGGTCAGCAACCGGGTGATCGCGCAGCTGCGCGCCGCGCTCGGGCCGACCTTCCCCATCATCGGCGTGGGCGGCATTTTCAGTGGCGAGGACGCGCAGGCCAAGCTGCAAGCCGGCGCCGACATCGTGCAGTTCTACACCGGGCTGATCTACCGCGGGCCCGAGCTGGTGCGCGAGGTCGCGCTCGCCCTGCAGAAATTCGGTCGGCGCTGAGCACCGTGCGCGAAAAACACAGCGTCCCCGAGCGCGAGCTGATCGAGGCGATGGAGCCCTTCGAGCGGCTGGGGCTCGAGCAGATTCGCTGGGTGGCCAGCGCCGAACAGGCCGAACTGGCCTGGCAGGAATTGCAGGGGCAGCGGGCGCTGGGCTTCGATACCGAATCCAAACCCACCTTTGTGCGCCATGAGGTCTCCGACGGCCCGCACATCCTGCAACTGGCCACCCCCAGCACCGCCTATATTTTCTCGCTCAGCGAGCCTGGCTGCCGGCCCTGCGTGGCCCGCCTGCTGGGGGCAGCGAACATCCTCAAGGTGGGTTTTGGCCTGGGCGATGACCGCAAACGCATCGTGACCAAGTTGGGCATAGAGCCACAAGGCATCGTCGACCTCAACCATGTGTTTCACCAGCAGGGCTGGCGCAAGGACATGGGGGTCAAGGGGGCGGTGGCCGTGATGTACCAAAAGCGCTTCATCAAATCCAAAAAAGCCGCCACCTCCAACTGGGCCGCCCGCCAACTCAGCTCGGCCCAACTGATCTACGCCGCCAACGACGCATGGGCAGCGCTGCGGGTGTACCAGGCGCTGGGGCTGGAGTAAGTCCAGTCAATCCGCTGCAGGCAAGGCGTCTGACGGTGGGGCAGCGAGGGCACAAGCCCGGGCGGGGTGTCTAAATAAGGTTGGTACATCGGTCCCGGCTAGAGGCGGGATTTCACACATCAAAGTGAGCAGGTGTATTGTTGGTGGCTGGAAGGCGACAGATTCAGCCGCACCAAAGATATCGCCAACGCCAAAGGACTCGTCAAGGAGCATCCCGATGAACAAAGTCAGTGAATTTGATCTGGCCAGCTACCTGGATAGCGAAGAAGTCATCGCCGAATACCTCAACGTTGCCCTGGGCAGCGGAGACACCGATTTGGTCTTGGCTGCCATCGGCGATGTGGCCAAAGTCACGGGTCTGGCCAAAATCGCCCGTGATACCGGGCTGGGGCGCGAATGCCTTGACAAGACCCTGTGCGCAGGGACCCAGCCTCGTTTTGAATCAGTGCTCAAAGTCTTAAGAGCGCTCGGTGTACAGCTGCGGGTCCACCCTATGCCAAACCGCCCCTGAGCACCTAAAGGCGGGGCCGTATAGTGAAAGTCGTCAGTGACCAGCGATGCCAGCCTCGTCCAATGAAAAATAGGCTCCGACCTGCACGGACCCGCCAAACTCTGCTGCTGGTTCGGCAAAAAGCAAGCGAATCGATCCAGCAGAGGCACTTGCCGTCCTCGGGTCAATGTAGTGACGTTACTACATTAAAAATCAGCAGCGAGGTCAAGCACATGACCATCACCACCCTATCCAGCCGGGCGCTCAACCAGGACGTGACTGGGGCAAAAAAGCGCCGAACAAGGGGCCTGTGATCATCACCGACGCGGTAAACAGGCGCACGTCCTGCTTCGCTTTGAGGACTGTCAGAGACTGATGCAACAGCGACGCAACATCGCTGACAGCCTAGCCATGCCTGGCGTCGCGGACATTGAATTTGAGCCGCCCCGACTAAGCCTTGTCGTCAAAGCCGCCGACTTGTCCTGATGTACCTTCTCGACACGCATGTGCTGTCGGAGTTGCGCAAGGTTCAAGCGCGCAAGACCGACAAGCATGTCGCGCAATGGGCGGCCAGCGTGGACGCCTCAGCGCTTTTCGTATCAAGCAGCAGCCTGATGGAACTGGGCGTGCTGGCGATGGAGCGCAAGGACCCTGCGCAAGGCCAGCTTCTGCGCACCTGGCTGGAGCGCCGTGTTTTGCCGGAGTTCAAGGATAGAACCCTGCCCGTCGATACGGCTGTGGCTCTGCGGTGCGCCAGACTACAGGTTCCCGACCGGCGCAGCGAGCGCGACGCCCTGATCGCGGCAACTGCCCTGGCGCACAGCATGACTGTGGTAACTGGCAACAAGCCTGAATTTGAGCCGACCGGCGTGTCCTCGCTAAACCCCTGGGAGTGGACCCGCTAAGGTGTCAAGCCCCAGCCTGAAGGTGAACTTGTATCCGCAAGCCCGCTCAGGCCAATGCCGCATCGCCGCCGGGCTCGGCTCACCACACGGTGCGACGCGGCCATGCCTACCCCTCAAAAACACTCAAGCCTGCAAGCGGGCCAACACCTCGTCGGCAATCGCCAGGCTGCTGGTCAGGCCGGGCGATTCGATGCCCAGCAGGTGCACCAAGCCGGCCACGCCGTGGTCGGCCGGCCCCAGGATCATGAAGTCGGCGGCGGGCTCCTGGGGGCCGCTGATCTTGGGGCGGATGCCGGCATAGCCGCTTTGCAGCGCGCCATCGGGCAGGCCCGGCCAGTAGCGGCGCACTTCGGCGTAAAAGGCCTCTCCCCTGCGGGGATCGACCTGCAAGTCGTCGGGGCTGTCCACCCACTGCACATCGGGGCCGAACTTGGCCTGGCCGGCGAGATCGAGCGTCAGGTGTACGCCCAGGCCGGCGGCTTCGGGCACCGGGTAGATCAGGCGTGAAAACGGCGCCCGCCCGGCCAGGGTGAAGTAGTTGCCCTTGGCGTAGTAGGCCTGGGGCAGCAGTCCGGCAGGCATGCCTTCAAAGCGGCGAGCCAGGTCGGGGGCCTGCAGGCCGGCCGCATTGACCACCACAGGCGCAAGCAGGCGGCTGCCGTCGGCCATGTGCAGCAGCATGCCGCCTTCGCCGCACTCGGCCCGCGCCAGCGCGCCGTGCAGGGCGACGATGCCGCCGGCGTTCTCAAGATCGCCCTGCAGCGCCAACATCAGGCCGTGGCTGTCGATGATGCCGGTCGAGGGCGAGAGCAAGGCGGCGGTGCATTGCAGGTCCGGCTCCAGGGCGCGGGCCTGTTCGGCGCTGAGCCACTGCAGGTCGTCCACCCCATTGGCCGCCGCTTTGCGGGCAATCGCCTCCAGCTGCATGGCCTGCGCAGCGTCGGTGGCCACAATCAGTTTGCCGCAGCGTCGGTGCGCCACGCCGCGCTCGGCGCAGTAGGCATAGAGCAGCTGGCGGCCTTGCACACACAGCCGGGCCTTGAGCGAGCCTTGCGGGTAATAAATGCCGGCGTGGATGACCTCGCTGTTGCGTGAGCTGGTGCCGGTGCCGATGGCGTGCGCCGCCTCGAGCACCAGCACCTGCGCGCCTTGAAAACCCGGCGCCAGGGCCAATGCACGCGCAACCGCCAGGCCGACCACGCCGGCCCCGATCACCACGGCATCAACGCGGTCCATCGCTACAGCTGCCTTGGATCGAGCGCCAACAGGCGCTCGACCAGTTGCCGCAAATGAGCTTGCAGGTGCTCAAAGCCGGGGTGAATCTCCAGGCTCTGCTCGTCCATGTACAGGCGCCGATTGATCTCCAGCTGCAGACTGTGGCGGTGCGCCTGGGGCTGGCCATAGCGGCGCACCAGTTCCACCCCCTTGTAGGGGTGGTTGAGCCAGACCACATAGCCCATGGCACGCAGTTGCTCGCACAGCCAGTCGGCCAGGGCCGCGCTGCTGGTGCTGTGGTCGCGGTTACCCACCACAAAGTCCGGATGAACCAGGCCCGGAAAGTCGGTAGCGTGGCTGGCAGCGACCGCCGGCATGGAATGGCAGTTGATGTGCAGGCTATAGCCGTGCGCTTGATGGGCCGCATTGAGGGCCTGCGCCACCGCGGCGTGATAGGGCTGCCAGCAGCGCTCGATGCGCGAGCGTACTTCGTCGACCCCCAGCAGGCGCTGATACAGCGGCAGGCCCTCGTCGGTCTGGCGCCAGATCAGACCTTTGCCCAGTCGCACCTTGGCCCGCTCACTGTCGGTACGAGGGCGCTCGCCCGGCCACGGGCCATCCATCAGGGATTCGTCAATTTCAGCGAGCGCGCGGTTGGCGTCCAGGTAGCTGCGCGGGAACCGGGCTTCAATCCAGTGCACTCCCAGGCTGGGCGCAAAGGCATAGAGCTGGTCGACATGGGTGTCTTCGGCGCGCCGCAGCGTCTGCAAATCGCAGGCATGGCCGAAATCGACCGGGTAATAGGTGCCGCTGTGCGGCGAATCGAGCACCAGAGCGCTGGAGCCGGGCAGATGGCGTATGAGCTCGGACATGCCCGCCATTGTGCCCGGCGCAGCCGCCGCGCGAGCAGCTCAGCGGTCAAGTCCCCGGGGCGGCACACCGCACGGCGCCGTCCTACAAGCAGCTACAGCCCGTGCCGACAGGAAGGCCCCAGACCCCGGCTGAGAATGACTTCGTCCTCGCTCGAGCAGGCCATTTCGGATTTTCAACAAAGACAGGAGTTAACGTGAATACATCCCTCAAAAAATTCTCTGGCGTGGTGCTCGGTGCCTGCGCACTGCTGCTGGGCAGCGCTGTGCAAGCACAAACGACTGGCAGCGGCACCTCGCAGGCCAACTACGACTGGTGGCCCTCTGCCTACAAGGGCTATGTCGGTCTCAATGGCGGGCGCAGCGAATTCAGTCAAGGCCATGGCGACGCCTACAGCCTGTATGTGGGTGGCATGGCCAATCCCAATTGGGGGATGGAATTGGGCGGCGTTGATTTTGGCCACGGCAGTGTGGCCAAGGCCTACGGCTTTTATGTCAGCGGGGTGGGCCGCATGCCGATCAACGACACCTTCTCGCTCTTTGGCAAGCTGGGCGTGCTCTACAGCCGAAGCGACACCGGAGGCGCTCGCGATTCGGGCTACGGTGAGACCTATGGGCTGGGCATGGACATCAGCATCAACCGGCAGTGGGCTGGGGTGCTGCAGTATGACCGCTCGGCGGTCCACTTTGTCAGCGGCCGGGACCGCATGAACCTGACCTCGGTGGGCTTGAAGTACCGCTATTGAAGGGTTAATTAGAGCGCGCGGGCGGCACCTGTCGGGGTGTCGCCCGCGCGCGCACCCAGCCTCGGGACAACGACCCCCTATTTTGCGGCCCATCCAATCTCATGCTCCAGCCCACCCCCCGCGCTCAAAAGATTCTGGTCCTCGACGATGATGCGCGCATCCGCGACCTGCTGCGGCGCTACCTGAGCCAAGAGGGCTTTGAGGTGGCGCTGGCCGAAGACGGCAAGGCGCTCAGCCGGATCTTGCTGCGCGACGCGGTCGATCTGATCGTGCTCGATCTGATGATGCCCGGCGAAGACGGCCTGTCGGTCTGCCGGCGCCTGCGGGCCGCCAAGGACAAGACCCCGATCATCATGCTGACTGCCAAGGGCGAGGATGTGGATCGCATCGTCGGCCTCGAAGTCGGTGCCGACGACTACTTGGCCAAGCCTTTCAATCCGCGCGAATTGCTGGCGCGCATCCATGCGGTGCTGCGGCGCAGGCCGGTCGCCGAAGTGCCGGGTGCACCTTCAAGCGAGCAGGAGGTGGTGCACTTCGGGCCCTTCACCTTCGACCTGGGCCTTCGCACTTTGCAAAAAAACGACCAGGATCTGCCCCTGACCACCGGCGAATTTGCCATGCTCAAGACCTTGGTGCGACACCCACGCCAGCCGCTATCGCGTGAACGTCTGGCGCAACTGGCGCGCGGGCGCGAATTTGAACCTTTCGACCGCAGCCTGGATGTGCAGATCTCGCGTCTGCGCAAGCTCATCGAGGCCGACGTCAGCGCACCCCGATACATCCAGACGGTCTGGGGTGTGGGCTACGTCTTTGTGCCCGATGGGACGGGCTGAAGGCCCACGACGGCCAGCTCGCCTGAGCCGCTGGCGCCCTGCGGTGCCGCGCAGCACCAGCTTGTTCTGGCGCACCTTTGCGCTGCTCAGTGCTTTGCTGATGGTGTGCATCGCCGCTTGGCTGCAAGCTTTTATCAGCCTCGAAATCCAGCCTCGGGCTGTCCAAAACGCGCATCAACTGGCCTCGTTGGTCAACCTCAGCCGCGCCAGCCTGCGCGCCAGCGATGCCATTGGGCGGGTGCTGCTCATCAAGACCCTGGCCGAGCAGGAGGGCCTGCGCCTTAGCCTGCGACGCAGCAGCGACCGCTACACGCTGCGTCGGCCCGGCTGGCTCCAGGCCGGCATCGCCGAGCAACTGCGCCAGCAGATCGGCCCGTCCACCGTGCTGGCCGAGTCGGTCAACGGGCAAAGCGGTCTGTGGATAGGCTTTGACATTGAAGAAGACGCCTACTGGCTGCACACCGATGAGGCCCGCCTGGTGCCGGCACGCGCCGGCACCTGGCTGCTGTGGCTGCTGACGGCTGCGTCGCTGTCTCTGCTGGGCTCGGTGGTGATCGCCCGTGTCATCAATCAGCCCCTGCGGGAACTGGCGCACGCGAGCACCCGACTGCGTGAGCACCTTTCGGGGGACATGCGCTTGGACGAGCAGTCCCGCACCACCGAAATCCGCGAGGTCAACATCGCCTTCAACCGCATGAGCGAACAATTGGCCAAGCTTGAACATGAACGCGCCTTGCTGCTGGCCGGCATCTCGCACGACCTGCGCACGCCACTGGCACGGCTGCGGCTGGAGGCCGAAATGAGCGTGCCCGACGCACGTGCGCGCGCTCACATGGTGGCTGACATGGAGCAAATTGACGCCATCGTCGACAAGTTCCTGGCCCACAGCAGCCCACAGGCCGCGCCGCTGCAGGCGCTGGAGCTCCTGCCTCTGGTCGAGCAGGCCTGCTTTGCCCTGGCCGACGATAGTCGGGTCTGCATCACGCAGCAGGTCGAGGCCGATTTGAAGGTGCTGGCCGATCCGGTGGAATTGATGCGGGTGCTGTCCAATCTGCTTGAAAACGCGCGCCGCTACGGCCGCAGCGCCGACGGCATCAGCCGCATCGACATCCAGGCCAGCGCCAGCCAGGCCTGGGTGCTGCTCATGGTGAGCGACCGCGGCGTGGGCGTGCCTGAGCAGCAGCTGACCCAGCTGACGCGGCCCTATTTTCGAGGCGAGAAAGCGGCCGACCAAGCCGGCAGCGGCCTGGGCCTGGCCATCGTTGAGAGCAGCGTGTTGCGCATGGGCGGCGGCTTCTCGCTCAGCCTGGTCGAGCACGGCGGCCTGTGTGCCAGCGTGCGACTGCGCCGCGCCTGATCAAGCCTAGACGGGCAGCAGCAGGGCCACCGCCTGGGCCTCCATGCTTTTGCCCTCGCCCACCGGCCCCAATTTCTCGGCCGTCTTGGCCTTCACATTGACCTGTTCGAGCGCCAGCCCCAAGCCCTGTGCAATCGCGCTGCACATGGCCGCAATGTGGGGCGCCAAGCGCGGCGCCTGGGCCACGATGGTGGCGTCGATGTTGCCGATCTGCCAACCCCGCGCGCGCACCCGCGCCGCCGCCTCGACCAGCAGGCGCATGGAGTCTGCGCCGGCAAAACGCGGGTCGGTGTCGGGAAAGTGCTGGCCGATGTCGCCCAGCCCCGCCCCGCCCAAAATAGCGTCGGTGATCGCATGCAGCAGGGCATCGGCGTCGGAGTGGCCGAGCAGCCCCTTGTGCCATGGGATCTGCACCCCGCCCAGAATCAGCGGCCGGCCTTCGGCCAGCACATGGCTGTCCCAGCCCTGACCAATGCGAAAGGGCAAGCGAGGAGGCGTGCTGGAAGTCATGCGGTATGGACCTGTTGACGTGACGAACGCGACTCCAGCACGGCTTGCGCCAGGCTGAAGTCTTGCGGATAGGTGACCTTGAAATTTTGCGCACTGCCGGCCACCAACAGGGGCGCCAGGCCCTGGGCCTCCATAGCGCTGGCCTCGTCGGTCACCGGCAGGCCCTGGGCCTGGGCCAGTCGCAAGGCCTGCTCAAGCGCGCCCAAACGAAACATTTGCGGCGTCTGCGCCAGCCACTTGCCCGCGCGCTCCAGGGTTTGGGCCACCCGGCCAGCCTGTTCGCTTTTGAGGGTATCGGGCAGAGGCAGGGCCAGCAGGCCGCCGACCGGATCGTCACGGCAGCGCTCGATCAGGTGACGCACCTGCTCGGGCTCAATCAGACAACGCGCCGCATCATGCACCAGCACCCAGTCAGCGGGCCCAGGGCCGCCAGCCTGCTGCTGCCAGAGCTGCAGACCCTGACGCACCGAATCGGCCCGGCTGGCGCCGCCACAGCGCAGCAGTTGCAGCGCCCGGCCCTGCACCAGGGCGTCGATGTATTCATCCTGCGCCGCCACCACCACCGCGATGCCCCCCAGCAGATCGCCCAGCGCCTCGAAGGCTTGCACCGTATGCAGGAGCAGGGGCTGGCCGCACAGCACTTGGTATTGCTTGGGCAAGGCCGGCGCGCCCGGTTGCAGCGCCCGTGCGCCCACCCCGGCCGAGGGAATCAGCACAAAAAAACGCGCTGCGGGCAAAAAGGTGGGGGCTTGGGCAAGGTCGGACATCTGGGGGGATTCTAAAATCAGGGGCTCCACCCCACTCCATCCGGTTTGGGGTGTCCGTCTTTGTCGCGCCCCAGCGCCCCCCTCATGGACCTGCCCCAGCTCCTCCCCGGCAAACGCCACACCCTGCCGCCCACCGTGGCCTCCAGCGACGCCTTGCTGCTCGCTGGCCTGGCCCTGCGCGACAAGCAGGCCGGCAAACTGACTGCCATCGTCACCGCCGACGCCGCCAGTGCACAGCGCCTGTTGCAGGAATTGCCCTTCTTCCAGCCGGCGCTGCGCTGCGCCCTGTTCCCCGACTGGGAAACCCTGCCCTACGACAGTTTTTCGCCGCACCAGGACCTGATCAGCGAGCGCCTGGCCACGCTCTGGCGCATCAACCAACGCGACGCCGAGCAAGGCGCCGATGTGGTGATCATCCCGAGCACCACCGCGCTGTACCGGCTGGCGCCGCCGTCCTTTCTGGCCGGCTACACCTTTGAATTCAAGGTCCGGCAAAAACTCGACGAGGCCAAACTCAAGGCCCAGCTGACGCTGGCCGGCTACAACCATGTGACACAGGTGGTCAGCCCCGGCGAGTACGCAGTGCGCGGCGGCCTGATCGACCTGTTTCCCATGGGCTCGCCGGTGCCCTACCGGGTCGACCTGTTCGACGACGAGGTCGACTCGATTCGCACCTTCGATCCGGACAGCCAGCGCAGCCTCTACCCGGTGCCCGAGGTGCGGCTCCTGCCCGGGCGCGAGTTCCCCATGGACGACTCGGCGCGGGCCCGCTTTCGCAGCCGCTGGCGCGAACTGCTTGAGGGCGACCCGACCAAAAGCCGCATCTACAAGGACATTGGCAACGGTGTGGCCACCGCCGGCATCGAGTACTACCTGCCGCTGTTTTTCGAGGAGACGGCCACCGTCTTCGACTACCTGGGCACGCAGGAGGCGACACTGGTGCTGCACGGCGATCTGGAGCCGGCCTTCGAGCGCTTTTGGCAAGACACCCGCGAGCGCTACCGCCTGGTGCAAGGCGCGCCCGACCGCCCGGCCCTGCCGCCTGAGGCCCTGTTTCTCAATGCCGAGGGTTTTTACAGCCGGGCCAAGGCGTATGCGCAGTGGGTGCTGAGGGCCAAAACCACGGCCATCCCTGCGCAAAAGGGGCAAGTCGCCCCCGATACGGCCCAGGGCGAGTCTGCCAAACTCTCTCCACTGCCTCCCCCTCTGGAGGAGGGCCGGGGCACGGGCACGGGCACAGCCTTCCTTTCCCTGCCCGACCTGTCGGTCAGCCGCGGCGCCGAAGACCCGCTGCAGCGGCTCAAAACCCACCTGGCACGCTCGCCCCACCGCGCGCTGATCCTGGCCGAAAGCGCGGGTCGGCGCGAAAGCCTGCTCGACTTCCTGCGCGCCAGCGGCGTGCAACCGGTCGGCTTCGACAGCCTGCAGGAGTTCATCACCAGCAATGAAAAGCTGGGCATTGCCAACGCCGCCCTGGCCCAGGGCTTTGCCTGGGCCGAAGCCGGCCTGGACCTGATCACCGAAACCGAGCTCTTTGCAGCCGCCCAGGCCGTGCGCCGCCGCGGCAAACGCCAGGAGCAGGTCAGCGACGTCGAGGCCTTGATCAAAGACCTGGCCGAGCTCAATGTGGGCGATCCGGTGGTGCACAGCGCGCACGGCATCGGGCGCTACCGGGGCCTGGTCAACATGGACATCGGCCAGGGGCCGAGCGAATTTCTGCATCTGGAGTATGCCGACAAAGCGCTGCTGTATGTGCCGGTCAGCCAGCTGCACCAAATTGGCCGCTACACCGGCGTCAGCGCCGAAGAAGCTCCGCTGCACCGCCTAGGCTCGGGCCAATGGGAAAAAGCCCGCCGCAAGGCGGCCGAGCAGGTGCGCGACGCCGCCGCCGAGCTGCTCAACATCTATGCCCGCCGCGCCGCCCGCGAGGGCCACGCCTTTCGCTACTCGCCCAAGGACTACGAGCAGTTCGCCACCGACTTTGGGTTTGAGGAGACCGCCGACCAGCGCGCTGCCATCCATGCGGTGATCCAGGACATGATCAGCCCGCGCCCAATGGACAGGCTGGTCTGCGGCGATGTGGGCTTTGGCAAGACCGAGGTCGCCCTGCGCGCGGCCTTCATTGCCATCACCGGCGGCAAGCAGGTCGCGCTGCTGGCGCCCACCACCTTGCTGGCCGAGCAGCACTACCAGACCCTGGTCGACCGCTTTGCCAAGTGGCCGGTCAAAGTAGCCGAGATGAGCCGCTTTCGCTCGGCCAAAGAAATCACAGCAGCCATCAAAGGCATTGCCGACGGCAGCATCGACATCGTGGTGGGCACCCACAAGCTGCTCAGTGCCGATGTGAAGTTTGCCCGCCTGGGCCTGCTGATCATTGACGAGGAGCACCGCTTTGGCGTGCGCCACAAGGAGGCGATGAAGGCGCTGCGCGCCGAGGTCGATGTGCTGACCCTGACCGCCACCCCAATCCCGCGCACCCTGGGCATGGCGCTTGAAGGCCTGCGTGACATGAGCGTGATCGCCACCGCCCCGCAGCGCCGGCTGGCGATCAATTATGTATATGCTTTTTTGACTAAAGGACTTTGGT
>JBAXEN010000099.1:0-12144 GCA_037140415.1 Betaproteobacteria bacterium | reverse complement strand
GCCACCGACAACCTCGACGACGAGTGGGTGGCCGACATGAACAAGCGCGGCTTCAACGGCAAGGCCATGCTCGACGACGCCATGGCCTTGGTGCAGCAATACAGCAAGTGAGTACCGGCGGCCTTGGCCGCATGCATCCATCAAAGCGGGACCTTCGGTCCCGCTTTTTTTACGTCAGGTACTTCACCAGAAACAGGCTGATGCCCGGAAAGAACAGCAGCAGCAGCGTGCGCAGCGTGTCGCTGATCAGGAAGGGGGTGATGCCCTTGTAGCTCTCGCTGAGCGGCACATCCTTGGCCATGCCGTTGACCACATAGACATTGAGCCCCACCGGCGGTGCCAGCATGCCAAAGCCGACCGTCATCAGCACCATGATGCCGAACCAAATGGCGGTGTGCTCGGGCGTCATGCCAAAGTTGAGCTTCATGATGATGGGAAAGAAAATCGGAATGGTCAGCAGCAGCATGGACAACTCGTCCATGACCGCGCCCAGCACCACATACAGCAGCAAGATGCCACTGACCACCATCAGCGGCGCCAGGTTCATGGCCACCACCATTTCGGCCAACTGACTGGGCACCTGGGTGCGGGCCAAGGCGGCGTTCATCACATCGGCCCCCATGAAGATCATGAAGATCATCGCCGAGCTCAAGGCCGTCGCATGGAAGCACTCGATGAAGCTCTTGCGATTGAGTTCCCCTTTGATCAGGGCCGCCACAAAGGTCGATGCGGCGCCCACCGCAGCGCCTTCGGTTGGCGTAAACAGGCCGGCATAGATGCCGCCGAAGACCACGATGAAGATGGTCGCAATCGGCAAAATGCCCTTGAGCGACTCAAAGGTGAGCTTCTCCACCTCTTCCTTTTCGGGCGCATGGCCGGGCACCACCCGCACATAGATGGCAATCGCGATCATGTAGCCCACCATCGCAATCACGCCGGGCAGCATGGCAGCGGCGAACAGCTTGGCGATGTTCTGCTCGGTCAAGATGGCATAAATCACCAGCGGCACCGAGGGTGGGATCAGAATGCCCAGAGTCCCGCCGGCAGCCAGTGTGCCGGTGGCCAGGCGGCCCGAATAGCCGTGGCGCTTCATCTCGGGCAGGGCCACGCCGGTGATGGTGGCAGCGGTGGCCACCGAGGAGCCGCAAATCGCGCCAAAGGCAGCGCAGGCCAGCACCGCGCTCATGGCCAGCCCCCCTTTGAAGCGGCCCATGACGGCCGCCGCGAACTTGAACAGCGCCTTGCTGATGCCCCCCTGCGTGGCAAAGTGCCCCATCAGGATGAACAGCGGGATCACCGACAGGTCATAGTTGGCCAGACGGGAAGAAGCCAGGTTGTTGATGAAATTGATGAAGGGCGAAAAGCCCGACTGCAGCACAAAGCCTACCGCACCGGCGATGAACATCGCACCGGCAATCGGCACGCGCACCACCATCAGCACCAGCATCACGGCGAAGATCAACAATGCGAGTTCAATCGGTGTCATGCAGCCTCCTGCGTGCTGTGTTCGAATTTCGCCAGCGCCTGGGCCAGGGCAATCACGGCGGCCAACGCAAAAGGCAGGCTCATGCCCGCCAGCACAATCCAGTCCGGAAAGCCCAGCAACATCGATGCGCCCATGTTCTCCTTGGCGGCAACAGCGGCCACGCCACTGCGCCAGGAGAGCAAAATGAAGATCACCAACATCAGCACATCACCAAAGCGGTCCAAGCCGTGGTTAAAGCGCGCACTGCGGTTGGCGGTGAAGAAGTCCACGATGATGTTGCCACGCTCGATCTGACACAGCGGCATGAAAAAGGCCATCGCTATGCCACAGGCGATGCCGGTCAGCTCGAAGTCACCGATCAGCGCGCTTTCAAAAAAGTTGCGACCCACCACGCTGTAGCAGGTCATGAGCATCAGGGCGGTCAGGATCAGACCACCGATGATGCTGCAGGCTCTGGCGAGCCACCGGAGTCGATGCAAAGGCTTCATAGGGATTTTGAGTGGAGTACAAGGGAGAGGGGAGTCGATCCGGCGAACCAGGGGTTCTCATGGAGCTTGGGCGACCCGATGGCCTCACGCTCGGCCAAGGCAATATACCCGATGGCATAGGCTAAGGGCGGACGATGAAGCCCGATGACAGGCGCCAGCAAGGCCCGCATCAGACACCGCCCGCCAGGGGATCGCGCAGGCCAAAGCGCTCGCCTAGCAAGGCGCTGGCCAGCAGCACCTGCCCGTCGGCCAGGCGCAACTGCCGATCCAGATGGCGCTCGGACGGTGCCAGCAGCAGGCCGTAAAGTTGTCGACACAGCTGGCGCGCGTCATGGCCGGCCCAGTGTTCAGGCAGCAACACGCCGGGCAGCTGCGGGTCGCGCAGCAGCAGGCGGCGGTAGTCGTGAATCAGCAGGCTGCGCATCAGGAAGGCGCAGGCCTCGTCCAGAGCACTGGCCTGGCTTTGCCACTGCGCCAGCACCGGCGCGTAGCTGTCCACAAAGCCCCGGTAGGCCTGATCGAGGTCCTGCAGGTTCCAGGCGCGGCGCACCAAGTCGGCGTCTTTGCCCGATACGCTGAGCTGGGGATTGGCCGCCACCAAAGGCAGCAAGCGGCCCAGCAGCGGTGCCAGCGCGTCAGCCTGCAGCGACTCAAAGACCAGCGCCAGATCGGCGCTGGGGTGCACGAAGCAGTCACCACCGAGCTCTCCAAAGCCGTGCCAGAACAGGGCGCGCCGCAGGCGCTCGCGTGCAGCCGGCTCCAGCGCGCCGGTCACGGTGATCAGCCGCCAGCGCTGATCCCAAGGCGGCGAGGCACTGGCGTAAATCTGGCTCGAGGCTTGCACAAAGCGGCGCCGGCCGGCGGGGGTGAGCCGGTAGTCGGAGCGCCGGCCTTGCACCAGGGCCTGCAGCCAATCGTCTTGGGCCAGGCGAAACACCGCGGTGCGCACCAGCCGCTCCGACAGGCCCAGCGGCGCCAGCAGCGCGATCAAGCTGCCCAGCCAGACGCCGCCGCCGCGCGGCAAGATGCCATCACCGAAGACGGTGACGATGATGGAGCCGGCCTGCCCCCTGCCCTGCGCCTTAAAACGCTCGATGCGGCTGCAGCTCGGGCACAGCCGCGCAGAGCCCGCACGGGCTGCATGGCTGCAGACCAGCGCCGACGCGGGCCGCTCGGCCACTTCAGCGTTCGTCATAACTGAAGACCACGGCCGCCGTCTTGGCCCGGGCCTGGCAGCTCAGCACAAAGCCCTTGGCCATCTCGTCAGCTTGCAAGGTGAAGTTGCGGTCCATGCTGACCTCGCCTTCGAGCACCTTGCAGCGGCAGGTGCAGCAGACCCCGCTCTTGCAGGAATAGGGCAGGTCCAGTCCGGCCTCGAGCGCGGCATCGAGCAGCAATTGGCCGGCGCGCACCGGCACCTCGTGGGCCTTGCCGTCGAGCACCACCTTGAAGTCGAGCACCGACTGCGCACTGGCCGGCTGGCCGGCGGCATCGACCGCCGCCTGCACCCGCTGGGCCTGCTCGGTGCTGGTGGTGAAGCGCTCGCTGTGAATCCGGCTGTCGGGCACGCCCACTTGCTTGAGGGCTGCCTCGGTGGCCTCGATCATCGCCTGTGGCCCGCAGACAAACACCTCGTCCATGCTGGCCGCCGGCAGCAGCGCCGCGACGATGGCCAAGACCTTGTCGCCGTCGATGCGGCCCTGCAGCAGATCCACCTCCTGCGCTTGGCGCGAGAGGACATGGATCATGGTGAAGCGGTCGGGATAGCGGTCCTTGAGGTCTTGCAAAGCCTCGTTGAACATCACGCTGCTCATGCGGCGGTTGCCGTAGACCAGGCTGAACTTGCTGTGCGGCTGCTCCTCCAGCGTGCTGGCCGCAATCGACAGCACCGGTGTGATGCCCGAGCCGGCAGCAAAGCCAACCCGGTGGATGGCGCGCGGCCGGCGCACGGTAAAGCGCCCCTCCGGCGGCATCACGGCCATCACATCACCGGCCCGCACCTGGCTGGCGGCCCAGTTGGAAAACACCCCGCCTGGCACCGGCCGTATGCCGACCTCGAGCTCGCCGGCTGTGCGCAGACGGCTGCGGGGGCTGCTGATCGAGTAGGTGCGCCGGATGTCCTGGCCGTCGATGCGGGCCCGCAGGGTCAAGAACTGGCCAGGCTCAAAAGCAAAGGCCTCACGCTGCTCGGCCGGAATATGGAAGGTGATGGCCACCGCGCCGCCCGCCTCGGGGCTGACGCGCTTGACCGACAGATCATGAAAGCGGGGTGTCGACATGGCTGGCTTCTTGGCGTTCGGCAGGCGCCGTCAGTAGGGCTTGAAATAGTCAAAGGGCTCGCGGCAGCTCAGGCAGCGGTACAGGGCTTTGCAGGCGGTCGAGCCAAAGTGCGAGGTCTCTACCGTCTCCTGCGAGCCGCAGCGTGGGCAGGCCACCGCCGGCGCCGTGCCGGCCCTGGGCATGAAGCGCAGCACCCGGGCAGCCGGACCGCCAGCCGCGCTGGTCGAGGCCGCCAGCGCCGCCGGCGGCGCGATGCCGTAGTCGCGCAGCTTTTGGCGGCCCTGCGGGCTGATCCAGTCGGTGCTCCAGGCCGGCGCCAGCTGGGTGATGACCTCCACCGTCACCTGCTCGGCGGCCAGCACCGCCACAATGTCGTCGGCCATCTGCGCCATGGCGGGGCAGCCGCTGTAGGTGGGCGTGATCACCACCTGCCATGCCGCGCCGCTCCATCGCACATCGCGCACCACCCCCAGATCGAGCAGGCTGATGACCGGGATCTCGGGATCGCTCACCCGCTCCAGCAGCGCCCAGATGCGCGCGCGCAGCTCATCGCTGTCCTCGCCGCCGCTGGGGTGAGTCTCCTCAGCCAAAGCACAGGGGGTGTCGCTCATGGTCAGCAAATCTTCAGGAGATTGGACTACCACTGCGCCCCCGGGTGGGCCCGGGCCACGCTTTGCAGATCAGCCAGGAGATAGCTCAGATGCTCGGAATGAATGCCCTGCTTGCCCTGGGTGATGTAGCCGGCCTGCTCTGCCGGTCGGACCAGGGTGGACTGCGCCAGGCCTTCGCTGACCAGCGCTTCAAAATCCTCGGCCAGCTCAGCCCAGTTCAGGGCTATCCCCGCCGCCTGCACCTGCTGCTCCAGTTCGGTTTTGCTCCAAAACTCGCGGGTGTAGGGCCACAGATGATGGAGTGCGGCCTGCATGCGGGCCTGCGAGGCCTCGGTGCCGTCGCCCAGCTTGATCAGCCAGTCGCGCGAGTGGCGCAGGTGGTAAGTCGTCTCTTTGAGCGACTTGCCGGCAATGGCCGCCAGGTCCGCATCGGCGCATTGGGCCAACTGCTGCCACAGTGGCGCCATGAGTGCGCTGTAGAGGAAGTTGCGGGTGATGGTCACCGCGTAATCCATGTCGGCGTGGGCCTGGCCAACCAGCGGCCCGTGCTGCGGCAGCTCGAGCAGGGTGTAGTTGCGAAAAGCTGCCGCGTCGCGGAAATAAGCGTAGTCGTCCTCGGTGGTGCCGTCGCCGGCGCGGCTGGCCACCAGCGCGTACAGCAGCCGAGCCTGGCCAATCAGGTCCAGGCTGATGTTGGCCTGGGCCAGGTCTTCCTCCAGGATGGGGCCATGGCCGCACCACTGGGCATTGCGCTGGCCCAGCGCCAGCGCGTTGTCGGCCAGGTGAAGCAAATAAGCGGAGGGGGCCTGCACGGCCTGAGCTGCTGCGCCGTCCATCACATATGCCCCACGTCGTCCGGGATGTCGTAGAAGGTCGGGTGCCGGTAAATTTTGTCGGCCGCTGGGTCAAACAACTCGGCCTTGTCGTCGGGCTGGCTGGCGGTGATCGCTTTGCTGGGCACCACCCAGATGCTCACACCCTCTTGCCGGCGGGTGTAGACATCGCGGGCCATCCCCAGCGCCTGCGCAGCATCGGCTGCATGCAAGCTGCCGCAGTGTTTGTGCTCCAGCCCCTGCTTGCTGCGCACAAACACCTCCCACAAGGGCCATTCCTTGAGCGCGGCGGGGGTTTGAGGGGCGTTCATGCGGCCTCCTTCATGCGGCGCTGTTCCTGTTTGCGGGCATGGGCCAGCGCTGCTTCGCGCACCCAGGCGCCGTCCTCATGGGCCTTGACCCGGGTGGCCAGACGCTCCTTGTTGCAAGGCCCATGGCCGTTGACGGTGTTCCAGAACTCGTCCCAATCGATCGGGCCGAAGTCGTGGTGCTGGCGCTCTTCATTCCATTTGAGCAGCGGGTCGGGCAGGCTCACGCCCAGAACCTTCGCCTGCGGCACGGTGGCGTCGACAAACTGCTGGCGCAGATCGTCGTTGCTCACCCGCTTGATGCCCCAGCGCATGCCCTGCCCGCTGTTGGGGCTGTCGCTGTCAGGCGGGCCGAACATGGCCAGGCATTTCCACCACCAGCGGTTGACCGCGTCTTGCACCATTTCCCGCTGGGCCGGGCTGCCGCGCATCATCACCAGCAAGGCTTCATAGCCCTGGCGCTGATGGAAGCTCTCTTCCTTGCACACCCGCACCATGGCGCGGGCATAGGGCCCGTAGCTGCAGCGGCACAGCGGCACCTGGTTCATGATGGCGGCGCCATCGACCAGCCAGCCGACCACGCCCACATCGGCCCAGTTGAGCGTCGGGTAATTGAAGATCGAGCTGTACTTGGCCCGCCCGCTGTGCAGGGCATCGAGCATCTGGTCGCGGCTGGTGCCCAGGGTTTCGGCGGCGCTGTAAAGGTACAGGCCGTGGCCACCCTCGTCCTGCACCTTGGCCAGCAAGATGGCCTTGCGCTTGAGGCTGGGCGCCCGGCTGATCCAGTTGCCCTCGGGCAGCATGCCCACGATCTCGCTGTGCGCATGCTGGCTGATCTGGCGCACCAGGGTCTTGCGGTAGGCCTCGGGCATCCAGTCCTGCGGCTCGATGCGGCCGTCGGCATCGATGCAGGCGTCAAACCGGGCCATGCGCTCGGCCGGCTCGCTCAGCGCCAGCGGCTGCACCGTGCGGCTGCCGGCCTCGTCGGGGACACTCATCGATTGGGTATACATGGTTGCTCTCCTTGATCCTGCTCAAACGGTTTGACCTCAGACCAGCGCCGGCCGCTCGTCCCAGACCCTGCGGGCCTTGCCAGTCTGTGTGCGCGGCAAGGCGCCGAAGTCCATCACCTGCACCTCGGTGGACACGCCCACCAGGGTCTTGATGCGCTGCTGCACCGAGCGCGCCAGCGCGCTGCGTTCATCGGCGCTGATGCGGCCGCTGAGCGCCGGCTGCAGTTCGCAGCGCACCTGCATGTTGTCCAGGCGGCCCTCGCGGGTCAGCATGATTTGGTAGTTGCCCGACAACTGCGGCTCGCGCAGCACCTGCTCTTCAATCTGGGTCGGGAACACATTGACGCCGCGCACGATCAGCATGTCATCCGAGCGGCCGACGATGCGGCCCATGCGCCGGAAGGACCGGCTGGTGGGCGCCAGCAGCCGGGTGAGGTCGCGGGTGCGGTAGCGGATGATGGGCAGGGCCTGCTTGGTCAGCGAGGTGAACACCAGCTCGCCCTCCTGCCCATCGGCCACCGGCTCGCCGGTGTCGGGGTTGATGATCTCCGGGTAGAAATGGTCCTCCCAGATCACCGGGCCGTCCTTGCTTTCGATGCATTCGCAGGCCACGCCCGGACCCATGACCTCGGACAGGCCGTAGATGTCGACCGCGTCCAGCCCCAGCTTGCGCTCGATCTCGCCGCGCATGCCCTCGCCCCAGGGCTCGGCGCCAAAGATGCCGACCTTGAGCGAAATATCCTCAGGCGCGATGCCCAGGCGCTCGAACTCCTCGGCAATCACCAGCGAATACGAGGGCGTGACCATGATGATGTCGGGCTTGAAATCGATGATCAGCTGCACCTGCTTTTCAGTCTGCCCGCCCGACATTGGCACCACCGTGCAGCCCAGGCGCTCGGCGCCATAGTGCGCGCCCAGGCCGCCGGTAAACAGGCCGTAGCCGTAGGCCACATGCACCATGTCGCCCGGCCGGCCGCCGGCGGCGCGGATCGAGCGGGCCACCAGGTGGGCCCAGTTGTCAATATCGGTCTGGGTATAGCCCACCACCGTGGGTTTGCCGGTGGTGCCCGAAGACGCATGCACCCTGACCACCTGTTCGCGCGGCACCGCGAACAGGCCGAAGGGATAGTTCTCGCGCAGATCGGCCTTGGTGGTGAAGGGAAAGCGCGCCAGGTCGGCCAGGGTTTTGAGGTCATCAGGGTGCACGCCCTGCGCCTCGAACTTGCGCCGATAGTGCGGCACGTTGTCGTAGGCCTGCTTGAGCGTCCACTTCAGGCGCTCGAGCTGCAGGGCGCTGACCTCATCACGGCTGGCGGTCTCTATTGGATCGAGATCGCCGGGGCGGGGCGTCTTGACGGGCATGGTGTCTCCTGGGCTGATGCTGGTTTGAAATCGGCTTGCCTGCCAGACCGCTCAGGCGCGGTCCGACAGGCTGGCGATGACCTCGCCTTCAATGCGGTAGCTCTTGCCGCGAAACAAGGCCACGGTTTTGCCGCCGCGCACGCTGACGGTGATGTCATAGACCCCGGTGCGACCCGCGCGCGAACGCTCGATCGCCTCGGCCTCCAGCACATCGCCGAGCCGGGCCGGGGCGAGAAAGTCAATATGGCAGGCCGACGCCACCGTGTTGCGGTTGTGGCTGTTGCAGGCAAAGGCAAAAGCGCTGTCGGCCAGCAGGAAGATGAAACCGCCGTGGCAAATCTGATGGCCGTTGAGCATGTCCAGCCGCACCGGCATGGACAGCAGGGCCTGGCCCGGCGCGATGCGCTCGATGGCCATGCCCAGACCCTGGGTGGCGCGGTCGCGCGCCCACAGGGCCTGCGCGGCGGCCTCAGCCAGCGCCTGCGGATCGGTGGGTGTTTGCTCGCTGACGCTCATGGGGTGTACTCCGGTGCCGGGTGTAGTGCAGCGCTGCGCATCAGCCTTTGAAGCGCGCCGGCCGCTTTTCCAGGAAGGCGCTCACGCCCTCAACGTAATCGGCGCTGCGGCCGAGTTCGTGCATCAGCATGGCCTCGTAAGCCAGGTGCTCGCCCAGGCTGTGCGCCTGCGCGGCCAGCATGGCCTGGCGGGTGCGCACCATGGCATGGGTGGGCAGCTGGACCAGCTGCGCGCACAAGGCGTCGACCGCTGCGGCCAATTGGTCGTCGGCATGGCACTCCCAAATCAAACCCCACTGCGCCGCCTTGGCCGCGCCGAGCTTGTGGCCGGTCAGGGCCAGTCCCATGGCGCGGGCCAGGCCCAGGCGCTGCGGCACCGCCCAGGAGGCACCGGTATCGGGAATCAGTCCGATCTTGGCAAAGGGCAGCATGAAGGCGGCCGACTCGCCGGCCAGCACCATGTCGCAGGCCAGCGCCAGGCTGGCCCCAGCCCCTGCGGCGATGCCATGCACCATGGCCACCGTGGGCACACGCAGCTGCGTCAAGCGCTGCACCAGCGGCCCGTAGTCGCGCTCGACCACCACGCCCAGCGAGGGCGGCGGCTCGCCTGGCTTGAAAGCCACCGCCGGGTCGGCCAGGTCCTGACCGGCACAAAAGCCCTTGCCCTCGGCCGCCAACACCAGCACCCGCACCTGGGCCAAATCGCCCTGGCCCTGCTGCAAGGCGTCGAGCACCTCGCGCAACTCGGCATGCATCTGCCCGGTAAAAGAATTGAGCTTATCGGGCCGGTTCAAGCTCAGGCGCAGCACCGCACCGATTTGCACCAAACGTATCGTCTTCAAGTCATCGAAGGCCATGGGGATTCCTTTATTCCACGTGATAGCGGCGCTGCACCACCCGAAAGCGGTTGGCGACAAAGGCCGAGTCGGCATAGCTGGCATTGGCCGCCGGATTGCCACCCGTGCCATGGTAGTCAGAATAAGCCGCCGACTGATTGACATAGACCGAGCCGGTCAGGTTGATCGACAGCGCCACCTTGGCGCGCCAGCTCGCCTCGGTGACAGCCTGCAACACCTCCTGCCGGGCGGAGTAAACGCCGACGGTCAGAGCCCCATGCTCATGAACCATGCGCTCTGACAGCCGTACCGCCGCCTCGGTATCGGGCACACTCACCACAAAGGCGATCGGCCCAAAGCGCTCCTGCATATAGGCCGACTCGTCGGCCGCATCACAGGCCAGCAAGACCGGGGTGTGGACCCGGGCCTGCGGGAACTCGGGATGGCTCAGCGGCTGCGAAGCACGGACCACCCGACCCCACTGGCCCGACTGCGCCTGCGCGATGCGGGCCAGGGTGTCGTCCGACTGGATGGCGCCCAGCACCGCACACGCCACCTCGGGCTTGGCCAGCAGGCGGTCGATGGCCGCAGCCAGATCGGTCTGCACCTGCTCCAAGCTCTTGGGGCCCTGGTCGGTGTCAATACCGCCTCGGGGCACCAAGAGGGCCTGGCTGGTGGTGCACATCTGGCCTGAATACAAGCACAGCGTAAAGGCCAGGTTGTCGAGCATCGCCTGGTAGGCCGAGGTCGAGTCGATCAGCACATGATTGAGGCCAGCCAGCTCGGCATACACCTGGGCCTGAGCGCAGTGCTGCAGCAACCAGCGACCAAAGGCATTGCCACCGGTAAAGTCGATCGAGCGCACGGCCGGGTGCGTGGCCAGGGCCTGGGTGGCGGCAGGACTGACCGGCACGTACAGGCTGACCAGATTCGGGTCTTGCCCCTGCGCCGCCAAGAGCTGACGCAGGATCCTGACGGTGATGGCTGCCGGCAGCACCGCATGCGGGTGAGGCTTGACGATCACCGCATTGCCAGTGGCCAGGGCGGCGAACAGGCCGGGGTAAGTGTTCCAGGTCGGGAAGGTGCCGCAGCCGATGACCAAAGCGACACCACGACCGACGATGTCGAAATGCTTGCGCATGCGTATCGGCGCATTCTTGCCCTGCGGCTTTTCCCACAGGGCCTGCTCGGGCACGCGGCTTTGCTCCTGCCAGGCATAGGCCAAGGCCTCCAGCGCCCGGTCCTGTGCATGCGGGCCGCCAGCCTGAAAGGCCATCATCCAGGCTTGCCCGGTGGTCAGCATGACCGCATGGGCGATCTCAAAGCTGCGGGCGTTGAGCTCGGTGATGGCCTGCGCGCACAGACCCACCCGCTCGCGGGCCCCTAAACGCTGCCAGCCTGGCATGGCCGCCTGGGCGGCATCGATCAGGGCCTGCGCCTCACAGACCGGGTAGCTCACACCGAGCGGGGCCCCATAGGGCGAGACCTCGGGGCTGATCCAGCCGCTCTGGCCGGGCTGGTCGAGTTCAAAGCGCTGACCTAGATACGATTCAAAGGCTGCTCGACCGGCCGATGGTGCTGACTCACCATAAGCCTTGGGGCTGGGCATCTCCGCAAAGGGCGACCAATAGCCACGCTGGGCAATGGCCTGCACGGCTCCCTCAATCAAGGCCTGGTGTTTTTCGAACAGCGACATGGCTCAACACTCCTTTATGTGTCAAATTATCACTGCAACTCGTAATTTTTGTATCACTTGAGGGCAAATTTTCTGCAATTCGCCTCGTTTAAAACCTAGTGTTTACCCTGGTGTTAGCCCGCCTGGACGGCACAGCTAGACTGCGCAAACACCTTCCCGGCCCTGTGCGGCCGCCTCCCAACCCGCCACCTACACACAGCCCATGACAGCGCAGCGCCTCACGCCCCCCGTGCTGTTGGCGCTGGCACTGTCCATGGCCGCAGCGGTGTCGCTGGGCATCACCCGGTTTGCCTACGGCTTGCTGCTGCCCATCATGCGCGATGACCTGGGCTGGTCCTACACGCTGGCTGGCGCCATGAACACCGCCAATGCGCTGGGCTATCTGGTGGGCGCGCTCAGCGCGCCAGCCTTGCTGCGGCGCTGGGGTGCAGGCGCTACAGTGCTGGTGGGGGCAGTCGGCGCCAGCACCTTCATGGCACTGACCGGCTTTTTCCGGCTGGCCGAGCCCCTGCTGCTGCTGCGCCTGCTGGCCGGTGCGGCCAGCGCCTGGCTCTTTGTGGCCGCCGGCCTGCTGACCGCACAACTGGCTGCACGCCACCCTGGCCAAAGCGGCTGGCTGCTGGGCATTTATTACGGCGGCACCGGTTGGGGGATTGCAGCCTCGGCGCTGGGGGTCCCTGCGGTGGTGGCTCAAGGCGGCCCCTGTCAGAGCGCCT